>CAITSH010000170.1 GCA_903895005.1 uncultured Pseudomonadota bacterium
AACCAATGCGACTGATTACATTTGGCAAACGCGGTTCTTCCGACATGGGCGCGCGCATCGGCGTGCGCCTGGACCGGCAGGTGCTCGATCTTTCCCTCGCCGTTCCCGCCGGCGAAGCGGCGCTGCCCTCAAGCATGAAGGCCTTGCTTGCCGCCGGCCCCGCGGCGCTGGCACGGGTGCGCGCGCTCGCCGATGCGGCGCGGGCCGAACCGCAGCGCTTCAAGGCGGCGCTCCTGCCTGTGGGTGACATTGATTTCCTGCCGGTGATTCCGGATGCGAACAAGTTCCTGTGCGTGGGTAAAAACTACCGCACCCACCTTGAAGAGCTCAAACGCACCGACCTCATCAAGGAAATCCCGCAAGAACCGACGGGCTTTATCAAGACCAACGAATGCCTGTCCGGCCACGAGCAAAAGGTTGCGCGCCCGGCGAGCGTGGTGCACCTGGATTACGAACCGGAGCTGGTGTTTGTCATCGGCAAGCGTGCGTTCGGCGCAAAAAGGGCCGATGCCTTCGATTACGTTGTCGGGGTGACGGTGCTTAACGACCTGACCTGCCGCGATACGCAAAAACGCGAGGTGGCATCGGGGTCGCGTTTCTGGACGAGCAAGAACGCGCCGGGCTTCGGGCCGCTGGGGCCGGAGATCGTCACCATGGACGAGATACCGGATCCCTACAACCTGTGGATGACCTGTTCGGTCAATGGTGAGGAGCGCATGCGCGTGAACACCTCCGACCAGATATGGAAGCTGCCCGACATCATCGAGCACTTCTCGCGGCTGCTGGTCATTGAGCCGGGTGACATGTTTTCCACCGGCGCCCCCGGTGGCGTGGCGGTGGGCAAGCCCAATGCCGAGGACTTGTACCTCAAGCCCGGCGACGTCATCGAATGCGCGATCGAGGGCATCACCACATTACGCACCCATATCGTGGCGCCCGGCGAGGCCTAGGTCGTTCATTCGTATCCCATTCAGGCCAAGATGTCATGACATTGCTATCACGGCGACTGACTTGCTCCCTCCCCCGCGAGGGGGGAGGGGACCTGCTGATAAAACTTCCAATAACTTCGTGAAGCACATTCTTCGGTCAATTCTTTCCCTTGGCCTCCTGTTCGTTGTGCTTGCCGCGCAGGCGCAAACTTTCCCGGCCAAGCCGGTGCGTATCATCGTGCCCTTTCCGCCGGGCGGCGGCGCCGATACGCTGGCGCGCATCATGGCGCCGCAACTCACCGCGTTGTGGGGCCAGCAGGTCATCATCGAGAACAAGCCGGGCGCGAGCGGCCACATTGGCGCCGACCAGGTGGCGCAATCGGCGCCCGACGGTTACACGCTGGTGATGGCCTCGACGGCGGCGCTGTCGGAAAAAAACACGCCGCAATTTGCCGCGGTCACCCTGGTATCGGCCTCGGCCTATGTGCTGACCGCCAACCCCAAGGTCGGTGCGGCGAACGTGCGTGAACTCATTGCGCTGGCCAAGGCCAGCCCCGGCCGCCTGAGCTTCGGCTCGTCGGGCACGGGGGCGGCCTCGCACCTTGCCGCCGAGTTGTTCAAGTCCATGGCCGGCGTCGATTTGCTGCACGTACCCTACAAGGGCACGGGCCAGGCGCTCTCCGACCTGGTGGGCGGGCAGGTGGACCTGATGTTCGCGCCGGCGCAGACGGTGATGTCGCACGTTCAGGGCGGCCGCCTGCGCGCGCTGGCGGTGACCAGCGCGAAGCGCTCCGAGACGCTGTCCAACCTGCCGACCGTAACCGAATCCGGACTACCCGGTTATGCGGCCGTTGGCTGGTTTGGCCTGCTGGCGCCGGTGGCGACCCCGAAGGCCATCGTCGCAAAACTGTCGGCGGATGCGAACCGCGTCCTGGCGCAAAAAGAAGTGCGGGAAAAAATGCTCGCCCTGGGCAGCGAACCGGCGGGTAACGCGCCGGAGGAGTTTGGCGCTTTCATCCGTGAAGACCAGGCCAAATGGGCGAAACTCATGCGGGAGCAGGGTATCAAGCCGGAGTAGCCTGAATAAAAGGGCGGCCAGCCTATCTGCATCGGCTGGAAATGCCCGTCTGGCGCGGCTTTTGGGGCATATGCGATGGTGACCAAGGAGGAGTTGAGTATGCGTGCTGCAATTCGTGCTGCAAGGTGCGCGGTGATTCGTGCCGCGCTATTTTCCGCAACCGCGCTTGGCATGATGGTGGCGGCCGCGTCCGCACATGCGCAGGCCTGGCCGAGCAAGCCGGTCAAGCTGGTGGTGGCGTTTGCCCCCGGGGCGCAACCGGACATCATCGCCCGCCTGATCGCCGACCGGTTGACGCGCGCGCTGGGCCAGCAAATCATTGTCGAGAACCGTCCGGGCACGGCAAATCTGGTCGGGGCGCAGGCCGTGGCGCGCGCCCCGGCCGATGGCTATACGTTTTTTTTCGGCACCTCGGCGGCGCTGATCACCAATCCGCTGCTGTTCAAGTCGCTGCCCTATGACCCGGCGCGCGATTTCACGCCGGTGTCCTTCGTGGTCAAGTCGCCGTTTTTCGTGCTCGCCCATCCGGATGTGCCGGCGAAGAACCTCGCCGAGTTGTTTGCGCTCGCAAAGTCCAAGCCGGGCACGCTCAACTTCGCCACCGACGGTGCGCGCAACGCCTCGGGCGTGCTCGCAAGCTGGGTGAGCAAGGCCGCGGCCTCGCCGATACAGCAGGTGCCTTACGCCGTGATGCCGCAGGGCTTGCAGGACACCATCGCCGGGCGCACGCAACTGGTTATCCTGTCGGTTGCGCCCTCATCGCAGCACGTCAAGCGCGGTGCCCTGCGTGCGCTGGCGGTGAGCACGGCGACGCGCATTCCGGGCTGGGATGAGGTACCGGCGATCGCCGAGACGGTGCCCGGATTCGAGTTTGTCGGCTGGTTCGGCATCGTCGCGCCCACCGGTTCGCCTGCCGAGGCGGTAGGGCGCATGTCCCGCGAACTGACGGCCGTGCTGCGTGACCCGGAGATGGTCACGCGCCTGCGTGATTTGGGCACCTTTCCCGATGAGGCGGCACAGTCGCCGGCAGGCTTTGCCGAGCTGATACGCAATGAGCGCGTCCACTGGGCCAAACTGCTCAAGGACGTCGGGGTAGAACCCGAATAGGACGCGCTTCGCCCGCGCCCTACCGGGTCCCTGGCCACCGGCGGGCGGTCGCGCACGGCCGCCCGCCGGTGCGACTAGAATGCACGCTCTGCGCGCCTTGCAGCGCGCCGGCACCAAGCATCCGCTCTCCCAACCATTCCTTTCAGGAACCACCATGACGATCTCCATGTACCAGGCCAGCGTGCCACGCTTTG
>CAITSH010000171.1 GCA_903895005.1 uncultured Pseudomonadota bacterium
GGATAACGCTCTGCGGTGGTCTTGATCACCAAGGGGACTTCGCTTGCCGATTCGACATGGCCCTTCCAGCGAAAGACCGACTGTGCCGGCATCAGCACATTGACGCAGGCGGCAACGCGCTGCTCAACCAGCGCCGCGGCCAGCAATTCGGCGCTCGCCTGGTCGGGCATGTTTGTAAACACCATCATGACTTTCATCGATCTTTCTCGCTCACTTCCAACAATTCAGCCGGTCTTGCGCAGGTTCGGAACGCCCTCGTACACCGTAGGATAACGCAGCCTCACACCGAGACCGGCTTTCATCCGGGCATTTTTTAGTCGGCGCGACTCGCTCATAAATGACAGCAGCGCCGGATTTATTTTTTCTTGCGCCTCGGCGCGCGAGATGCGCGGCGGCGGCGGCAGGCCGGCGCGTTCGGCGACAAGGTCAAAATACGCCGCCATTTTCAGTTCGCTGTCATCAGAGGCGTTGTATATCGCGCCCGGCGTTGCGCGCTCGAGCGCGGCAACGCAAATTGCGGCGAGATCATCCGCATGAATGTGGTTGGTGTAGACATCGTCTTCTTCACGCAGCGCCGGTGTGCCGCGGCGCAGGCGCTCGACCGGCAGGCGGTCGGCGGCGTAAATGCCCGGCACCCGCAACACGCTCACATTCACACCGCTCGCCCTTCCCCACGCAAGCAAACCGTTTTCGGCGTCGACGCGTCGGCGCGCGCGATCGGACATCGGATTCACCGGCCGCGATTCATCGACCCACTCACCCGCGCAATCGCCATACACACCGCTGGTGCTGATATACACAAACCGCTGCGGCAACGCACCGCCATCGGCGAAGCCGGCGAGCAAGGCGCGCGTGCGCGCATCGATGGCCCCGCTGTCACCGGGCGGGGCGCTGTGCAGGATGCAATCGGCTGGAAAACCGCGCCAGACAAGGGTTTCCAGCGCATCTAGGTCGGCTCTGATCGCTTTGACCTGCGCCGGCAGGTCTTCCGGATGACGCGACAGCGCGGCCACTTCGTAACGCGCAGTCAATGCCGGCAGTGCGCGACGCGCAACATCGCCGCAGCCGATGATCAGGAGCTTTTTCACTGCGATTCAAAAATGCGGATGCAAACCATGCGTGATTTTAACCGGTTCAGCCTCGCCACCCGCCCGCACCACCAGCACCATCAGCGCCGCCATCGGGCGCCGGCGCAGCGGTGCTTTGAATTAAAATAGCGGCCTCTTGCCCTTATACCGGGCCCCAATCTGCGCAAAGCGCCACGACCATGACCATGAATATCACCATCAAGCCCAGCGACAAGCAGTACCAGGCCGACGCTGGCGAAACCGTTCTTGCGGCGGCTCTGCGCAGCGGCCTCGGGCTGCCTTACAGCTGCCGCGGCGGCTCATGCGGCACCTGTAAGGGCAAAGTACTCGAGGGCAAGGTCGATTACGGCAACTTCCAGCAGCAATGGCTGACCGAAGCCGAGCAGGCCGAGGGCTGGGCGCTGTTTTGCTGCGCCAAGCCGCTCTCGGACCTGGTGATCGAATGCGACAAAGTGCGCGAACTCGGTGACATCCCGATCCGCATCGTGCCAAGCCGCGTGCAGGCGCTGGAGAAAGTCACCGATGATGTGATCATCCTCAAGCTCAAGCTGCCCGCCTCCGAGCACCTGATGTTCCTTGCCGGGCAGTACCTGGACATCATGCTCAAGGGCGGCGAGCGTCGCAGCTTTTCAATGGCCAACGCGCCGCACGACAGCGAGTTCGTGCAACTGCACATCCGCCATGTACCCGGCGGCAGCTTCACCGACCACGTGTTCACCAAGATGAAAGAACGCGACATCCTGCGCATCGAACTGCCCTTGGGCAGCTTTTACCTGCGCGAGGACACCGACAAGCCCATCGTGTTTGTTGCAAGCGGCACCGGCTTCGCGCCGATCAAGTCAATCATCGAATACGCCTTCAACAAGGGCATCACGCGCAAGATGGTTCTCTACTGGGGCGCGCGCCGCCCGAAAGACATCTACATGGACCCGCTCGTAAAGCAGTGGGCCGCCGAGCACGACAACTTCAGCTACGTGCCGGTGATGTCAGAGGCCACCGCCGAGGACGCCTGGACCGGCCGCACGGGCTTCGTGCACCAAGCGGTCATGGCCGATTTCCCTGATCTTTCGGCACACCAGGTTTACGCCTGCGGCGTACCGATCATGGTGGACAGCGCGCGGCGCGATTTTGTCGGCAAGTGCAACCTGCCCGATGCGGAGTTCTACGCCGACTCGTTCACCACAGCCGCCGACAACGCCAAGACAGGCTGAGAACGGACGGCTGGAAAGCCGCGCCAGCCGGGCATTTCCAGTCGATTGCACTGCAAGCGAAAGCAGTCACCGATGGCTTTTTATCCCAACTCGTCGCCGGCCTCACGGCCGAGCGGTCGCGTCAGCGTTCCGCGATGTCCCAAGTTATTGCACTTTATTATTCAGCTTCGTCATCGCTCCCTGACAAGTCCCAAGACTCATCGTCGAACGCAATGTCCGACTGGCTCAACGTGTCTGAAATGAAACGCATGGCGAGGGACTCGGGGCTGTTCGTAGAACCATATTCGCGAAAGTCGTACATTTTATTGCCTCCACTGTATTTGTTGGTATGCGCTTTCGCGTCGGCGCAATTGTCTTTGCGTTGTGACCAATTTACGCCTTTTGGTGCACCCTTCCAGCGCGGTTTTGTCGACATCCGGTAACCGCGTGTCTCGGCGCAGGCCGAGGCGGTTACGTTGTTACGACATGGCGCCGCAAATGTGCCGGTATAGTTTCACCTCCGGGTTGCGCACGTTACTGCTGATCGATCTAGAGGTCGCGCCATCGTCCCGGCAACGCTTTTCAACGCCGCGGCGGGCGCCGCCCCGGTCATTCATTCCTAAAGGTCTTCAAGGAGCAAGGCTTATGAAAACGATTCCGCAGGACATGAAACTGGCCGCGCTGATACAGCAATGGCTTGAGCAGATTCAGCTGAAAGCCGAGATCCAGCTGAACCCGGAGGGCGGCACCTCCGCTGTGGAAACCCCGTGCGAAGTGGGTGGTGAGCCTTATCGCCTGTTTGTCGAGGCGGATGAAAAGCGGCAGTGGCTATCGCTCTATATGTACGGCGCCAAGCCCATCCCGGCAGAGCGCTACGACGAGGCGTGCAAGCTGGCCAACGGCATCAACCTGCGTTTCCTTTCGCTCGGGCGCATGGCCGCGATCGCCGGCAAGGGCTTCCAGTTCATGGTGCTCGCCGACGTCGAGGGCAGCGTGCCCTCGGCCACCATGATCAAGAACATGCTCGATGCCGGGACGCACGTGTTCAAACTGTGGGCTGGCGCGATGGGCGAACTCATTGCCGGCAACAAGAGCGCCGAGCAGGTCTTTGCGGAAATCGAGAAAGGCGCTGCATCAGCGGATTAACCCCGGTGCAAGCTTAGGGTGGCCCCGGGTAAACGGGGCGTGGTCGCGCTCAGTGCGCGACGAAACCGCTCAGCTTGGTGAGCTTGCGAGAGGCCCACAGCATGCGCATCGGCCGCTGCGCCGTGCCGCCAGAAGAGGCGAGCACCTCGTAGGCGCACAAGGCTGCGCCCTCGACCTTAAGGATATAGCGCGCACCGACGAATTCCTTGTCGCCCCAGCACCAGATGCTGCTGCCGCCGCCACCGCGCGGATTGGCGTGGGCATTGGCGACCGGCGCCGCACCACGGTGAACACACAAGTTGGCATCTGGGCCGAGTATCGCGTAGTAGGCGCCGGTGTTGCGCGCCGAGCCCGAGCACCACAGCGACGGGCCGCGCTTGTTTTTGGGCTGGTCGCCCATGAAGACGCACAGGTTGCCGTCAGGCTGCAGCACGGCGAAGGACTTTTTGTCAGCGGCGACGAGGTAATCGTTGACCTGGAGATATTCGCCAATCTCGAGATGTGCTTTGGGCTGGTTTTTCGATTGCCCAAGGGCGGGCAGGGCGCACGCGGCACCCAGTAAGGTGAAGAACCAATACAGTCGCACTCTGATAACAGCCATACGTTGTGCTTCCGCGCGTGTCCCCGAGACCGTCGGACAAGCCGAACTTGTCCGACAACGATCCCCAGTGTAGTCCCAAATGTCCGGTTTATGCATTCGACATAAGTCGAAGTCGCTGGCAAAACGGGGGAAATCATCACTTAAATCAGGTCGCTGCCTTGACGCGGGGCGGGCCTCAAAGCAGCGCCGTAAAACCTTCAGACAGGCTTTGCAGGGGGCGCAGGTCGGCCAAGCTGCGGTCGCGGATGCCGAGGGATGCAGCGTCAGATACACCTGCACCAAACACCCCTGCACCCCAATTACCCGTAATGGCCATTTGTCCGAACAGGCGATCCGTCCTCGCCGCATAGATCTGGTCGGTGTCCGCCGCATCCGCAAGGGTGTCCATGTACGCGTGCAGCGCATTCCATTCCCTCGCGATCCGGTCCGCGCGCGCAGGGTCTGAAGGCGTTGGGGCATCGCTCGTTGCAACACGCAACTGCGGTGTCCTGTCGAACGAACCATCGGCTTCGCGCTTATCGGCAAGTTGCGCGAGAAACGCCGAGACCGGGTCGTCACCGGAGGCCTCGGCCAAATCGCCTTCATCATCAGACAACGCCGCCTTGACGACAGCTACGGCCGTCACCGCCGCGGCGCCCACTGTCGTCTGCGGCGCAACAACGATTTCCGAAGGTGTCGCAGCGGCAAATTCAGGGACGGCAGAAACGGCGGCAATCGACACAGGCGCGGTTCGAGTAGACGGGGCGTCGCTAATCGGTTCGCCGGGATCAACGACATCCGCCGCCGCATCGACCGGCCCGGCGACGGGCGTGGACTCGGCAATCACGCCGGCCACCTCTTGCGGCGTCCAGCTACGCAATCCTTCGACCCGGATACTCGCAAGCTGGCCTGCACCA
>CAITSH010000172.1 GCA_903895005.1 uncultured Pseudomonadota bacterium
CCCAAGGTTCAATGTCACCGAGGATAACGTCATCCTCGATATCGGCCTGGTTGAGCATTTCGCCGATGATGCCGGGGGCGAAGGTGTCCATTTCCGCGTAACTGGATTCATTGTTCAGCATTTTCAGCATCGCAAGCTCCTTTCGGTTGACCGGCGCGGTGCCGGATGAGTTGACTGTAGCGGGGTCATTCCATACCAGCCGTCCGAACAGACCCGGTTAGCGGGCGCTTTTCGCGGGTTTGAATCCGCGGTGAGGATAAATAATCGCTCTCATTGCATTAACGGCAGTGACGAGCGATGTCTGAAGAATCTGATCAGGAACGAAGTCTTCCAGCAACGCCCAAGCGCCTGGAAGAGGCGCGACAGGAAGGCCAGATTGCACGCTCACGCGAGCTTGCGGCCTCGCTCGTGCTGGTATCCGCCGCAGGCGCATTCTGGTGGATGGGGCCCCAGGCGGCCTCCGGGCTGGCCGCGGTCATGCGTTCGGGCCTGGTGTTCGATCATGCCAGCGCCCTGGATTCGGCACGCATGCTGACGCGGCTCGATGCCTCGGCGCGCGAGGGCCTGATGTTGATGCTGCCCTTGTTCGCATTGCTCGCCACCGCCGCGATCGGCGGCGGCATGGCCCTTGGCGGCTGGATGTTCTCGGACAAATCCCTCATGCCCGATTTCACGCGCATGTCGCCCGCCCGCGGTCTCGGGCAGATGTTTTCCACCCATGGATTGATGGAACTGTGCAAGGCGCTGCTCAAGGCGGCGCTGTTCCTTGGCGTGACCGGGCTGCTGATCTGGAACAACCGCGAGGAATTGATGGCGCTCGGATCGCTCGCCCCGGAGGCGGCGCTCGCAAGTGCGTCGCGCCTGCTCGCCGTCACCTTTGTAAGCCTGGCCGGATGCACGGCGATCGTCGCCGGCATCGACGTGCCCTGGCAGTTGTGGAGCCACGCCAAGCAGCTGCGCATGTCCCTTGAAGAGGTCAAGCGTGAAATGCGCGAGAGCGAGGGTGATCCGCAGATGAAGGCGCGCATCCGCAGCCAGCAACGCGACGCCGCCCGCAATCGCATGATGTCCGAGGTACCCAAGGCCGATGTGGTCGTGACCAACCCGACCCACTATGCCGTTGCGCTGAGTTATCGCGAAGGCCAGCGCGCGCCGCGCGTGGTCGCCAAGGGCCAGCACCTGCTGGCGCTGAAAATACGTGAAGTCGCCGCCGCCGCCGGCGTGCCGGTGCTCGAGGCGCCGCCCCTTGCGCGTGCGCTTCACCGCCATGGCGAACTGGGCAGGGACATTCCCTGGGAGTTGTACGAAGCGGTTGCGTTGGTGCTCGCCTGGGTTATGCAAACCCGCGCCGGTATGCGCGGTACGCGCCTGCCGACCGACCTGCCCGTGCCCGAGGCCTGGGGCGCGATTGAGGAGGGTGCATGAGCCAGTCCGCCGCACCGGCAATGTCCACAGGCAGCGCCATCAACTGGCGCCAGCTCGCCGCACCGCTCGTAGTCGTCCTCGTTTTGGCGATGATGGTGCTGCCGCTGCCGCCGTTCGTCCTCGACCTGCTGTTTACCTTCAATATCGCGCTTGCGCTCCTGGTGATGCTGGTCGCGCTCTATACGTCGCGGCCCCTCGATTTCGCCGTGTTCCCGACGCTGCTGCTGCTCACCACGTTGATGCGGCTGTCGCTCAACGTCGCTTCGACGCGTATCGTGCTCATGCACGGCCATACCGGCCCGGATGCCGCGGGAAAGGTGATCGAGTCATTCGGCCACTTCCTGCTTGGCGGCAATTTCACGGTCGGCCTGGTGGTGTTCATCATCCTGGTGGTCATCAACTTTGTCGTGATCACCAAGGGTGCCGGGCGAATCGCCGAGGTATCGGCACGGTTCACACTCGATGCGATGCCCGGCAAGCAGATGGCGATCGACGCCGATCTCAATGCCGGCCTCATCGGCGAGCAGGAGGCGCGCAAGCGTCGTACGGAAATTTCACAGGAAGCGGATTTCTACGGCGCCATGGACGGCGCGAGCAAGTTCGTGCGCGGCGACGCGGTCGCCGGCATCCTGATTCTGGTCATCAATATCCTGGGCGGCCTTGCGGTCGGTGTGCTGCAGCACCAGTTGTCATTTGCGACCGCCGCCAACAACTACGTATTGCTGGCGATTGGCGACGGGCTTGTGGCGCAGATTCCCGCACTGGTCATTTCCACCGCGGCGGGCCTTGTCGTAAGCCGCGTCGGTACCCAGGACATCGGTGGCCAGCTGGTGTCGCAATTGTTCAGCAACCCGTACGCGTTCTACCTGACCGCCGGTGTACTTGCGCTGCTCGGCCTGATCCCGGGCATGCCGCATCTGCCTTTCCTGATTTTTGCCGGCGCCTGCGGCTATGCAGGTTGGTGGCTGCAGCAGCAGGGCAAAGCCCCTGCCGCGGCAGAAGCACCGCGCGAGGCGCCCGAGGTGAGCGAAAACCAGGAGGCCACGTGGGAGGATGTGCAGCAGGTCGACACGCTCGGCCTGGAAGTCGGTTACCGCCTGATTCCGTTGGTTGATCGAGGACAGGACGGCGAACTGCTGCGGCGCATACGCGCGCTGCGCAAGAAGTTCGCGCAGGAAATGGGCTTCCTGCCGCCGTCCGTGCATATTCGTGACAACCTCGAACTCAAGCCCAGCGCCTACCGGATTTCGCTGAAGGGCGTCACGGTTGGCGAGGGCGAGTCTTACAACGGCATGCTGCTGGCCATCAACCCCGGGCGTGTCGCAACCATGCTGCCAGGCACGCAGACGCGCGACCCGGCCTTCGGCCTGCCGGCGATCTGGGTCGAGGCGGCAATGCGCGACCAGGCACAGGCCTCGGGCTATACCGTGGTGGACGCGGGCACTGTTGTTGCAACGCATATATCGCATGTGCTGCAGGCGCAATCCGGCGCGCTGCTCGGTCGCGTCGAGACACAACAACTGCTTGACCACCTTTCACGTCAGTGGCCGAAACTGGTCGAGGACCTGGTGCCCAAGCTGATCCCGCTTGCCACCCTGCAGCGCGTGCTTGCCAACCTGCTCAATGACGGCGTGCATCTTCGCGACCTGCGCACCATTGTCGAGGCGCTGACCGAGGCGGCCACGCGCAGCCAGGATCCGAATGAGCTGACTTCTTCCGCCCGCGTTGCGCTTGGTGGCGCGATCGTGCAACAGATTTTCGGCGCCGAGCGTGAATTGCAGGTCATGGCGCTTGATGGCGAACTGGAGCGCGTGTTGATGCAAACCGCCCAGGCCTCCGGAAACGAGGGGCTCGGCCTTGAACCAGGCCTCGCCGACACGCTGCTCGCCGAATGTGCGAGCGGTCTGTCGCGTCAGGAGGCCCTGGGTGCACCGACCGTGTTGCTCGTCCCGGACAGATTGCGCAACGCATTGTCAAGGCTGGCTCGGCGCGCCCTGCCAAGCCTGAGGGTGCTGGCGCATGCAGAAATTCCCGATAGCAGAGTCATTCGAGTTACATCGATTATTGGAGCCAAGTCATGAACGTTAAAAAATTTCTGGGTGAAAACTCACGCACGACCCTGCGTCGTGTCCGTCAGGAACTCGGCGAGGATGCGGTGATCCTGTCGAGCAGGCAGGTCGCCGGCGGCTTCGAAATGATGGCCATGGCCCAGGCCGATGTCGCCCATCTTGCAGGTCCGGCAACGCCGGCACCGGCGCAGCCGTCGGTCAGGAATGACGGGCGTCCCGCGGCGGTTTCGCCGCAGGGCTTTGTAGACTTCGCGTTGCAGCGCAAGACGGGCGTGCCGCTTTCCGCTCCGGCGGCCACAGCCGGTGGAGCGTCTGTGTCGCGCGCCGAACCCCCCGCATTAAAGCCCGAAGCAAACCGGCCTGATGTCGTTGCCGAGTTGCGCTCTATGCGCAGCCTCATCGAGGGTCAGTTCGCCAGTCTTGCCTGGAGCGATGCGGCGCGACGCGCGCCCCTTCGCACGAAACTGGCCGGTGACATGCTGGGTGCGGGCTTCTCGCCGGCGCTGGCGCGTGCCGTAACCGGCCGGTTGCCCGATGATTTCAACGCCGAACAGGCTTCCGGTTGGCTCGTTTCCGTGCTTGAAGCCAATCTCAGGCGTGCCTCCGCAGACGAACTCATCGACCGCGGCGGTGTATATGCCCTGGTCGGCCCCACGGGCGTTGGCAAGACAACAACCACGGCGAAGCTCGCAGCCCGTTACGTCATGAAATACGGTGCGCAAAAGCTCGGGCTTATCTCCGCCGACAGCTACCGTATCGGCGCCCAGGACCAGTTACGCATTTATGGACGCATTCTTGGCGTGCCGGTGCATGCGGTGCAGGACGCAGCCGAATTGCAGGCCACTATTGCCGCCCTCAGCGACAAGCACCTTGTGCTGATCGATACCATCGGCGTCGGACAGCGCGATCCGCGCGTACCCGAGCAGGTCGCCATGCTCGGCTCCGGGCGCGTAAAACGCCTGCTGATGTTGAACGCCGCATGCCAGGGTGAAACGCTCGAGGATGTCGTAAGGGTTTATGCCGGAAAAGAGAGCGGTGCGTCGCTTGCCGGTTGCTGCATCACCAAACTCGATGAATCGGTCAAACCGGGCTCGACCCTGGACGTCGCAATCCGTCACCGCCTGCCGCTGCATTTCGTTTCTAACGGCCAGCGTGTCCCAGAAGACCTCAGCCTGCCGGATCCGGCAGCGCTGGTTCGCCAGGCGCTCGCCACTGCCGGCGGCGGTGCCTTTTCCCTCGACGCCGATGAAGCGCTGATGATGCTTACACCGTCGATTAATGACAAAAAGGCGGCGCATGCCTAGTCCCATCCACATTGAGACCTTGAATCCGGGCACCGCCATGGATCAGGCCGCTGGATTGCGCCGGATGCTGGCTCCGCGCGGCCTTCGCGTGCTGCCCTTGTCGGGGGCGGCGCGACCCGATGACCAGGCGCGCATTGCGGCGCAGCTCGGTCAGGCGCTGGCGCGCATCGGCCGGCACGTCACCATCATCGACCAGAGCCGTGGCGCGGTGGCCTCGCACTGGGGCTTGCGCACGCGGTACGAACTGGGACACGCCCTTTCGGGTGACAGGACCTGGCGGCAGGTGCTGCAGCGCGGGCCCGACGGGGTCTCGCTGTTGCCCGCATCGCGCGGCCTGGGCGGCATCGACGACAGGCAGGCTGTGGACGGGGTGTTGTCGCAGCTCTATCACTCGCCCGCAGAGCCGGACATCGTCATCCTGAACATGAGCGGCATCGGCAGTGCGACGCCGCTGGCCGATCCGGCGGGGGACTGGCTGTTCGCCGCCGGCGCCGGCGGCCTGATGCCCGCGTACAGCGAAATGAAGCGCCTAGCGGCCCACGTAAGGCCGCAGCGATTGCAGGTTCTGGTCGAGGGGGCCGCGGATCCGGCCGACGCGCACGTCGTGTTCGGCAATCTTGCCGCGACCGCGCGGCGTTTTCTCGACCTCGATCTTTATTTTTGCGGCAACGTGCCGCGCGCGGATGTCCGTATCGCCGCCGGGGAAACACTGCCCGGTGCCCTGTGCCAGCTCGCGCGAGGTGTCGACAACTGGCGCCTGCGCACCTACGTGCCGCAAAGCGGTCCGCACGAAGCGGCAGGCCGCCCCCATTTTCCTGTGAGCTCAGTCTCAACATCCTGGAGTTAGCAATGTATAACGCAACCGGAACCATCGAAAAAACCGATTACCTGACCACCTTCGCACCGATGGTGAAGCGCATGGCGCACCACCTGTTGGCGCGATTGCCGGCCAGCGTGCAACTCGATGACATGGTCCAAGCCGGAATGATCGGACTGATGGATGCGGCCAGCCGCTACCGTGACGACCAGGGCGCGCAATTCGAGACATTCGCGACCCAACGGATTCGTGGCGCCATGCTTGACGAGTTGCGCCAGAACGACTGGTTGCCGCGCGGTATCAGGAAGGCGCAACGGCGCATCGAAACCACGCTGTCCAAGCTCGAGCAGCGCTTTGGTCGCCCGGCCGCCGAGCCGGAGGTGGCGGCCGAGATGGGCATGACGCTATCCGATTACCAGGAATTGCTGCAGGAGGCGCATGGCGCG
>CAITSH010000173.1 GCA_903895005.1 uncultured Pseudomonadota bacterium
CGCCCCGACAAGCGGCCCGAAGATGGTGCCCATGCCGCCAAGCAGCGTCATCAACACCACCTGGCCGGACATGTGCCAGTGCACGTCTGTGAGCGTGGCGAGCTGGAACACCAGCGACTTTGTCGAACCGGCGAGCCCGGACAGCGCACACGACAGCATGAACGCGAGAAGCTTGAAACGCTCGACGTCGTAGCCAAGCGAAATCGTGCGCGGTTCATTTTCCCGGATTGACTTTAGGACCTGCCCGAAGGGGGAATGGATGGTCCGGTAGATCAGCGAAAAGCCAAGGACAAATATGGCGAACGTGAAGTAATACATCGCGACGTCGCCGGATAGGTCGATGAGGCCGAGGAATTTGCCGCGCGGCACCCCCTGGATGCCGTCCTCGCCGTGCGTGAACGGAAATTGCAGCGCAAGAAAGAACACCATCTGCGACAGCGCGAGCGTGATCATCGCAAAATAAATGCCCTGACGGCGGATAGCGAGGCTGCCAACCAGCCAACCAAGCACCGTCGCAACGCCCACGCCCGCGAGAATACCGATTTCCGGCGTCCAGCCCCACTCCTTGCAGACGAAGGCGGTGATATAGCCGGCGCTGCCGAAAAACGCCGCATGGCCGAACGATAGCAGCCCGGTGAAGCCAAGCAGCAGGTTGAATGCGCAGGCGAACAGTGCAAAGCACAGCAACTGCATCGCAAACACGAGGTAGATGAAGTCCTGGAAAGGCAGCAGCAGCCCGATGACGAACAGCACTGCGAAAATGATCCGGGTACGGTCCATGACTATTTTTCCCTGCCAAACAGGCCGGCCGGACGCAACAGCAGCACGATCGCCATGATTACAAAAATCACCACCGCAGACCCTTGCGGATAAAACACCTTGCTCAACCCCTCAATCAGCCCGAGCCCGAGCCCGGTCAATATGGAACCCAGTATCGAACCCATGCCTCCGATGACCACCACCGCAAACACCACGATAATGAGGTTGGAGCCCATTATCGGATTGACCTGAAGAATTGGGGCCGCCAGCACCCCGGCAAAGCCGGCCAGCGCAACGCCGTAACCATAGGTCAGCGTAATCATCAGCGGGACGTTAACGCCGAACGCCTGCAGAAGTTTCGGATTCTCGGTTCCCGCACGCAGGTAAGCCCCGAGTCGCGTGCGCTCGATCACGTACCAGGTTGCGAAACATACGACGACCGACGCGAATACAACCCAAACGCGGTACTTGGGCAGGATTATCCCGAGTTCTTCGAGCCGGATGGCGCCGCTCAGAGCCTCGGGCACCTCGTAGCTCTCGCCCGAGATGCCGTACCAGTGACGAAACATGCCTTCTATAACCAGGGCGAGCCCAAAGGTCAGCAGCAGGCCGTACAGGTGGTCGAGGTGATAAAGGCGCTTTAGCATCGTCCGCTCGATCAGGATGCCGAACGCGCCAACGAGCAGCGGCGAGAGCACAAGGGCAAACCAGTAATTGACGACCAGCTCGGGCTGGCCGAGCCAGGGCCCGAGTTGTGTCAAACCGAGCCATGCGACAAAGGCGCCGAGCATGTACTGGGCGCCGTGGGTGAAATTGATGATGTTGAGCAGACCGAAAATAATCGCCAGCCCCAGGCTGAGAATGGCGTAAAACGAGCCGTTGATCAGTCCAACAAGCAACTGGGCCAGCAGGCCCTGTGGCGTGATGCCTAGCATCTCAAACATCGGGTGAACCTTTTCGAGCACCGCTCCCGGCCGAGGGCCTCCGGCCGGGATTGCAGTATCAGACCTTGTCCACGGCGGTTTTGGAAACGCCGCGGAAATCAATATCAGGGCGGGGTCACCCCCGCCCGCTCAACGCCTATGACTTTTTGAGCAGCTTGCAAGTCGACTGGCCGATCGGCTGGGTCGCGACATCGGCCGGGATCACCGTGACGTTCTTGTAGTAATCCCAGGGCGACTTCGACTCGGCAGGCGATTTCACCTGGGCCTGGATCATGTCGTGCTTGAACTTGCCGTTGGCGAGTATGGTGCCTTTGAACAAGCCGTCATCGATCGGCGTGCTCTTGAGCTTCTCCATGACCTTTGCTGTATCGTCGGTCTTGGCCGCCTGGATGGCCTTCAGGTAGTTGTACACCGATGAATAGACGCCGGCGTGGACCATGGTCGGCATGCGCTTGTGCTTTTCAAAAAAGCGTTTCGACCATGCACGCGTCTTGTCATTCTGGTCCCAGTAAAAGCCCTCGGTCACAAACATGCCCTGCGTAGATTTGAGCCCGAGGCTGTGGATGTCAGAGATGAAAATCAGCAGCGGCACGACCGACTGCTTGCTGCCCATGATGCCGAACTCAGCCGCCTGTTTTACCGAGTTGATGGTATCCGCACCGGCGTTGGCAAGCGCAATCACATCCGCCTTGGACGCCTGCGCCTTCAACAGGAAAGACGAAAAATCGCTGTTCGGGAACGGGTGCTTCACCGACCCAACAACCGAACCGCCGTTGGCCTTGACCACGGCCGTTGCGTCGCGCTCGAGCGCAGCGCCGAAAGCGTAGTCGGCCGTCAGGAAAAACCAGGACTTTTTGCCCTGCTTGACGAGCGATTGCGCGGTACCGACCGACAGCGCGTACGTGTCGTAGGCCCAATGCACCGTACCCGCGGTGCACTTCTCGTTGGTGATGGGCAGCGAAGCGGCACCCGAAACCAGCGTGATCTTGTTTTTTTGTTCCGCCACTTCCATCGCTGCGAGTGCGGTGTTGGTGGAAACCAGGTCCACAATGGTATCCACCTTGTCCTTGTCAAACCATTCGCGAGCGATGTTCGCCGCGATATCCGCCTTGTTCTGGTGGTCAGCGGAAATGATCTCGATCTTTTTGCCGAGCACCATCCCGTCCTTGGCAAAGTCCTCGACCGCCATGCGTGCGGCGATCACCGACCCCTGCCCTGCCACGTCCGAATAAATATTCGACAGGTCAGTCAGAACACCGATCTTGACCACGTTGTCCGAGACCTGCGCGTGCGCGGAACCCAAAGCACCCAGAGCCGCGGCGACGAAAGTAGCCATTACCTTGCGTTTGATAATCATGTTGCGTTCTCCTCTTTTTAGAATCAAAAATTTCTCTTGCATCCTTGCGGACTAGACACCGAGATACTCGTTCAGCAGCTCCGTTTTTGCGGCCAGTTCATCGCTGGTCACCGTTTCAACGACTTCACCATGCTCAACCACGTAGTGCCGGTCCGCCAGCGGTGCGGCAAACCTGAAATTCTGTTCAACAAGAATGATGGTATAGCCTTTCTGCCTGAGCGCACGAATGACCTCTCCGAGCTTCTGCACGATCACCGGTGCAAGGCCTTCGGTTATTTCATCCAGCAACAGAAGGCGGGCCCCGGTGCGCAGGATTCGCGCGACCGCCAGCATCTGCTGCTCCCCGCCCGAAAGCTTGGTGCCCGGGCTGTGTGCGCGCTCCTTGAGATTGGGGAACATGCCGTAGATTTCATCCAAAGGCATGCCGCCAGGGCCGACTTCGGGCAATAACAGCAGGTTCTCCTCGGCGCTGAGGCTGGCAAAAATGCCGCGCTCCTCCGGGCAATAGCCAAGGCCAAGCCGGGCGATGCGGTGCGGCGGCATCGCCACCGTTTCAACCCCACCGATCGTGACAGAACCCGTGCGGCGCCCGGTAAGACCCATGATCGCCTTGAGCGTGGTGGTTCTGCCGGCACCGTTGCGTCCGAGCAGGGTCACTACCTCACCCTGCCGGACTTCAAAATTCATTCCGTGCAGGATGTGGGACTCGCCGTACCAGGCGTGCAAATCGCGCACGCTGAGCACGACCGGCCGGTCATTCGTGCCTGCGGCGTTCAATGTGCAGTCCCCATATATGCCTCGATCACCTGCGGGTTGGCCGACACCTCGGCGTACGGACCCTCAGCCAGTACGCTGCCCCTTTGCAGCACAGTAATGGTGTCGGCAATGCTGGAAACGACATTCATGTTGTGCTCGACCATCAGCACGGTGCGATGTACCGCGACTTTTTTTATGAGCTCGGTCACCCGGTGCACATCCTCGTGCCCCATGCCCTGCGTCGGCTCGTCAAGCAGCATCAGTTCGGGATCAAGTGCCAGCGTGGTCGCGATTTCCAGCGCACGCTTGCGGCCATAAGGCAGGGCCACCGTTTCTGTATCGGCATATGACTCCAACCCGACCTCGCCTAGCAAGCGCATCGCCTCGTCATTCAGGGAGAGCAACACGCTCTCGGGCTTCCAGAAGTGATATGAAATGCCAAGCTTCCGTTGCAGGCCGATACGCACATTTTCGAGCACTGTAAGGTGCGGAAAAACCGCTGAAATCTGGAAGGAGCGGATGATGCCCCGGCGCGCGATCTGGGCCGGCCGCTCAATCGTGATGTCGGCGCCATTGAACAGGATCTGCCCCGTCGTCGGGATCAGGAACTTGGTGAGCAGGTTGAATACGGTCGTTTTGCCGGCACCATTGGGTCCGATCAAGGCGTGGATCTGGCCGCGCCTGACCCGTAGATCGACGTCGCTGACCGCAACAAACCCCTTGAACTCCTTCGTCAGCTTTCGTGTTTCGAGAATTGTGTCTTCGACCAAAGTGGAATCCGTCTGGTTTTCCATGCTGATGCGCCCGTCATCGCGCTTGCGCTTTCTGCGCCCTTCCCGCCCCATTTATCCACAACGCCTCCAAGATGCGCCGCGGGCGGGTCTCATTCTATACGGTTGGATTGGATCCGGCGTCGTCCCCCGCTCCGATCACTGATCCGGCCATTTCGGCGCGCGCTTTTCCAGGAAGGCCGTCATGCCCTCGCGTCCCTCTGGTGCGGCCGCGTTGCACGAAATAACCTCGCTCGCGAGGGCGTAGGCACCGGTCAAACCCATTTCCAATTGCTGGTAGAACAGCCGCTTACCAGCCGCTACCGCGCCTCGCGGTTTGGTCGCGATCAGCGCGGCGAGACGATCAACCTCCGCGCCGAGCTCCCCATCGGGCACCACGCTGTTTACCAGGCCGTGGCGTTTTGCCGTTTCAGCATCGATGAATTCACCTGTGAGAAGCATTTCCATGGCTTGCTTGCGCCCCAGGTTGCGCGATAACGCAACCGCCGGCGTGGAGCAAAACAAGCCAAAGTTCACGCCGCTCACGGCAAACCGCGCGCTGTCGGCGCATACCGCGAGATCACATTGTGCAACAAGCTGGCAACCTGCGGCTGTCGCGGTGGCGTGCACCTTGGCGATCACCGGTTGTGGCAGCGCGACGAGGCTGGTCATGACACGACTGCACTTTTGGAACAAGGCCTCGATGCGCGGCTGCGTCCTGAGCCCGTGGATCTCCTTAAGGTCATGCCCGGCGCAAAAACCCCGGCCGTTGGCGGCGATGACCACCACGCGCACCGATGTATCACCGGCAAGATCATCCAGGGCAGCCTGCAGCGCGTCCAGCAACTCCCCGGACAAGGCGTTGAACTGTTGCGGGCGGTTGAGGGTCAGCGTGACTACCGCGCCCGTCTGTTCGCGCAGCAGGACCGGTGCCGGTGAAATGGTTTTAGCATGGACGTTCATCGCAGACTCCTTTGCCGGCCGCTATTCGATCGCCGCGACCGATTTGGCCTGCTGGCGCAGGACAAATTTCTGTATTTTCCCGGTGGAGGTTTTCGGGAGCGGCCCGAACACCACCTTCTTGGGTACCTTGAAACGCGCCATGTGGGCGCGACAATGCTCGATGATGTCCTGCTCGCTGACGCTCGCATCCGGCTTGGGTTCGACGAACGCGCAAGGGGTCTCGCCCCACTTCGGATCCGGCTGTGCCACGACAGCACAGACCATCACCGCAGGATGGCGGTAGATGACGTCCTCGACCTCGAGCGATGAAATATTTTCGCCACCGGAAATGATGATGTCCTTGGAACGATC
>CAITSH010000174.1 GCA_903895005.1 uncultured Pseudomonadota bacterium
CGCCGATGGAGCAGTCGGCGCCCGCGCGCGTTGAGCCGGCGCCGGAGCCACGCGTTGAGCCACCGCCCAAACCCGAGCCCAAGGGAGAACCCAAGGTTGAACCGAAGCCCGAACCCAAGCCTGTGCCCAAGGTCGAGGCAAAGCCGGCCAAGCCGGATATAGCGGTTGAGAAGGCGCCGGTAAAAAAAGCCGAGACGCCGCCAAAGATCGACCAGCAGAAGCTGATGCGCGAGCAACTGGAGCGCGAGACCCAGCAGGTCAGCCGCGAGCGCGAAAAGCAGGAAATTACACAACAGATGGCGCGGGAGGCTTCCGCCGCACAAAGTCGCGCCGTGGCCGATTACGTCGGGCGCATCCGCGCCAAGATCCGCGGCAACGTTGTGCTGCCGACGGACATCCCGGCCGGAAATCCCGAGGCCATATTCGACGTGGTCCAATTGCCCACCGGTGAAGTACTCAACGCGCGCCTCAGAAAATCCTCAGGCTACAAACCTTACGACGAGGCGGTGGAGCGCGCCATTCTCAAGGCTTCGCCGCTTCCCAAACCTGACCGACCCGATCTTTTTCAACGGAATCTTGAACTTAAGTTCCGCCCACTCGACTAACGTATAATCATCGGCGCGTACCATCCCGACTGCGCATGTTGCGCAGTGGCTAAGCGCTTGTCTCGCAAGCGACCGGCGACTGCAAGCACCGACACAACTATGAAAATGACTGTTCGCAAGCTGATTGTTGCCTCGCTGCTGTTCTTCGCGGGCATCGCGCAAGCCCAGCTCAGCATCGAAATCACCGGCGCCGGCGCCAACCAGATTCCGGTGGCCGTCACCCGGTTCGCAGGCGAGGACGCGCTGACGCAGTCGATCAGCGACGTCATTGAAGCAGACCTGCAGCGCAGCGGGCGTTTCAAGCTGCTCTATGCCGGCAACGTCAATCCCTTGCCCTCCGAAATCAACCAGGTCAGTTTTGCGGACTGGAAGAGCCGCAATGCCGACGCCCTGGTCATCGGTGCTGTGTCGCGTCTTGCCGACGGGCGCTTTGAAGTGCGTTTCCGGTTGCTCGACGTACCCAAGCAGTCGCAACTGGGCGGGGTTGCCTACGCCATGACTGCGGCGCAGGTGCGAACCACGGGTCACCGCATTGCGGACTTCGTATATGAAAAACTCACCGGTGAACGCGGCGTGTTTTCGACGCGTATCGCCTATGTCATCAAGCAGGCGCAGCGATTTGAACTGCAAATTGCCGATGCCGACGGGCAGGGCGCGCAGACGGCGCTCGCATCGCGCGAGCCGATTATTTCTCCGGCCTGGTCTCCCGACGGCACGCGGCTTGCCTACGTTTCGTTTGAGAATAAGAAGCCCGTCGTGTTCGTTCATTCGCTCACCACGGGAATGCGCCAGGTGGTGGCCAATTTCAAGGGCAGCAACTCCGCGCCTTCATGGTCTCCCGACGGCAGGCAGCTCGCGGTGGTGCTGTCGCGTGACGGTGGTTCGCAGATTTATCTCGTCAATGTCGACGGTAGCAATGTGCGGCGTATCACCACCACCGGTTCCATCGACACCGAGCCGTATTTCTCACCGGATGGAAAAACGCTTTACTTCACCTCAGACCGCGGCGGCAGCCCGCAGATCTACCGCATGAGCGCCGCCGGCGGCGATGCCACCCGCATCACCTTCGATGGCACCTACAACGTATCGCCGCGCCCCAGTCCCGACGGCAAATTGCTCGCTTATGTGTCGCGCAACGCAGGACGCTTCCAGCTGGCGACTCTGGACCTTGCGAGCAAGCAGACGCAGATACTCACCGACACGCAGCGCGACGAGTCGCCCAGCTTTGCACCCAACGGCCGCATGATTCTGTATGCCACCGAAATCGGCGGGCGCGGTGTGCTTGCCGCGGTGTCGAGCGACGGGCGGGTGAAGCAACGCCTCACTGTGCAGGCCGCAGACGTGCGCGAGCCGGCGTGGGGCCCTTTTACGGCGAATTGAACAAGGAGATGACAATATGAAAAACAATACCGTCACACTGGTCGCTACTGCCCTTCTGGCGGGCCTGCTTGCCGCCTGCTCCAGCACACCCGGACCCGAGCAGGGCGGTGTGGTCGTCGAAGAACGCACGCCGCGTGCGCCAGGAACCGATAAACCCGCGCCGCCGCCGCAGCAGCAAGGGGCGACGACACGGCCGGTGCAGCCGCAGGTCGTCGGATCGAACCCGCTCAAGGACCCGGCCAACATCCTGTCCAAGCGCAGCATCTACTACGAGATGGACAGCGACGCGATCAAGGATGAGTACCGCCCTATGATGCAGGCGCATGCCAAGTGGCTGGTCGAGCATCGCGATGCAAAAATGCTGATTCAGGGCAATTGCGATGAACGCGGCAGCCGTGAGTACAACCTGGCACTGGGCCAACGCCGTGCCGAGGGCGTCAAGCGCATGCTGATGTTGATGGGGGCAACCGAGGCGCAACTCGAGGCCGTCAGCCTGGGCGAGGAAAAGCCGCGTTGCAGCACCGACCAGAGCGATGCCTGCCTGGCGGAAAACCGCCGCAGCGACGTGCTCTACGGCGGCGAGTACTGAGATCATGCGGCGGTGGCTTGGCCTCGCGTGGTGGCTCGGCGCGCTGTGCGCCGGACTGGCGTCCGGCGGCGTACATGCCGGACTCTTCGATGACGAAGAGGCGCGCAAGCAAATCGTCGAGCTGAGGGCAAAAGCCGAGGCCGACCAGAAAAAGCTCGACGAGCGCCTGGGGAAAATCGAGGCGGCGGTGCAGGACCGCAAGCCTCTCGTCGACCTGGCCCTTCTTATCGACAGTCTGAAGCAGGACATGGCCAAGCTGCGTGGCCAGCTCGAGGTGCTCACCAACCAGGCCGAGCAAATTGAAAAGCGGCAAAAAGACTTGTACGTCGACCTGGACAACCGCCTGCGCAAGCTCGAGCAGGCGCCGGAGGCGGCCAAGGCACCTGTCGCACCGGTCGTGGATCCGGCAGCGGAAAACAAGACCTATGAAGCCGCGCTTAACCAGTTCAAGCTTGGCAATTACCAGTCGGCCATCGCTTCATTCCAGGGCTTCATGACCAATTACGCGCAAAGTCAGCTGGTGCCCAGCGCCCAATACTGGGTGGGCAACGCCTACTACGCCTTGCGTGACTACAAGGTGGCCATCGCCACGCAGCAAAAGGTGATCGCATCGTGGCCCGACAGCCCCAAGGCGTCGGACGCCATGCTCAACATCGCAAGCAGCCAGTCTGAAATGGGGGACGCAAAAGGTGCGCGTGAAACCCTGCAAAGCCTGCTGAAAAAATATCCCGGCACCCCGGCCGCCGACCAGGCCAAGCAACGCCTGTCCCGCCGTTAGCACGCGGGCATTCCCCAAATGCTTGCGACATGAAGCGAGCTGTTGTCCTTCTTTCGGGCGGGCTTGATTCGGCGACCGTGCTGGCGCTGGCGAAAAGCCAGGCCTTTGCCTGTCACGCCTTGTCGGTGCAGTACGGGCAGCGCCACCAGGCCGAACTGGATGCCGCGGTGCGCGTGGTCGGGCAACTGGGCGCGGTTGCGCACAAGGTTGTCAGTATCGACCTGTCGACTTTCGGGGGATCCGCCCTGACCGATACGTCGATTGCCGTGCCCACAGACGGTATCAAGGCCGGAGTCATACCCGTCACCTATGTTCCGGCGCGCAATACCATCATGCTATCGCTGGCCCTTGCCTGGGCCGAGGTGCTGGGCAGTCGCGACATATTTATCGGCGCAAACGCACTGGACTACTCGGGCTACCCGGATTGCCGTCCGGATTACATGCAGGCCTTTGAGCAAATGGCCAACCTTGCCACGCGCGCCGGTGTTGAGGGCGCGAAGCTCACCCTGCATACGCCCATCATCGCCATGAGCAAGGCCGAAATCGTGCGCCTGGGCGTAAAACTCGGTGTCGATTACAGTCTGACGGTGTCGTGTTATCAGGCCGACGCACAGGGACGGGCCTGCGGTCGCTGCGATTCATGCCGTCTTCGCCGCGCCGGTTTTGAGGCTGCCGATATTGTCGATCCTACGCTCTACGCTTGAGCCGGCCCGCTGCGGTAAAATCTCGTTCCGTTTGCGTAGCTACGCAATTCCCTAAGTGTTGCCGAATGAGCGCTTATGACTGACGCCAATCCCGCAAGCCTGGCCCTGACGGTTGTCTGGGGCGCATTCGCGCTCGCCCTCGTGTTCGGTTATGTCGGTGCGAGGACCAATTTTTGTGCCATGGGCGCGGTCTCCGACATCGTCAACATGGGCGAATGGACGCGTATGCGCATGTGGCTGCTCGCCATTGCCGTGGCCATACTTGGCACCACCGGCCTTTCGCTGGCCGGGCAGGTCGATCTTGCCAAAAGTATCTACAGCACACCCAATGTCACCTGGCTGTCCTTTCTGGTCGGCGGCTTCCTGTTTGGTGCGGGCATGGTGCTCGCATCCGGATGCGGCTCCAAGACGCTGATACGCATAGGCGGTGGCAATCTCAAGTCGCTGGTGGTCTTGCTGGTACTCGCAGTCAGTGCTTACATGACGCTCAAGGGCATGTTCGGCATGTTTCGCGTGAACGTTCTTGAGCAGGCCACCGTGGTGCTCGCCGGCAGCCAAGACCTGCCTTCGATTATTTCGCGCATGACCGGCGCGGATAAAAAAGCCGTGCTGGGTGTGCTGTCGCTGGCGATTTCCGGTGCCTTGCTGATATTCGTATTCAAGGATCGCGAATTTCTGACCTTCGACAACGTCCTGGGCGGGTTGGTCGTCGGTTTGGTGGTGGTCGGCGGGTGGTACGTGTCCGGGCACATCGGCTACCTCGCCGAAGACCCGCAAACCCTTGAAGAAAAATTTCTTGCGACAAACAGCGGGCGCATGGAGTCGCTGTCGTTTGTGTCCCCCCAGGCGTACCTGCTCGAGTTGCTCATGCTCTGGAGCGACAAGACCCGGGTGGTGACCTTCGGGATCGCCAGCGTGCTGGGTATGACGGCCGGATCCTGGATTTATGCGCTGACCTCGCGCACCTTCAGGCTTGAAAGCTTCCGCGATGCCGAGGACACGGTAAATCACCTGGTCGGCGGTGTTTTCATGGGTTTTGGCGGTGTGGTCGCGCTTGGCTGCACGGTCGGGCAGGGGTTGTCGGGTATTTCCACGTTGGCCGTCGGTTCGTTTCTTGCGCTTTTTGCCATCATTGCCGGGGCCACCGCGGCGCTCAAGTTCCAGTACTGGAAAATGATGCGCGAGGAATAGTCGCCCGGGCCAGATTGGCCGTAAAAGTGACAGTTTCGTTGCCTTGAGCGGCCCAATACAGTAAAATCTCGCTTCTTTTTGGGTCGTTAGCTCAGTTGGTAGAGCAGCGGACTTTTAATCCGTTGGTCGGCGGTTCGAATCCGCCACGGCCTACCAAAAATTCCAAGTCGCACGAATCGACTTACCGGGTTGTTAGCTCAGTTGGTAGAGCAGCGGACTCTTAATCCGTAGGTCGAGTGTTCGAGCCACTCACAGCCCACCAGTGTTGTGCAAGGTTTTGTAAAAAGGGGTTAGCCTTGGCTAACCCCTTTTTATTTGCCCTGCGCAGGTGCGTAGGGGTTACGGAATTTTGGTCTTTGCGAGGAAGCATGTTGCCGCAGTGGCTTGCCCAATCCCTGTCGTTTGATCCTGCCGACTTCCGGCCGTTTTTTGCTGATGAAGCACGGGTCGGCTGGTTGCGCCCGGCCTTTGCTGCACGCATTGCCGCCTGGCCTGATGTTTTCTCGCTTGCGCAGGAACGCATCGCGTTTTCCACCGAGCTCGCGGACAACGAAGCGCGTACCCGCGCGCTGGCCCGTGTGCTGCAAGCCCTGCGCGAACAGGGCGTGTTTCCGGGGTGGCGTGACGAACTCTATGCCTTGAACGAAACCGGATCAGGCGGGGAGTTACTGCGCTTCGAGCGCGCAGCCGCAAAGCATTTTGGTTTTGTCGGGCCGGCTTCCCATCTCAATGGCCTGGTGATTCGCCCCGAAGGCCTGCATATGTGGATCGCCACGCGCAGCGCGAGCAAGGCGGCGGAACCTGGCAAGCTGGACAACATGGTGGCAGGCGGCATTCCAGCTGGCATGGAGGCGGTGTCTTGCCTCGTAAAGGAATGCTTTGAAGAGGCGGGCATGTCAGCAGCACTTGCTGCTTGTGCGGTGCGGAGCGGAACGGTTGAGTTTGTGCGCGCCGTTCCCCAAGGGGTGGATGCCCAGCGCATTGCGGTGTTCGACATCGAACTGCCTGTAGATTTTGTGCCGCAGAATCAGGACGGGGAGGTCGCCGGATTTGAGTTGTTGCCTGCGCCGGAGGTGGTGCGGCGTCTGCATGAGCCACACGCATTTACCGTGGATGCGGCGCTGGTTGCCTGGGACTGCCTCAAGCGCCGCGGACTCGTTTCCAAAGGATGAGAAAGCAAAAGGCCGCCTGTATCAGGCGGCCTTTCGTATTTGCCGGAATTGCTGCCGGTTATCCGGCTCCGGCGGATCAGTGGGTGTTGCTCAGACCCAAACCTGCAACACGTATTCCCAGGGCATTTGCGCGTTGAGCATGTCCACGCGCTGCAGCTTGACGCGCCAGCCGTCACGGGTCTTTTTCAGCTGATGGCGGTAAGTGCCGGCAAAGTGGCGCAGGTCATCGCGCCGCATTTCCAGCATGTGGAAGCGCGAACGTACCTGCACCTCGTCGCCGGCGGCCTTTTCGATCACCACATTGGAGACGATGTGGCTGGTGCCCCACTCGGCCTCTTGTGACGCCGCGTTCGGATGCAGCACGCGTTTCATGCGCACCGTCATCAGGTCGCGGTCTTCGGTGAATATCGAAGGCACGCCATCCCAGTGCGTGTGACCGGTATCAACCGCCGCCCAGTAGACGCCGTCCACGGCAAACTGGTCGATGAAGCCCTGCCAGTTCTTGGTGTCGAGCAGCTGCGCCTGGTTGTACAGGAACTGCTCGACCTCATGCTGCAGATCCCGCCCCGCCGGTTTGCTCTTGGGCTTTGCGACCACCTTTTTAGCGGCGCTCACCACCTTGCGCGCCGGCGCTTTCTTTTTAGCCGGCAGCGGTTTCTTCATGACTTTTTTCTGCTTCTTGGTCGCAGCCATTATTTGGCCTCCTTCAAGTAGGTCGTCCAGGCGCGGAATTGCGCGCGCATCGGCGCTTCCGAGCAGCCGTTGTGCGATCGGATCACCTTGCCGTCATCGCTGTCGCGGCCGTAGTCGCGGTGAAAGCTGACCCAGTCCCCGCCGTCCGATTCCAGGCCCCATTGGCCGCGCTGCCAGTTCTCAAGGTCGTCGGCGTTGACCATGGTCGATGGTGAGTTGACGAGGTTGTAGTACCACAGCGAGCGCCGGTAAATCGCCTCGGGCGCCCCGACCAGCCGAAAGTGCCAGATTTCCGATAGCGTGCGGTTGGGCGCGATCGGGCGCAGCACACGTAACTGCTGCAGCGGCGACTGTATGGAGACGCACGGATAGAGCAGCACGTGGTGGATGTTGCGCGACAGGTACTCTTCCATCTTGTCTTTGCCGTAGGCCTTGGTCAGCACCGCCTCGTGCGCCTTGGTGTCCGGGTCGGTCGGGCGCAGGCCCATGTAGCCGCTGAATATGATGTGGCCGTAGGGGTAGCCGGTGTTGGTCAGCGTCGCCCATTTCTCGAACGGCGTGGTGAAGGCCGACAGGTAGTGGTAGTGCAGCAATTCCTTGCCGGTTTCGCGCTTGATCTTGCGCTCGACCTCGGCCGCGGCCTGGCCGGTGGACTTGTGCGTCACCGAAGGGTGCACGGCGTCGATCTGGTTTTCCATGAAGAACTTCCAGTTCGAACGCTGCACCACGCGGTTGCAGGGCATGATCGCCTCGACCTTGCCCACTGGCGAGCGGTCGCACATGTCGTCGATGGCAACCTTGGTTGTGCCCATCCATTCGAGTAGCGACGGGCCTTTTCCGGCAAGGCTGGCGAAATAAAAACCTCGATAGGAATCCACGCGTGCCGCCGGTTTCATGCTGAACTGGGGGTCGTTCTTGTCGAACTGCGTGCCGTCGTAACCGCGCTCGAGCGGCACCGATTCGATCTTGCCGGTGAGGTCAAAGCGCCAGGCGTGGTAGGGGCAGCTGAGAGCATCGCCGGCATTGCCGTGATGGCTGCCGCAGACCTGCACGCCGCGGTGCGGGCAGCGGTTGTAGAGCACGCTGATCTTGTCATCGTTGCCGCGCACCATGACCATGGGCTGGCGGCCGACCTGGAAGGTCCAGTAATCGCCAGCCTTGGGGATCTGCGTTTCATGGCCGCAATAAATCCAGGTTTTCTCGTAGATGTGCTTGATCTCGAGATCGAAAATATCCTGGTCGACATAGCAGGCGCGATGAACGCGGTCTGGCTCGACCAGTTTGGCCAGGTTGGGTATTTTCTCGTGCAGCATGGCGCCTCCTTGCGGTGTGCGGTTGGGTGATGAGGTTGTTGCTCAGGCGGCGCGCTGTTTTGCGCCGTTGCCCGATTTCGTTGATGTTGTTGCGTCTGTCGCCGGCACGCCGGCGTCCAGGTTTTGTTTCATTTGCTGCAGGGTCCAGCGCAGCATTTCGGCCGCGCCTTCGGGAAGTCCGGCGCGGGCGATGGTGTCTATGCGTTCGGCGTCCGGCCAGATGCGCGAAAACAGCTTGCGCCCCTCCGCTGTCAGCGACAGCCGCGTGATGCGCATGTCGTTGGCATCGGCAAGCCGGGACAGCCAGCCCGAGCGGACCATCCGGTCCACGGTGCGTGTGAGGGTGGTGCGGTCGATGGTGGTGGCGTCGGAAAGTTCGCTCATCGAGCAACGCTGGCGGCTGTAGAGCGCGGCGAGGGTGCGCCATTCCGGAACGCGTAGTTGATGGGCTTTGAGCGCGGCGGCCAGTTCGCGGTCACGTGCGCCGACCACCTGGGTCAGCCAGTAAAACGTGTGGCTGTCGAGGTTGAAGGCGGGGCGAATAGTGTCGACCATATAAATACCTTAGCGAAAAATGAGTGCGTTTGCAAATAAAATGCGCTATGCCGTCGACTATTTCCATGCTGCAGCGCCGGAAAATTTTTATAAAAAACAGTGCGTTCGCACTCCTGCTGTGCGTGTAGACGCGGTGCCGCACGGTGGCGCGGTATGATTCGCCGGAGGGGGAGTGAATATGACTAAAAAAACAGCAGTGGGCGTGATCGGTTTAGGGTCCATGGGCGGCGGCGTGGCCAAATCGCTTCTCCGGGCCGGCTTTGCCACGCGGGTTTGCGATGTGCGAACCGATGTCGTGCGCGGCTTTGCTGATGCCGGCGCGATTGCCTGCGCCACGCCGGCTCTTCTGGCCGCTGAATGCGATGTCGTCATCGTGCTGGTGGTCAATGCCGAGCAATGCGAGGGCGTGATGTTCGGCAAGGACGGTGCCGCCGACGGATTGCGTCCGGGCAGTGTCGTGGTGGTGAGCGTGACGCTTGCGCCAGATATCGCCATCGCAATCGGCAAACGCCTCGCCGAACGCGGCGTGCTGATGATAGATGGGCCCGTCTCCGGTGGCGCGGCAAAGGCCGCAAGCGGCGAGATGACCGTGATGGCTTCCGGCGCCCCCGAAGCCTTTGTGAAATGTGAGTCGATATTCGAGGCCATCGCCACCAAGGTCTACCGGCTGGGTGATGCGCCCGGCGCCGGGTCGCGCGTCAAAATGATCAACCAGTTGCTCGCCGGCGTGCATATCGCCGCACTGGGTGAGGCCATGGCGCTGGGCATCAAGGCTGGCGCTGATCCCGAGGTCTTGTACGAGGTCATTTCCAACAGCGCCGGCAGTTCCTGGATGTTCCAGAATCGCGTGCCGCACATCCTTGCGGGCGATTACACCCCGCTTTCGGCCGTGAACATTTTCGTCAAGGACCTGGGCATCGTGCTCGATGCCGCAAAAAAATCGGCCTTTCCCCTGCCGCTTACCGCGACCGCGCACCAGATGTTCATGATGGCCGCGGCCGCCGGTTACGGTGGTGAGGATGATTCCGCGGTAATCAAGATTTTCCCCGGCGTTGACCTGCCCAAACCAAAAAAATAATTCAGTGGAGAACGGACGGTTGCGTCCGTTGAACGATAGATCATGAGCCTATTGCTGGGTTGCATCGCCGATGATTTCACCGGCGCCACGGATCTTGCCAACAACCTGGTGCGCGGCGGCATGCGCACGGTCCAGACCATCGGCGTGCCTACCGGCGCGCTATCCGATGAAGTTGATGCGGTGGTGGTGGCACTCAAGTCGCGCACCATTCCCGCCGCCGAGGCGATCGCGCAGTCGCTTGAAGCGCTCAGGTGGTTGCAGGCGCAGGGCTGCCGGCAGTTTTATTTCAAGTATTGCTCGACCTTCGATTCCACGGCGCTGGGTAATATCGGTCCGGTCGCCGAAGCGCTGATGCAGGCGCTTGGCACTGATTTCACCATCGCTTGTCCGGCGTTTCCCGAGAACAAGCGCACGGTGTTCAAGGGCTACCTCTTTGCCGGTGATGTGTTGCTCAATGAATCGGGCATGCAAAACCATCCGCTCACCCCCATGACCGATGCGAACCTGGTGCGCGTGCTGCAGGCGCAGTGCAAGGGAAAGGTCGGCCTCATTGATTACGAGGTCGTGGCACGCGGAGCGGCGGCCATTGCGACGCGCATCGATGCGCTCAAGTCCGAGGGCGTGCGTCTTGCCGTCATCGACGCCGTGTCCAATGACGACCTGATGCGCATGGGCAAGGCTTTCGCGGATATGCCCTTGCTGACGGCCGGATCGGGGGTGGCCATCGGGCTGCCGCAGAATTTTGCCGCTGCGGGATTGCTCCGTGAGGCAGGTAGCGCTTCGGTGCTGCCGGCCCTGCCCGGAAATGCGGCCATTGTGTCGGGGAGCTGTTCGTTGGCCACCAACGCGCAGGTGGCCGAATTCAAGCGGGCCGGCGGCGCCGCTTATCTGCTTGATCCGCTCAAACTCGCAAGCGGCGAACCGGAAGTGGCGCGCGCCCTTGACTGGGCGAAGCCGCAGCTGGCATCGGGCAAGGGGCCGGTGTTGGTCTATTCAACGGCCGAGGCGAACGCCGTCAAGGCGGTGCAGGCGAAGCTCGGAGTTGGCGAGGCCGGCGCCATGGTCGAGCATGCCATCGCGGCTATCGCCAAAGGCCTGGTTGACGCGGGTGTCAGCCGCTTGATCGTCGCCGGTGGCGAAACCTCGGGTGCGGTGGTGCAGGCATTGGGTGTCACGGCGCTGCGCATCGGCCCGCAAATCGACCCGGGCGTGCCCTGGACGGCGACGGTGGGTGGCAAGCCCATCTTGCTCGCGCTCAAGTCGGGCAATTTTGGCACGCCTGATTTTTTTACCAAGGCTTTTGCGCAACTGAACTAGGCAAATCAGGAACGGGGCTGCGATGAAGGACAACACCGAAAACGCTTTGCGCGAACACATCTGTGACCTTGGTCGCTCGATATTCGATCGCGGCCTGACGCATGGCTCGACCGGCAACATCAGCGCACGCTGTGCCGATGGCTGGTTGCTGACGCCAACAGGCTCCAATCTCGGGCGCCTCGACCCGGCGCGGCTTTCAAAACTCGATTGGAGCGGCAAGCTGATTTCAGGGGACGCGCCGTCCAAGGAAAACTTCCTGCATCTGGCGATGTACCAGGAGCGCGCCAAAAGCCAGGCGGTCATCCACCTGCACTCAACCCACTCGGTCGCGGTCTCGGTGCTCGATGACGTGGATCCGGCCGATGTATTGCCGCCCATTACCGCGTACTACGTCATGCGCATCGGCAGCCTGCCGCTGGTGCCTTACTTCGCGCCCGGTGACATGAAGCTCGCCGAGGCGGTGCGCGGTTTTGCCGGCAAGCACCACGCCATGCTGCTGGCCAATCACGGGCCGGTGGTGGCCGGTTCCAGCCTGTCGGCGGCGGCCGACGCCATCGAAGAACTCGAAGCCACGGCAAAACTGCATCTGTTGCTGCAAGGACGCAAAGTGCGCTGTCTCAGTTGCGAGCAGGTCGCCGACATCAAGCAGCGCCACCCCGCCGGTTGACGCATCCGCAGCCCGTTTGAAATACCTGCAAGCCCAAGGACAAGACCATGCCAAAACTCGCCGCCAATACTTCAATGATGTACCAGGAACATGGGTTCCTTGACCGCTTTGACGCTGCCGCCAAAGACGGCTTCAAGGCCGTCGAGTTTCTGTTTCCATACGACGTGCCAGCCGCCGACATCAAACGACGCCTCGACGCCAACGGTCTTGCGCTGGCGCTGTTCAACGGTCCGCCCGGCAGCTGGGCGGGCGGCGAACGCGGCATCGCCTCCATTCCCGGTCGCGAAGTCGAATTCAAGCAAAGCATTGCCAAGGCACTCGAGTATGCGAGCGTGCTCGGTAACAAGCGCCTGCATGTGATGGCCGGCCTGATCCAGCCCGGGCAGGATCGCGCGCGCCATCGCGAGGTCTATGTGAAGAGTCTCGCCCACGCGACAAAAGAGGCGGCGTCACTGGGTATTACCGTCGTGATCGAGCCCATTAACACGCGCGACATTCCCGGTTTTTTTCTCAACCGCCAGGACGAGGCGCATGCAATCTGCACCGAAGTGGGCGCGGCCAACCTCAAGGTGCAGTTCGACCTGTACCACTGCCAGATCGTCGAGGGCGATCTGGCGATGAACATGAAAAAATACTTTCCCGGTATTGGCCACATCCAGATCGCCGGGGTGCCCGAGCGCCAGGAACCGGATATCGGCGAGATCAACTACCCGTATTTGTTCCGGCTGATGGATGAGCTCGGATACGACGGCTGGGTTGGTTGCGAGTACCGGCCGCGCGGCAAGACATCAGACGGTTTGGTCTGGGCGAAGCCCTGGTTGTAAGTGCGTAAGCGTGTAAGCCGATGGCGGGTCCTGACGGCTTAGCTACGTAATCTGAAATAGGCTGGAAATGTCCGTCTGGCGCGGGTTTCCAGCTTATGTGCGAATTAAACCTCGAAGTGCAACATCCGGGCATTAGAGGAAGGTGAGATGCCCCGGGGTGTACCTTTCTGTTTGCGAAGACGGATAGGAGCATCCCATGCGCTACAAGCATCTCAC
>CAITSH010000175.1 GCA_903895005.1 uncultured Pseudomonadota bacterium
AGCGGACGCGACAGCCGCGCCCATAAATCATCGCGCACCATCACCGCCGGTGCCAGTCCGTCTTGCGCGAGCCGGTCAAACCGCAAGGGATGGCTTTCCGACACTTCTACCCACTCGTCCAATGTGGTGCCCAACCGCAAAACCGGTTGGTCGTCTGTCCCGCTGATCTCGAGCCGGCCCGCCAGAAAGGGTTGGTCCTCGACGCGGATGCCGACTTTCTCGACAGGAGTGACCAGATAATAGGCCCCGCCCTCGCGCCGCAACACCGAGGCAAACAGTTTGACCAAAGCAGGCCGCGCAATCACCGAGCCCTGATAGAACCAGCAGCCGTCGCGGCGGATCTCCATATCGATCTCGCCGCAAAACGGCGGGTTCCACTCGGATGGATTTGCGCGCACGCGCGCCGCGCCCTCCGCCGTTTCCGGCAGATGCTGGCGCAAAGTGTCGAGACCGGACAGGGAAGCGGGGCTGTTCATACCTGCATTATAGCGCAACCAGCGGTCTTTTGTAGCGTTTTACGGCCAGCGTACCGTCGGCGGCATCGAGGACAGGATGGAAGCGACATTGCCGCCGGTTTTGAGGCCGAAAATGGTGCCGCGGTCGTAAAGCAGGTTGAATTCGACATAGCGGCCGCGCCGCACCTGCTGTTCGATCCGGTCGGCCTCGGTCCAAGCTGTATTGAGATTGGCGCGCACAATGGCCGGATAGGTGGCGCGGAACGTTTCTCCGACATCGCGGGTAAAGGCAAAATCGGCCTCCCAGTCACCATGGTCGAGATAATCGTAGAAAATGCCGCCGATGCCGCGCGGCTCGTTGCGGTGCTTCAGATGGAAATAGTCATCGCACCAGCTTTTGAATGTGTCATAGGGCGCGATATCCGCATGGCGATTGCAGACATCGCTCATCGCGCCATGGAACGCGAGCGTGTCGGGATCCTCCTGCGTGCGGCGACGGTCGAGCACAGGTGTCAAATCGGCCCCGCCGCCGAACCATTGTTTGGTGGTTACCACATAGCGGGTATTCATGTGCACGGTCGGCACGTTGGGGTTCCACGGATGGGCAATCAGCGACAGGCCGGTGGCGAAAAAGCGCGGATCGTCCTGCGCGCCGGGGATCTGGCTACGGAATTCCGGTGCAAACTCGCCGAATACCGCCGAGACATGCACGCCGACTTTTTCAAACACCCGCCCGCCCATCATCGCCATCGTGCCGCCGCCGCCCGGCGCCCCCGAATGATCGGTGCGCTGCCACGGGGTTTTGACGAAACGTCCGGCCTGTTGCGGGGCTTCGGGGAAAAACGGGCCCTGTGCCTCGTCCTCCAGCGCCTCGAAGGCCTCGCAAATGCGGCCCTGCAGGGTGGAAAACCACGCGCTGGCGGTGGCTTTGCGCCGTTCGAGTTCTTCCGGTGCGGGAAAAGGGGGAGTGTCGCTCACGTCAATCTCCTTGTGGTTCGGCCGGAAAGCCCGACGTCTGGCGCAAGGCCTCGCCCAGCAGCATGGCGGCGGCGACCGCGACATTGATGGAACGCAGACTGCTTCGCATGGGAATCTTGATTCGGGCATCAGCCGCCCCGTGGACAGAATCAGGCACGCCCGCGCTTTCGCGCCCCGTCATGATGATGTCGCCGGGTAAAAATCGGAAATCGGTGTAATTTTCTGCCGCTTTGGTGGTGGCCAGCA
>CAITSH010000176.1 GCA_903895005.1 uncultured Pseudomonadota bacterium
CACGCCATCACACACATGAAGGAAGGGCTCGGCTATTCGGTGGCCGAGGCCTCGCTGGTGATCACGCTGGTGACACTGTCACAGGTGGGCGGGGTGCTGCTCGGGTGGGCCATCGGCGATCGTTACCAGAAGCGTCATGTCTCGGCGGTGTGCATGCTCATGCATTCGGCGGGTCTGCTGATGCTGACCTTTGCCACAGGCCCGGCCATGCTCGTCGGTTTTGCACTGCTGCACGGCGTGGCATGGGGCCTGCGCGGCCCGCTGATGCAGGCGATTCGCGCCGATTACTTCGGCCGACAATCGATCGGCATGATCCTCGGCCTGTCCTCGCTGATCGTGGTCATCGGCCAGGCCGGCGGCCCGCTTATCGCCGGCGCCTTTGCCGACATCACCGGCAACTACATCTCCGGCTTTACCGTGCTGTCGATCCTGGCCGGACTGGGCTCGCTGTTCTTTTTGCTGGCGCGGCGCCCGGACTGACCGTTACCGGACCGGGATCGCGGTCCGGGCCTACTCAGCCCGCCCAACCCCGCGTTTTTGCCGCATCGCGCCAGGCGATGAAATCATCGAAGGCGCGATCGAGCAGGTAGGCCGGTTCGTAGGCGGCGTCTCGGCGGATGCGAGCGATGCTCATGGGCGAGCGCATGCGCGCCTTGTTGCGGCCCAGCGTGCATTCCTCAAGTCGTGCGCTCATGCGATATGTGAAGGCCGGATGGCGCTGCTGCAAACGATGGCACCATGCCTCAAGTGACCAGCGCGTGCCCGCCGACAGGTGGTAAATCGGCTCGGGTGATGCCGCAAGATCAAGTACCGCAACCAGGCCGCGCGCCACGTCCACCGAATAAATCCAGTCGTTGGCGGCATCGGTGTGGATCACCGCCTCACCGCCCGCCTCGGCAACGCGCAGCAACTGCAACGCCATGCTTAGTGTGTCGCGCACGCCGGTGTCGTATTCCCAGCGCCCGAACACCATACCGAGTCGAACCACGGTGAGATTGAGGCCGCGCGTGTTGCGATACCTGAGGCCGGTGCGTTCGGCGGCAAACTTGCTGATGCCATACAGCGTCTCGGGCAACACGGCGCTCGCCTGTTCGTCCAGTTGCGCATCGGCCTGCCCGGCCTCGCCAAAAATCGAACCGGTGCCGATTTGCACAAACCGCCTGACCTTGTGGCGCAACGCCGCCTCGAACATCTCCAGGCTGCCCAGCAGGTTGACGGTGATGATGTCGCGCGCGGCACGCTGCTCGCGCGCGAGGTCGGCGGTGATGGCCGCCGCATGGATGACCCGGTCGATGGCATGCGCGGCAAACACCGCGTCAAGGTCCGCGGCGACACTGACATCGCCCGCGGCGACGATGGCGCGTCCCGGCGCCTGCGCCAGCAATGCGAGCGCGGCAGCTGGCGGCGGCGTCGGCCCGAACAGCACGACCTCCTCGCCGCGCGCCAGCAATTGCTCCGCCGCATTGAGGCCGATGAAACCGGCACCACCGGTGATCAATACCGCCATGATGTTCCCCGTCCGCTTCGCCGGCTCTCAGGCCTAATCGAGCTGGATGTTTGCAACCGCGGCGACCTTTTTCCATTTCACCACCTCGCCGGCGATGAAGGCGTTGCTTTGCTCCGGACCCATCACGATGGGCTCGATTGCCATGCTGGCGAGCCGCGCAATGTAGTCGGGGTCGGCAAGAATCCTGGCGTTTGCGGCACGCAGCTTTGCCTGCACGCTGTCGGGTGTTTTTGCCGGCGCGGCGATCCCCCACCAGGTGCTAGACAGGACCCGCGGCATGCCCAGTTCGGCGAAAGTCGGCACATCGGGCAGCAACTTGAGGCGGCTGCCATGGGCGACCGCGAGCGGGCGCAGCTTGCCCGAGGCGAAATTGGATTTGAGCGTGGTGAGGTCGTTGACGATCATGTCCACATCGCCCGACAACAACGCAAGTGTGGCCGGCCCGCCGCCCTTGAACGGCACGACCAGCATGTCGACACCGGTTTCAAGTTTGAACAGCTCGGCCGCCATTTGCACGATGGTGCCGGTGCCCGAGGAGGCGATGGTGTATTTCCCGGGCGCACGTTTGGCCATGGCGACGAGTTCTGTCGCGGACTTTGCCGGCAGGCCGTCGCGCACCGCCAGCAGGTGCGGCGCGTTGGCGATGAGGCCGATGAGGGAAAACTCCTTCCAGAAGTCGTAGGGCACCTGTTTCATGATGACCTGATTGACCGCCATGGTGCTGGTGGTACCGAACACGATGGTGTAACCGTCGGGGTTCGCGCGCGCCGCGACGCCCGTGCCTATGGTGCCGCTGGCGCCGTCGCGATTGAGCGTGACCACCGGCTGCCCGAGGATGGCCGAAAGGTGCTGGGCATACAGGCGCCCGACAATATCGGCCGGCCCGCCCGAGGGAAAGGGCACGATCATCTGAATCGGTTTGCTCGGGTATTCGTCCGCAGCGACCGCGCCCTGCGTGGCGCAAAAAAACGCGGCGCCCAGCGCAAGCACGCAAGCGAGCGCGGCACGTCTCACGAAGGAGGATGGCTGTTGCAAAAGGCCTGGGGTGCTCATGCGAATCTCCGGAAATCTCTGGGGGGGGGTGAATCGTGCGCATCCGGTGCGGACGGCGCACGCTTAAAAATTATGGATGCACGACGCATAACTGTCGCGCGTGCTGATGAATCCACCCGCGTGCAGGCTGTGCGCCAGCCGCTCGAAGCCGGGTTCCGAAACACGGGTAGCGCCGGCCCAGATGCCGTCACGGTAATAGCGCTCTATCGACGCGGCAAACAAGGCTGCGGGCACATCGGGGAAAAACGGCGCGGTGATGCGCGCCAGCTCGGCCGGCCCTTCGGATGCCATCCAGGCCTGCAATGTGCCAAGCGCGCGCGTGACCGCGGCAAACGCCGCGGCCTTTTTCGCCAGGCTGTCGCGCGAGCAGATAAAGGTGGTGTACACGGTGGGACCGCGGCCGCTCGCGGTATAGAGCAATGCCCCCTGCCCCCGCGCGAGTACGTCGCTGACATGGGGCTCAAGCAATTGCGCCACATCCAACGTCCCCGCACGCAGCGCATCGATCTGCTGCGGCATCGTCAGGCCGGTGACAAGGCGTCCGGCCGCATGCATGGCCGCGGTATCGACACCCGCGTCCTCGAGGTCGGCACGCAGGCAATGCCAGGGCGTCGGCACTTCCGACACCACACCGAGGCGCATGCCGGCCAGCCCGGGCAGCGTGAAAGCGGCCTTCCCCGGCCTTCCAACCAGAAAAAACGGATCGCGCGTGACCACGTCACCGAAACACACCAGCGACGCGCCGTCGGCGGGCGTGGTGTCGTGATCTTTGAGCACGCGCATCGGGCCGCCCCAAGTGGCGTCGGTGGCACCGTGCTTCACGTCATCGATCGCACCTCCGGGCGAACCCGGTGGCAGCCATTCAACCTCTACCCCCTCGCGCGCCGGCAGGTCGAGGGCGCGCAAGGCGTAGAAGGGCGCGTAAAAAATGGCCCGGAAATTTTCTGCGATGGTGATTTTCATGGATGCTGCGCGGGACCTGCTGGGCGCATCCCTTGCAGGACGCACCGGTTAATTCCGTTAATCGGGTTCAGTCCGAGCCAACTCAGTCGAAGATATTCAATCGAACGTAACCCGAGCCTTCTTGATCACCGTGCCCCAGCGCTGGTAGTCCTCGCGCATGAAGGTGGCGAACTCGGCCGGGGTGTTACCCGCCGACAGGGTGCCCTGCTCGGCAAAACGCTGCACCACATCGGGGGCGTCGAGAACCTTGCGCAGCGCGGCGTTGAGGCGGTTCACCACCACAGGTGGCGTGGCCGCCGGTGCGAGCATGCCGTACCAGATGAGAATTTCCATGCCCTTGTAACCACGCTCTCCGAAGGTCGGGGCGTTGGGCACAAGGGAATTGCGCTTGGCGCTGGCGGCGGCAAGCGGACGCAGCTTGCCCGACTGGATGTGCGGCAACAACGAGGGCGCGGCATCGAACATCGCCTGCACGCGACCGCTCGCCACATCCACCACCGCGGGGCCGCTGCCCTTATAGGGAATGTGCAGCATGTCGATGTCGGCGGCGATCTTGAACAACTCACCGGCAAGGTGCGGCGCACCGCCGTTACCCGAGGAGGCGAAGCTCATGGTGCCCGGCTTGGCCCTGGCCAGCGCGACGAACTCCTCGACATTCGCCACCGGCAGCGACGCATTCACCGTCATGATCACCGGCAGCGTGGCGAGCAGCGACACCGGTGCAAAGTCCTTGAACGAATCGTAGGGCAGCTTCGGGAACACATAGGGCCCGATACCGTGGGTGGTGATGGAATTTTGCAGCAGGGTGTAGCCGTCGGGCTCGGCCTGCGCAACGTAGGCGGCGGCGATGGTGCCGCTCGCGCCGGCGCGATTCTCGACCACGACCGGCACGCCAAGGACCGTGGCAAGTTTGGTACCGACCACGCGCGCGATGAAATCAGCGGCGCCGCCAGGGGGCACGGTCACGATGATGCGAACGGGCTTGTTCGGGAAATCATCCCCGGGCGCGGCGACAGCGACGGCCGGCGCCATGACGGCGACCACTACAAATGTCGCAACAGACACCGCGACAGCGATCAAAATTTTCATTGCCAACTCCTCAACGAACGCATGTTTTCGGGAAGAAGGCGCGTCCACTTCTTCCAGCGCCTTCTTTGAAGGCTGATTTCTGATTTTTCAGATTTTATTTTTCAGCTTAATGCCGGCTGTGACGGGCGTGGCGGCCGTGATGACGGCGGCGACCGCTCACGGTCATCCGTGCACCGCGCTAGCTCGGTCTGGCAATCCACAAACAACCGCTGCACCACCCTCATTACCGCCGGTTTTGCACCGCATTTGCAGGCCCAAGTATAGGCATAATCGCCTTAAAATCCACGCTCACCCGCGAATAAATTTCCAACCCTACACACCGGTCATCATGCTGATAAAACTTGCCGAAAACTTCCGCGCGCTGTTCTACGCCCCCTTCTACGCAACCCAGTCAATGGGGTTTTATGCCGACGAAGGGGTCGAACTGCAACTGCTCGACTCGCCGGCGCCGGGCGCCTCGATCGCCGGCCTGCTCGATGGCAGCATCGATGTCACCTGGGCAGGGCCGATGCGCGTGATGAAAGACCGCGAGGAACATCCGGATTCCGGGCCCTCACTGGTGTGTTTTTGCGAGGTGGTGACGCGCGATCCGTTTTTCTTGGTGGCGCGCAGCGGACTGCCGGCCTTCACACTTGCCGACCTCCATCACCTGCGTCTGGGCTCGGTGAGCGAGGTGGCGACGCCCTGGCTGTGCCTGCAACAAGACTTGCGTGACTTAGGCGTCGACCCCGGGGCCATCGCGCGCGTGGCAGACCAGACCATGATGGCCAACCTTGATGCCCTGCGCGAAGACCGCCTTGATGTGGTGCAACTGTTCGAGCCCTATGTCTCGATGGCCCTGTCCGGCGGCTTCGGCCGCATCGTGTACGCGGCGAGCGAACGCGGCCGCACCGCCTACACCAGCCTGATCGCCACGCGCGACGGCGTAAGCCGCAAGCGCGACGCCTTCGCCGCGATGATCCGCGCCACTGCGCGCATGCAGTCCTGGCTTGGGACACACGATGCGGCAGAACTCGCTGCAACGGCCGCGCCGTTTTTCCCGCACGTCCCCCCCGCGCTGTTTCTCACGGCACTCCAACGCTACAAACAGGCCGGCGTCTGGGCCGACACACCGGTTATTTCTCGGGCCGGCTTCGCGCGCCTGGGGCAGAGCATTCAAAGCGGCGGCTTTGTCAGATCGCTGCCGTCATACGAAAACTGTATCGCGGAGATCTAAGCGAAACGGCAAACAAACCGGGCTGGTCACCGGAACTTACCCGAGAAAGCAGCATTGATTGGCTGGAAACACGCGCCGTCTAATCGACCGGGGTCGAGCGGTATCGGTCCACTTCGACCGGCGACACCATGCCGGCATGATTACCCCAGCTGTTGCGCACGTACGAGACCACGGCCGCGACCTCCGCATCATCGAGGCTGATTCGAAACGGCGGCATGCCGTAGGGCCGCGGATTACCCGCCGTGCCGGGTGCGAAACCGCCGTTGAGCACGATGCGGATCGCATTGACGGCCGAGTCCATGCTGATGGCGCGATTGCCGGCAAGGGGCGGATAGGCGGGGGGGGTGCCGGCGCCATCGACGGCGTGACAATCGGTGCAATGCTTGGCGTAGAGTTTTTCTCCGGCCGCCATGATCGCCTTTGCATCGGAAGCAGCCACCGGCGGCACGCTGACAGGGCGCGGGGGCGGCGTTTGCGGCAGCGCCTTCAGGTAGGTGGCCATCGCCTCGAGATCGGGCCCGGACAAATACTGCAGGCTGTTTGCGACCACGCCTGCCATCGGGCCGAACACCATCCCGCGCGCCGACACCCCGGTGCGCAGCAATTCGACGATGTCGTGCGCCTCCCACTTGCCAAGTCCGGCCTCGGCATCGGCGGTCAGCGAGGGCGCGTACCAGTCGAGCATGGGGATCATGCCGCCAGCAAGATCGGCCTTGAGGTCGGCCCCGCCAAGCACGTCGCGACTGGTGTGGCACGCGCTGCAATGGCCAAGCCCCTGCACCAGGTAAGCGCCGCGATTCCATTGCGCGTCACGGCCGGGGTCCGGCTTATAGACGCCCGGCTTGAAATACAGCGCACGCCAACCGGCCAGCAGCAGGTGCTGGTTGTACGGAAAGCGCAGCGCGTGCGGGCGATTCGCCTGCGCCACCGGCGCCAGCGTTTTCAGGAATGCAAACAGCGCGTCGCTGTCGGAGCGCGTGACACGGGTGTAGTTCGGATATGGGAAGGCCGGATAGAGCGCACGGCCGTCGCGCGAGCGGCCATGATGCAGCGCGCGCCAGAAATCCTCGCGACTCCACGCTCCCAGACCGGTGGCCTTGTCAGGCGTGAGGTTGGATGCATGGACAGTGCCAAACGGTGTGCGAATACCGCGGCCGCCGGCGTAGGCCGCACCGCCGCGCTCGGTATGGCAGCCGGCGCAATTGCCGGCGAGGGCGAGGTAGCGGCCGCGCACGACCTGCGCCGCCACATCTTCAAGCGCCGGCGGGGCGACCGCTTCATCATCGCGATCGGGCAGCAGCGACAGCGCCAGCAAGGCGGCAAAAACCAGCGCGCACAGCGCGAGTCCGGCCATCAGCAGTCGCTTGAAAGCGCGCATCAGCGAAGTCCCCCGCAATCGAGCGGCGCTTTTTGCGGTGCGCGCGCTGCGGGAACGGACACCGCGGGCACAGGCTGCGAGGCCAGCCAGGATGTCGCGGCGGCGATGTCATCATCGGTCAGTCGCGACACCACTTCGGACATGCAGTCGGGCGCGGCGGCACGACGCGATTTGTTACGCCACGCGCCCAGTTGCGCGACAAGGTAATCGCGCGGCAAGCCAAGCAGGCCGGGCACCGCCGGCGCGACACCGGTCAGCGCATCACCATGGCAGGCGGCACAGGCAGGCAAATTGCGCGCGGCGAAGTGCTGCGCGATCTCGCGCAAGTAGGCGTCGGGCAGGTTATCGACGAGGTAGGTCATCATCGGATTGACGCGCTTGCCGTCGCGAAAATTCACCAGCTGGTTGTAAAGGTAGCCGGCAGGTTTGCCTGCGATGCGCGGGAAATAGCCCTCGGCCGTCGCACGCCCCTCTTCGCCATGGCATGCCACGCAGGCAAGCACGCGCTCCGCCATGCTGTCAGGCACGCGGCGCCGAGCGCCATCCGGGCCCGGCGCCGCATTGACGGAGAGAACAGTCAGCAACATGGCAAGGCCCGCGAGCGGCCCCATCGTCATCGCCATTGGCCTGCGTGCTGCGCTCAAGACGACCACACCTTCCTTGTCGTGAAACGGCCGGGGTTGCGTTTGCACGGCGTCATGTTGCTTCCTGTGGTGCGGCGTTGAATGTCCGGCGCATTGGCGTGCGTCGATGCGCGCGGTTTAACTAGCGCGGGAAAATGGGTGCGAAACGCGGCATGCTCGCGCCGTCTATGGTTACCGTTTCCATGAACATCGCCATCGGCCTCACCCACAACCTGCCCTCGCCATAAAGCGGCCGGTAGACGACCATGGGCTCGTGCGTCTCCGAATGGATGGCAATGTCCACGACCTCGTACTCACCACCCTTGTAATGGCGGTAGCGGCCCGATGGGACCTCCGTGGGGATGCCGGTGCTCACGATGCGCCCCGAACCCTCAGGTCTTGTTGCGGTAAATGACTTCGGGGCCTTCGGTGCCGGCGGTACGCTCGTAGACGCCGTTCTCGGCCTTCTGGTAGCGCGTGAAGCCGGAACTTTTGATCGCAGCTTCCGAAGTGGAGTACTTGCCACCGAGGGCGACGCGGCTGATCTGCCGTTCGCAGGCCTGGCCGCAGGCGGGGCATTGCG
>CAITSH010000177.1 GCA_903895005.1 uncultured Pseudomonadota bacterium
GCACGCTGGGCCTGGGCGCGTGGCGCGACGGTGGACTGACCGTGCACGACCTCAGCGACCCGGCCAATCCCAAATTCATCTCACGCATCAACTGGTCGCCACCCTTCCCCGGCGGCACGCACACGCCGCTCGGACTGCCGGGACGCAACCTCGCTGTCGTCGCCGATGAAGCCAACGCGCAAAAATGCGCAAAGGGCATCTTCCACACCTTCGTGCTGGATATGCGCTCGCCGCAAAACCCGGTGCCGATCTCGACGCTGCCGACACCACGCGACCGCGACTACTGCGAATCTCCCGGCACCTTCGGTCCGCACAACCTGCACGAAAACCGCTGGGATTCGATGCAAAGCGAGGACGTGATCTTCTCGACCTACAACAACGCCGGCGTGCGCATTTTCGACATCAAGGACGCGCACGCGCCAAAGGAGATCGCCTCCTGGGTGCCGCCGATTCCGAAAAAGCTCATCGACCCGCGCCCGAACATCGGCCTTGACGCGAAAACGGCCGACCTTTATGTCACCAAGGAAGGCCTGATATTCGTCAGCGACTGGAACGCGGGCATGCACGTGCTCGAATACAAGGGCTGACCCGGATTCAGGCCGCCGCCGCGCTGCACGCCGCCCCGCAATCCCGGCGGCGTTCAGCGCGGCGTTTTTATTTGTCCAAGCCGGATCGGCCACAGCAGCAAACGACAATCTGATTAAATGACACCTCAGCAAACAAGAACGCTGCGCCGGATGCGCCGCATCCCTCCATAAAGGCAGAACGTTTTGCGCGAAAAGCTGTTCAACTGGCTGGGACACGAATTCATCGCCCTCTCTTGCGAAGGCGTTCCCGCAGGCGACGTGACCGCGGAAACCGCCGGCATCTTTGCCCGCTTTGATGAACGCCTGCGCGGGCGCGGCCTGAGCCTTGAGGACACCGTGCGCACGCGCCTGTGGGCGCGCGACATGGCGAGCTGGGAGCCGGGTGTGCACGAACGCGCGCGGATTCTTCGCGGCAAGGCGCGCTCGGTCAGTTCCAGCCACATCCGCCCCGGACGGTTTGCCTCCACCGGACATGTCGCCGTGGACCTTCTCGCCATGCGGCCGAACCTCGGCGCGCCCAAACGCTGCTGCGAGTACGAACCCGAGGGCATCGTGCTGCGTTATCTTGATTGGGAGAACGTCGTCTTCCTGTCCGGCGTCACCGTGATCCTGCCGACCTTTGAGGCGCAGCTGCCGGTCATCGTCGGACGCATCACCGACAGCCTGGCCCACGCCGGACTCACCTGGAAGGATGTGGCGCGCGCGTCGTTTTTCCTGCACAACAGTCTCGACTTCGCGCTGTTGCGCAGCAGTTTTGCAGCCCTTGTCGATGTGCCCATGTCCGTGCACATCCCCCTCACCGAGTACGCCGGCGTGGACACGCGCCAGGGCAAGCTCGTCGAAATCGAAATCACCGCCGAAAGGAAATCATGATCAACGCACGCCTCACTCGCATCGCCGCAGGCCGCGCAACGAAACAGCGCCTGTCCGCCCTCGCCCTTATTGGCACAATCGCGCTTGGATGGCTCGGCAACGCAAGCGCCCAGGACTTCCCCAACAAGCCCATACGCATCGTCGTCGCGCAGGCCCCCGGTTCAAGCGTAGACCTGCTCGCCCGCGTCATCGGCCAGAAGCTCACCGACGGCCTCGGGCAACAGGTCATCGTCGACAATCGCCCCGGTGCCAACGGCATCATCGGCCTGGAGCAGACCGCCAAGGCAAAGCCCGACGGCTACACGCTGGCGATGGGCGTCCCGAGTTCGCTCACAGTGAACCAGCACATCTACAAGGATCTTCCCTACGACACGCTGCGCGATTTCGCGCCGGTCACACAGTCCTCGGCGATCACCTACGTGCTGGTGGTCAACCCCTCGCTTCCGGTAAAGACGGTACAGGAACTGATCACCTACGCGCGTGCCCGTCCCGGCCAGCTCAATTACAGCTCCGCCGGCGTCGGCAACCTGATGCACCTCGCCGCTGAGCTGTTCAGCCAGGAAACCGGCGTGAAGATGGTCCACATCCCGAACAAGGGTGAAACACCCGCGATCCTTGACGCGATGTCGGGTCGCGCCGAAGTGATGTTCACCACCATGCCCTCGGTGGTGCAGCACATCAAGTCGGGCAAGCTGCGGCTGCTCGCGGTGTGCGGCGAAAAGCGCGCCAGCGCATTCCCGGATACACCCACCACAGCAGAAGCGGGCATCCCTACGGTGCGGGTATCGGGCTGGACCGGCGTTATCGCACCGGCCGGCACGCCGTCTGACATTCTCAACAAACTGCAGCGCGAAATCGCCCGCGGGCTGCTGGCACCGGGTGTACGGGAAAACCTCGAAGCCCAGGGTGCCGAGCCGGTGGGCAGCACGCCCGAGCAGTTCACCGCCTTCATCAAGACCGAACAGGCCAAGTGGGGCAAGGTGATCAAGGACTCGGGTATCCAGGTCGGGCAGTAAGCCTGCGTCCTTAGCGCAATGCCCAACTGACATTAGCAAGTTCCCTCCCCCCTGGCGGGGGGAGGGAGTATCACGCGACAGCCGGCAAAGCCTCAGCCTCTTCCACCACGCATAGGGGGACTACCCGGAAACCCGCGCCAGACCGCCATCTCCAGCCTATGCACTCGCGATTCAAAGCCGAAACGAAGCAACGCAATAGCATCGGAGCACCCGCGCCCTACCGTTGCCGTTACACTGCCATGACGTCAAAATAACGCCGTCTCCGCAGTCAGCTGGAACGCAATCAGGAACCAACCAGACCCCATGTTCGAACAAGCCTTCAAGAATATCGACAATGTCTTGTGGAAAGAGGCCGGCTGCACCACCGAGCTCGACTACACCGAGCAGGCCTCCTGGCTGCTGTTCCTGAAATACCTCGACGGCCTGGAACAAGACAAGGCCACGGTCGCCAAACTCGAGGGCAAGAAGTACAGCTACATCCTCGATGCCGACTACCGCTGGGAAAAATGGGCTGCCCCCAAGGGCACTGACGGAAAAATAGACCACAACAAGGCCGTGACGGGCGACGACTTGCGCGATTTTGTCGACGGCAAGCTGTTTCCGTATTTGCAGAAGTTCAAGCAAAACGCCACCGGCCCCGACACCATCGAATACAAGATCGGCGAGATTTTTGCGGAAATAAAAAACCGGATTTCCAGCGGCTACAACCTGCGCGAAGTCATCGACCAGATTGACGAACTGCGCTTTCGCTCACAGACCGAAAAGCACGAGCTCTCGCACCTCTACGAAGCGAAGATCAAGAACATGGGCAACGCCGGGCGCAACGGCGGTGAGTACTACACGCCGCGCCCGCTGATCCGGGCCATGATCAAGGTGGTCAACCCGCAAATCGGCGAAACGATTTACGACCCGGCCTGCGGCTCGGCCGGCTTTTTGTGTGAAGCCTTTGATTACCTCAAAACCGGCAAGGACCTGAAAACCAAAGACCTGAAAACACTGCAGGAGCGCACCTTTACCGGCAAGGAAAAGAAATCCCTCGCCTATGTGATTGCGATCATGAACATGATCCTGCACGGCATTGAGGCACCCAATATCATCCACACCAACACGCTGACCGAAAACCTCGCCGACGTGCAGGACAAACAGCGCTTTGACATCATTCTTGCCAACCCGCCCTTCGGCGGCAAGGAACGCCCGGAAGTGCAGCAGAACTTCGGCATACGCACCGGCGAGACGGCATTCTTGTTCATGCAGCACTTCATCAAGATGCTCAAGCCCGGCGGGCGAGCGGCCGTGGTCATCAAGAACACCTTTCTGTCTAACACCGACAATGCTTCGGTCAGCCTGAGAAAGCTCTTGCTGGAAAGCTGCAACCTGCACACCGTGCTCGACTGCCCAAGCGGCACCTTCCAGGGTGCTGGCGTAAAAACCGTGGTGTTGTTTTTTGAAAAAGGTGCGCCTACGCGACAGATTTGGTACTACCAGCTTGATCCAGGTCGCAATATGGGCAAGACCAATGCGCTGAACGACGCCGATCTAGAAGAATTCGTCAAACTGCATAAAACGTTCGCGGCTTCGCCCAAAAGTTGGAGTATGAATGTGAGGAACATTAACCCAACGACTTCCGATTTGTCGGCAAAAAACCCAGATGGTGGCGCTGTGGAAGTACACCGAACCCCGCAGGCGATCATGAATGAGATTGCCACATTGGATGCCGAGAGTTCGAACGTTATAGCGAGTATCAGGACACTGCTATGAGCGTGGAGTGGCGAACCCAAACGCTGGAAGAAGCCTGTGAGTTCTCAAACGGGCTTTGGAAAGGGGAAAAACCGCCATTTGTAA
>CAITSH010000178.1 GCA_903895005.1 uncultured Pseudomonadota bacterium
GCCTTGTTCTCGTAAGGGACCATATCCTCAAGATCGAGCAGCACGACATCCGCCCCGGACTTCAGCGCGCGGGCCAGCTGCAGCGGCGCATCGGCCGGGGTCAGGAGGAGTGATCGAAAGTCCTGTTCCATCCGCTTCACATGACACCGCAATCGGTGCCCGCCAAGTCCTGATTCGGACCAAGTCCCGATTCGTGGCAAGTCCCGATTCGCGCTCTAGCGGGCGAGGCCTGGCACGGAATCACCCGACAGGGGGGCGGTGTCTGTGAGGAAAAGAGGCCGGTCGGGCCTGTCTGTCCCGCCAGGCACTCCCGATCTGTCGCGCCGCGCGCCCATTTTGTGCCAGAACCGTGCCGGGTCGTGCGTTTCTCATTAAGGATGAGTTAAGTTTAAAGCACTGCATGCCCAACTATGTTGCAGAAAAGCCGCAACCCTCTGTGAAACAAGCCGACACTAGCCCAAAACCGAAGCGTAACAGGTCGTGAAACCTAACGGCGTCTAATGTCTGATTCATCGGATTGGGCGGATCAAACACAACGACCGTCAATCGGGTTTCGGAAGCAGCGTCCGCGTTGAGTTTTGGCGCCTCCTTTCGGATCGGGTCTTTCACATTGGAGGTTTCTTATGAAGCTCGCAAAGAGTCTTCTGCTCGGTTCGGCCGCGGCGCTCGTCGCCACTGCCGGTTCTGCTGCCGATCTGCCCGCCACGAAGGCGGCACCGGTTTCATACGTCAAGGTCTGCGACGCCTATGGCGCGGGCTTCTTCTACATCCCCGGCACCGACACCTGCATCAAGGTCGGCGGACGTGTCCGCGCTGACTTCGCGATGTCGGGGCGTCAGAATGTATATGCAAGCAATGCTTATGCGGCTTACGGCAAGGACATTGTCGGCGGCTACATCTATAACTACGCCCTCACCGCTACTCAGTCCTCTGCCAACCTGGGTTACCAAGGCAGCACTGCCCATCCTTACAACGGTCAGCTTGCTGTTTGGACCTTCGATACCCTTGGTGCCGCCGTTTCGGTTGCTGGTGGCGCGTATGGTGCGAGTGCGTCCAGGGGGATTGGTGATACCATAACCGGTAACGCCAGCACCTCAACGCGCTTCGGCTATGTTGCTGCGAACGGCGTCGCGGCTCAGGCCTCCAGCATTTACGGCTGGGAAGCCCGCGCCCGCGTTGATCTCGACGCGCGCACAGCGACCTCGATGGGTACGGTCCAGGCCGTTTCCTCCATCCGTCTTGCCCGCACCACGGGTATGCTGGATCAGGTCGGTCCTGCCCAGTCGTCTTCCGGCGCTGGCGCGACCCTCGAAGCTGCCTACATCCGCTTTGCCGGCTTCACCTTCGGCGTTGCGAAGGACAACTTCTCCTTCATGCCGTCCACCTTCTACGGTGCCGGCCATTGGTCGTCGTTCGCCAACGGTGCCAAGCAGATCGCCTATACGGCGGTTCTCGGCGGCGGCTTCTCTGCCACGCTCGCGATGCAGGATGCCACTGATACAACCGCCGGCGGTGCTAACGCTCTCGGCACATTGGTTGCGGGCTCTACCGCGAACGCCAACGAATGGGTGTTGAGCACGGTCAATAACTACGGTTCTGCTGAAGCTACCTCCAATGGTGCCCCGGCATATTCGTATAACAAAATGCCGCAGGTCAATGGTCGTGTAGACTTCGATCAGGCATGGGGCACTGTGTCTGCTATGGGTGCCGTTGGTTCTGCCGTTGGAGTCAACTCTTCTGGTACTTATGACAAGTCCAAGTCGACTTATGCTGTCGCCGCTGGCCTGAAGCTTAACTTGCCGATGATTGCCGCCGGTGACGTCTTGTGGCTGAATGGTGGCTATTCGGACGGCATGACCGAGTACACCACGAACTGGACGTCGTTCAAGTCGTCCGACGTCAAGCGGAACGTTGGTGGCTATGTTGTCAACCATCCGTCTTGGGTTGTGACCTCGAACGGCATTGAAACCGTCAAGGCCTGGAACGCCGCTGCAGTGTTCACGCACTTCTGGGCACCACAATGGCGTCACTCGTTCCTTGCGACTTACGGCGAGGCGAATGGGACGACGACATCGAAGCAGCTTGCTTGGGGCCAGACTGGTGCCTTCGGCGATGCGAAGGTCTGGAACCTCGGCACACAGCTTACTTGGTTGCCGACGAAGGACTTTGAAATCGGCGTCGACGTGCTCTACGCACGTGTTGAGCAGGACGTTCGTCGCATTACCGGTGTGAACACGCCTGGTGTTGCAGCCGCTGCTTCCAGTGCTCCCGCTCAGTACCAACTGACTGGCGCAACTTATGCGTCCAAGGTGACCAGAGAAAGCATGGGCAATTTCACGGGACGCCTCCGCGTAGAGCGGACGTTCTGATCTGCTCGAATTGAGCTGAAACAAATGAGCCCCGGAGCGCAAGCTCCGGGGTTTTTTCATTGCCCCGACACTCAAAAAATGACATATGGCGCGCTTATCGAGCGTATGTGTGCGCTGGCAGGAGATTGGCAAGTATGGCCACAAGCCTCAATTACGATTTGCTTGTCGAAGGGCAGGAAGCCTTTGATCTCGGTCGGCTGGCCCAAGCTCGAATGCTGTTGAAAAAATCGATGCAGGCGGGACCGACGTTCGATGCTGCTTTCCTCATCGCGTTGACGTATGGCAAGCAAGGAAATCTGAAAATGGCTGCGAGATTTTTCCGCGACGCCGTTCAGATCTCTCCCCATCTCCCGGAGGGGCATTATAATCTCGGGCGTGCATTACAGCTGCTGAAAGACTTTTCGGCGGCACGCGACGCTTATCAGACGGCAATCACGCTCAGGCAGGACTATCACGAGGCGCTTCACAATCTCGGGGTTGTCCATGAGGAGTTAGGCGAGTTCGATGATGCAGTGTTGCGGCTGGGGCAGGCATTAAAGTTGCAGCCTGACGCAGCTGAAACGCATTTCAGTCTCGGTTCGATCCAAAGGAAGCTTGACCAAGCGGATGACGCCCTGTCGTCTCTCAGCCGGGCCTTGGAGATTGATCCACACCACGTCAAGGCGCTGCACAACCGTGGGCTTGTTTACCTCGCACGCCAGCGTTACCGGGAGGCTTTGGAGGATTTTGGCCAGGCGGTGCTGCTGGAGCCAGAGGATGAGGCTCATCATTTTCAAAAAGCGCAAGCTGCCGCCTATTTCAAACGCATCGATGTCGCCGCTGCAGCCTATAAGGAGGTGGTTCGCCTCAACCCGGAATATGCCGATGCTTGGCTGAACCTTGGAATTGCTTTGGATCAGATCAAAAGACACGGCGAGGCTATAACCTGCTTCGCGCGGTTTCAGAAACTACGGCCAGAAGCTCCTTATGTGCCAGGCTATTTGTATTATGCGCGGATGCATATATGCGAATGGGCGAATTATACGTCGTGCGCCGCCAGCATCATGGATAAGGTCGGCCGCGGCGAGCCCGCTATCATCCCGCATGGGCTCCTATTGCTCCCGTCGAGCCGCGTCCAACAGAGACAAGCTGCCGAACTTTGGGTCAAGGACAAGTTCGTAGCTGTAAATCCTCTGCCATTCCCATCGGCTCCGCGGAGCGGGGGCGATCGCATTCGCCTCGCCTATGTTTCGTCTGACTTGCACAATCATCCGGTAGGCATTCTGACAGCTCCGGTTTTTGACTTGCATGACCGAGATCGTTTTGAAATCTTTGCTTTTTCATTGGGTATTCCGTCGCGTGACGAGACCCGTCTTCGGATCGAAAATTCTGTGGACCACTTCATCAACGCGCGCGAGATGTCGGATGCCGAGCTTGTGGAGCGCGCGCGTTCCGAAGGGATCGACATTGCGCTCGACCTGAATGGCTATACGGCGGAAAATCGCTCTGCCGCCTTTGCTATGCGACTTGCTCCGGTTCAGGTAAATTATCTTGGTTATTCTAGCACGATGGCTGCGCCATTCATTGATTACATCATTGCTGATCCCGTTCTCATTCCTCCGAGCCATGTTGACGGCTACACGGAAAATGTCGTTCGACTTCCTGATTGCTACATGCCAGCCGATCCAAGGCGGAAAGTCTCGACAGTGTCGATGACGCGCGCCGAAGCCGGACTGCCAGAAGTCGGATTTGTTTTTTGTGCGTTCAATAACCCCTACAAGATATCTCCTTCGCAATTTGATTTGTGGATGGAGATTCTTCGATCAGTTCCAGAAAGCGTTCTTTGGCTTTCTCCCTCATCGTTGCAAGGCATGGAAAACTTGCGGCTTGAAGCTCGCCGTCGTGGCGTCGATCCGGTGCGATTGATTTTTTCAAAGCGAGTTGACAAGCTCAGCGACCACTTGGCGCGTAAGTGCTTGGCCGATCTCTTTCTCGACACCGTGCCGCACAATGCCCATGCGACAGCAAACGATGCGCTCTGTGCAGGGCTTCCGATACTCACGCGTTTAGGTGACGGATTTGCTGGACGGGTGGCTGGAAGCCTGTTGAGCGCAATCGGCATGTCTGACATGATCGTCTCCGATGAAGCGGAGTATGTTAGCCGCGCGATCGATATAGCAACGACGCCGGGTGGCAGCGCCAAACTAAAGGCGAGGCTCGCAGCCAACGCCGAAAAATCGGCATTGTTCGACACCGATCTTTATGTGCGCAATCTCGAACGAGCGTTCTTTAGGATGCACCAATGCCGGATGCAGGGGCTTTCACCGGCACCTTTTGACGTGAGCTGAGGCGGTCTTCCCGTGACCGACTTGCTCGGTGTTATCCGCCTGTGGCGCATGGACCATACAAACCTGGACACAAGTGCCGCGTCGGCTCCGAGCGCAGCGGCGCCATCCAGAAGCGTCACATGAGGCGCTTGCGTCGCTGCCGTTGCGGCACATGATCGCGATGCGTGACTGGGTTGCTTCGCTCTGCTCGCAATGACGGTGGAGAGCTTGCCGCTCACAGCCACGCTTGTGCCGCGCCTGATGATCGCGCCTCCAGCGCCGGACCCGGGTCCCCCGCAACCTGAGGCTGCCAGAGACCGGAAAGACTCACGCTCAGGTTTCCGTCTGTGGGGAAAAAGGGCAGGGCGGGGTGCGTAACTGTTGCGCTTGCGCCACGCGCTGCCTGCAAATGCATCTTCAGATCGTATCTTTTCCACTTTTCAGGAGACGAACTGCAAAGGCCTGTTTACGTTCTTTTCAGCTTCCGGATTCCCCGGGGCATCCAGAAACGCCCGTCATGTTGGCGGCGGTGTCTGGCAGGCGGTTCCGGGTGGTGTCCTTTGCGGATGCGTTTCGGGCGGTCTCTCATTTTTGAACCAATGATTTTTTGAAGTCATTTTTTGGAGGTTTTTTATGAAGCTCGCCAAGAGCC
>CAITSH010000179.1 GCA_903895005.1 uncultured Pseudomonadota bacterium
CAGCTGCTCAATGGCGTCCAGTACGGGCTGCTGCTCTTCCTCGTGTCCAGCGGCCTGACGCTGGTGTTCGGGATCCTGGGCCACATCAACGTCGCCCACGGCAGTCTTTACAGGATCGGCGCCTACCTCGCCTGGTCCCTGGCCGGGCAGGTCGGCAGTTTCTGGCTTGCGCTTCCGGTGGCCATTGCACTGTCGGTTCTCATCGGCCTCCTGCTGGAGTGGCTGGTGGTGCGCTGGCTGTACCACCGCGACCACCTGTACCAGGTCTTGTGCACCTACGGACTCATCCTTGTGTTCGAGGAATTGCGCAGCGTGTTGTGGGGCGACGACGTGCGCAGCCTGCCCGTTCCGGACCTGCTCAACCATTCGATCCCGCTCAATGACACGCTGTCCTACCCGGTCTATCGCCTTGGCATTTCGGTGGTATGCCTCGCTGTGGCGCTGGGCCTGTACCTCGTCATTCAGAAAACGCGCCTGGGAATGACCATTCGCGCTGGTGCCAGCAACCGTGACATGGTGCAGTCCCTGGGGATCAACATCCAGCTGGTCTACCGCATCGTGTTTGCCGCCGGCATCGCCCTGGCCGCATTCGCGGGCATGATCGCGGCGCCGGTTTCGGCTGTGGCGCCGGGCATGGGCAACCAGGTGCTGATCATTTGTTTCGTGGTGGTGGTGATCGGCGGGCTGGGTTCGGTGAAGGGGGCGCTGGTCGCCTCGCTACTCATCGGATTGGTCGATACTTTTGGTAAGGTGCTTCATCTTGAAATCGGCGCCCTCAAGCTGTTGCCCGAGCTCTCGAGCATGACGGTGTACGTGCTGATGGCGGTGATCCTGTTGTGGCGGCCGGAAGGCCTGTTCGGGAAAAAGCTGTGACGAACCCAGCCACGACGACGGCCCCGGCCCCGAACTCCGCATCGGGCATGGCCGGTATCGCTGTTCTCGCGGCGGTGGTGCTGGCCCTCGCGCTCGTCCCGTATCTTGCTGAAAAATTCTATGTGCAGTTTTTTGCCAAGGTTTTGATCATGGGTATTTTTGCCATGAGCCTTGATTTACTGCTCGGATACACCGGGCTGGTTTCCTTTGGCCATGCCGCTTTTTACGGCACGGCCGGCTATGCCCTTGCGCTCGTCACCCCGCAATACCAGGCGGCGAATTTCTGGACCTCATTCCCGCTGGCCGTTGCCGCGAGCGGGCTGGTCGCATTACTGATCGGCTTTTTTGTGGTGCGCATGCACGGCATTTATTTCATCATGGTGACGCTCGCTTTCGCGCAAATGCTGTTCTTCCTGTTTTACGACACCAAGATCGCGGGCGGCAACGACGGTGTTTATATTGATGTGCGGCCGATCGCAAAAATCGGTGACTGGCAGCCCTTCAATCTGGACAACTTCGCACACGTCTATTACCTGGTGTTGGCCGCGTTTGTTGCGGTCTACGTGCTGCTGCGGGTGGTGCTGGCTTCGCCCTTCGGTCGGGTCATCGCCGGCATCAAGGCCAATGAGCACCGCATGAAGTCGCTGGGCTATGCCACCTTCCGTTACAAGCTTGCCTGCTTCGTTCTTGCGGGGGCGACGGCGGGGGTGGCGGGCTATCTTGCGGCGGTTCAGTTTGGCGTGGTCAACCCCGAGATGATGGGTTGGCATTTGTCCGGTGCGGTGATGATGATGGTCATCCTGGGGGGCATGGGTACCCTGCGCGGTCCGGTGATCGGTGCCGCGGTCTGGATGCTGCTCGAGCTTTGGTTCCAGGGCCTGACCAAGCACTGGCACCTGCTTATGGGGGGCTTCATCGTGATGACATCGATATTGTTGCCCGACGGGCTGGTTGGATTGTTCGCCGGCCTGCTCAAGCGTCTTTCGGGGCGGCGCTCTTGAGCGCTGCGGCGAGCCCGGTGGCGCGCGTGGCGGCAGAATCCGTGCTTCGCACCGACCGGCTGACGCGGCACTTCGGCGGATTGACCGCGGTCAACGCGGTGAGTCTTGAGGTCGGCATGGGCCAGGTGCACGCGGTCATAGGTCCCAACGGAGCGGGGAAATCCACGCTCACCAATTTACTTTCAGGGGACTTGCCGCCTAGCTCGGGGCGCGTGCTGCTGCGAGGTGAAGATATCACTGGCCTGCCATCGCACCGCATTTCGCAGCGCGGTGTCGGGCGCAGTTACCAGAAGACCAATATTTTTCTGCCGTTTACGGTGTTCGAGAACTGCCGGATCGCCGCACAGTCGCGCCTGCCGACCTCGATGCGTTTCATCCGTGGTGCCGCGTCCTATGTTGAGGTGAACCGTGCTGCCGATGAAGCGATGGCGGCGGCCGGCCTTGAGGCGCGTGCAGGCGTTCCTGCAATGACCCTTTCCCACGGGGAGCAACGCCAGCTTGAAATCGCCATGACCCTCGCGACGCGCCCGAGCGTGTTGCTGCTCGATGAGCCGCTTGCCGGCATGGGGGCCGAAGAGTCCGCAAGCATGGTGGCACTGCTGCAGCGTTTGCGCGATAACCATGCGATTTTCCTGATCGAGCACGACATGGATGCCGTCTTCAGCCTTGCCGATACGCTCACGGTCATGGTCAACGGGACCGTGCTCGAATCGGGGTCGCCCGAACAGATCCGCTCCAGCCCCGCGGTGCAAGAGGCCTACCTCGGGACCGATGAGGTGATGCATGAATAGGCCCCGTCTGGTAAGGCAATACTGGTGCGGGTTTCCAGCCGGTCAGCAGGTGCGCAGATGAGCGGCCCTCTGCTCCAGGCGCGCGGCCTGCACACGTATTACGGCGCCAGTCACATCCTTCACGGTGTTGACTTCTCGGTGCAACGCGGCGAGACGGTGGGTCTGATGGGGCGCAACGGAATGGGCAAGAGTACCTTGCTAAAGAGCATGCTCGGACTGGTGCCACCGCGCGAGGGCGGCGTCAGCGTAAAGGGACGCGTGGTGACCGGCATGGCGCCACACGCAATCGCGCGCATGGGTATCGCCTATGTTCCCGAGGGACGCGGTATTTTCCCCAATCTTTCGGTACGCGAAAATCTTGTCATGGCTGCACGCCCGGGCGCCGAGGGCCAGAACGACTGGACCTTTGAACGCGTCATGGAAACGTTCCCCAGACTTGCCGAACGCCTCAGTCACGGCGGCGCCCAGCTTTCGGGCGGGGAGCAGCAGATGCTAACCATAGGTCGGGCATTGATGACCCACCCCGATCTCTTGATTCTCGATGAGGCGACAGAGGGGCTCGCGCCGCTGATCGCGCGCGAAATCTGGGCCATCGTCAAGCGCATCAAGGCTTCGGGCATCGCCACTATCATCGTCGACAAAAACTTCAGTGCTGTTTCGGCGATTTCTGACCGGGTGGTCATACTGGTCAAGGGAAGCGTTGTTTTCGAGGGGGCGAGCGCTGAACTCCATGCTCGTCCGGAACTGCATCGCCAGCACCTCGGGGTTTAATTCCAAAGCGGAGTGGCGCTGCAAATCCTTGTTGGGGGCGGTTTCCCGCGGGGGTGAATCCAGCCTCATGGGCAGGGCTCCGTCCGGAATCGGTTTTAGGATGGCTCATCCGGTAATATCGGTGCAGTTTCACCATTTCCCGAGACTTCATGAAAATTGCCTGCAAGTTCTACCCGATGGTGCATATCGCCGTGCTTACATCGGTCATGGTGCTGGTGGTGACCGGCGTTGCGACCCTGCTCAATGTCGGGTTGGCAAAAGGCATGGTGCTCATCTGGTTAAAGACCTGGCTGATGTCCTGGCCTATCGCCTGGGCGACGGCAATGCTATGGGGCCCGACCGCCAGACGGATTACGAGTCGGTTGGCTGAAGCGCCGGGCCCGGGCTAGCGCGGGCATGCTTCTGCAAATTCAGGCGCTGGGAAAAACGTATCACGGTGCGCGCGATCGGCGCGTGCTTCGCGATGTTTCGCTTGCGCTCGAGGCCGGCCAGTACGTCGCTGTCATGGGCGAGTCGGGCATCGGCAAGTCCACGCTGCTCAATCTCGTAGCAGGCCTCGACCTGCCAGACGTCGGTCGCATTCTGCTTGACGGTCGAGACCTTTGCACGATGGATGATGATGCGTTGACCTGCCTGCGTCGTGAATCCATGGGCTTTGTTTTTCAGGCCTTTCACATCCTGCCGTATTTGTCTGTGGCGCAGAACGTGGCGCTGCCGCTGATGCTATCCGGGGTAGAGAACACGTCGCTAACTGTGCAGGCAATGCTGGAGGCGGTGAGTCTGGGCGAGCGTGGCGACAGCCTGCCGCGTGAGTTGTCGGGCGGCGAATTACAGCGCGTGGCCATTGCGCGGGCGCTGGTGCACCGGCCACGTCTGGTCCTCGCCGACGAACCTACCGGCAACTTGGATCCGGAAAGCGCGGCGCAGGTGCTGGTGCTGTTGCGTGAGCGCATCAAGTCGGCTAACGCGGCGGGCATCCTGGTCACCCATTCCCACGCTGCCGCTGCAACCGCCGACCGTGTGCTCATTCTTGGCGCAGACGGCCTGCGGCCCGCCTGAGCATGTTTAAACTGTTGCGTTTTTTTCCATTGGCCATGGCACCGATCCGGTTGCAACGGGGGCGTGCGCTTGCCTCACTCACGGCGATCGCGCTCGGGGTGGCGATGGGCTACGCCATACAGATCATCAATCGTGCGGCAGTCGCCGAGATGGAACAGGCTGTCCAAACCTTGTCCGGTACTGCAGACCTTGAGGTGCGCGGGCCGCGCGGCGGATTTGACGAATCCGTGTATGCGACACTGTCGCGCCGCGAGGACATCGCAGTGGCCAGCCCCGTGCTCGAACTCGAATTGCGCATTGACGACGGTAAGCCGCTCGCTGCCGGCGCAAGCCCGGCTACCCTGCGTGTGCTGGGACTCGATGCCTTTCGCGCCGGCCGCATCCAGCCTGAACTGGTGGCGGTGGATCCGGCCGGGCAGGCAGTCGATGGTTTTGATCTGCTTCGTCCCGATGCGATTTTCCTGAGTCCCGCCGCGGCCAATGCTCTCAAGCTCAAGCCCGGTGACGTCGTGGCCCTGCGCGCAGGGCTTGGTAGCCGCCGATTTCGGGTCGCGGGTTTGCTGACCACTGGCGCCGATCGCTTTGCCGTGATGGATATTGCGGCGGCCCAGGATGCATTTGGTGTTACCGAGGGGGTTGCTGCGGGCTTCACGGGCGGAGGAACGGCCGGCGGCGCCTCCGCGGGCCTCGTCAATCGCGTTGACCTGCGCCTGCGTCCCGGTGCCGACGCGCAGCGAGTGCGCGAAGCGATCGCAGCCACGCTGCCGGCGGGGTTGTTTATCGAGGCACCGCGCGTCAACGTGACGCGTAACGCGACGCTGACGCGCGCCTATCGGGTCAACCTGAATGTACTGGCCCTCATGGCGTTGTTTACCGGCGGGTTCCTGGTGTTTTCGACACAGGCCCTCACCGTCGTGCAGCGGCGCGGCCAGTTGGCGTTGCTGCGCGTGCTGGGCGTGACGCGCCGCGGGCTCGCCGCATTGCTGCTGGCCGAGGCGGCCGCCATCGGATTTGCCGGTGCACTTGCCGGACTTGCCCTGGGCCATGCCGCCGCGTCGGTGATTCTCGCGCGCTTTGGCGCAGACCTCGGTTCCGGATTTTTCCGCGGTGTGCAGCCACAACTGCGTTTTGAACCCGATTTGCTTTTGCTGTTTTTGCTGCTGGGTTTGCTGGCGGCCCTTGCCGGCAGTCTTGCCCCGGCGCTCGAGGCCGCGCGTGCGGCGCCGGCCCAGGCGCTAAAGTCGGGAGACGAGCAGCAGGCCCTCGCGCGACTGCGTGGCACCTGGCCCGGAACGCTGTGCCTTGTCCTCGGTGCTGCGCTGTCATTCGCCGGACCGGTTAATGGACTGCCGCTGGCAGGCTACGGTGCCATCGCGCTGGTGCTGTTTGGCACGGTACTGCTGATGCCGCGTTTCGCGGCACTGGTCTTTGCTCACACCCCTTCCGGTGGAAGCATTGCGTCGCGCCTGGCGCGCATGCAGCTTGCCGCATCGCCAGGGCAGGCGACTGTCAGTCTTGCGGCGATTGTTGCGAGCTTTTCCTTGATGGTGGCCATGGCCATCATGGTCTCCTCATTCCGCCAGTCGCTGGATGACTGGTTGACCCATGTGCTGCCGGCTGAACTTTACTTGCGCGTGCCCCCTGGTTTGGATGGCGTGTTCATTTCGCCCGGAGAACAAACGCGCATCGCGGCGCTCCCGCAATTGCGCCGCGCCGATTTCCTGCGCGTAGAACAAATCCTGCTGGCAGAAGGGCAGCCTCGCGTGGCCTTGCTGGCGAGGGAAATCGACCCGGGCGATCCTGCGCGCGCGATTCCTATCGTCGCGTCTGCACCGCTGCAGGACGCCGGCGAAAAGTTGCCCCCGATATGGGTGAGCGAAGCGGCCGCCGATTTGTACCGGGTTGTTCCCGGCGCAAGCCTTGCGGTGCCGATAGCCGGTCGCAGCGTGGTTTTTCGCGTGGCGGGAATCTGGCGCGATTACGCCAGGCAGCAAGGCGCGCTGGTGATCGAACGCGCTCGTTACCTCGCCCTGTCCGGTGACGGACGCGCGACCGATGCGGCGTTACTGCTTGCGCCCGGCGTTGGCGCCGATGCCGCTAAAGCAGCGATCAGGGGCGTGCTTGCTGCCGAAGATCGGGTCGAATTCGGCGAGCCCGGTGAAATCCGCGACACGTCACTGAGGTTGTTCGATCGCACCTTTGCGGTCACGTATGCGCTGGAAGCCTCGGCCGTGCTGATCGGCATGTTCGGCCTTTCAACGAGCTTTGGCGCGCTGGTGTTGGCGAGGCGTCGCGAGTTCGGCATGCTGCGCCATGTCGGCATGACGCGCCGGCAAATCGCCGCGATGATTGCGCACGAGGGGGTCCTGGTGAGCGGGCTCGGGCTCGCGATCGGTCTGGCGCTCGGGTGGGTTCTCTCGCTGATCCTGGTCCATGTTATCAACCGCCAATCGTTTCACTGGGGAATGGATATTCATATTCCGTGGGACAAACTTGGGCTGCTGGCGGCAACGCTGCTCGCACTGGCGGTATTGACGGCGCTGGCGAGCGCGCGGCGTGCGTTGTCCGGCGAAGCGGTACGCGCCGTCCGGGAGGACTGGTGAGAAGGCGCCAATTTCTTGGGGTGCCGTTATCGATGCTGGTGCCGGGATTGCTTCAGGCTGCACAGGTGGACGGGTATCCGGCGGTGCGCGCGGGCATGCCGCTGCGCTTCCCGCACGACCACGGCAGCCATCCGGCGTTTCGCACCGAATGGTGGTACGTGACCGGCTGGCTTCAGGATACGGCCGGCCGTGAGTTTGGGGTTCAGGTGACATTTTTTCGCAATCGCCCGCGCGTTGCGGAGACGGGTACCAGCCGCCTTGCAGCGCGACAATTACTCTTCGCGCATGCCGCCATCGCCGATCCGGGATTGGGAAGGCTGGTGCACGATCAGCGCGCTGGCCGCGCCGTGCTCGGACTTGCAGGAGCCGATGAGGGCGATGCGGCGGTCTGGATTGACGACTGGTTTTTTCGTAGGAACGGGGACGTTTTCACGACGCGAATCCGGGCACGCGGATTCGAGCTTGAACTCGCATTTCGCCAGACGCAGCCCGCGTTCGAGCAAGGCGAGGGCGGGCTTAGCCGCAAGGGACCCAGGCCCGTGCAGGCGAGTCACTATTACAGCCTGCCGCAGCTCGCAGTGAGCGGTCGCGTGGTGCAAAACGAAAAGGCGTTTACCGTAAGCGGTGCCGCCTGGCTGGATCATGAGTGGGCCAGTGATTTTCTTGCCGCCGAAGCCGCTGGTTGGGATTGGACCGGGCTTAATTTCGCCGATGGCTCTGCGCTGATGCTGTTTCGCATCCGCGCGGCAGACGGGGCGCCCTACTGGGCCGGCGGGGCGTTGCGACGTGCTGATGGAACGCGTCGTGTGTTTAGCGCCGCGGAGGTTGCGTTCAAACCGCTGCGCCACTGGACTTCGCCTGCGAGCGGGGCACGCTACCCGGTGGCCATGGGCATCCGCGCGCCGGGTGTTGATCTTGAGCTTGAGCCGCTGATGGACAACCAGGAACTCGATGCCCGCGCCAGTACTGGCACGATTTACTGGGAGGGCGCGGTGCGTGTACGCGGCGCCGGTGGAACTGGCCATATCGGCCACGGTTATCTGGAGCTGACCGGCTATTGGAAGACGCTCAAGCTTTGACACTGTTGAGGCGTCCCGGCAGAGTTGATCGGGGATGCCGCAATGACGAACCCGCCCCGGCAACCGCCGTCGCAGCGCGGGCGGCGTCAGTTTTTAGGTTCGCGTGGTGCAGCCCGCTGCATCTGTTCGAGTGATTGCAGTTCTGCGACCAGCTTGTCGCACCCGGCGCGCAGCGTGGCCAGGTGTTCCTGCATCATCAAGGCGAGGCTTTGTGTGGATGCCACGGGCGATACTGCAAGAGCACGCACCTGGTCGATCTTGTCCTGAAGGGCTTGCAGGGTTTCTTCGTGCTCGGGGGTGGCAGCCACGAGGTCTTTGAGGACGCGGTCGCGTGCGAGGTAGAAAGCCGCCGGGTCGCGCTCGGCAAGGTCTTTCCACCAGTCGAAATTAAAGTCGTTCAAGCCTGGACCTGGGCGACCTGCGCCGCGAGGTGCTGCATGCGTTCTGCGATGGACTTGAGCAGCGAGGCACCGAAGGCCGGATTGCTCTGAATCAGTTCCAGGAAGGCGTTGCGCCCTATACCAATGAGGCGGCTATCAACCAGCGCTGTGGCCGTGGCGGCGCGCGACGCGCGATCAACCAACGCCATTTCGCCGAACAGCCCGCCGGGAATCACGTGTTCGACCACGTTGTCTTGTACTGATATCGCCACCTTGCCCGAGGCCACGACATACATCAGCGCACCGGCTGCGCCCGC
>CAITSH010000180.1 GCA_903895005.1 uncultured Pseudomonadota bacterium
CCAGTCGAAGTCGCACAGGGGCTTGAAGCGTCCGATATGTGCGGCACCGAGGCGGCGGCTTTTGCGGCGTCTTTCGCGGCCTGCTTGATCTGTTGTTCGGAAACCGGCTCTTCCTGGCCTGGCAGGATTTTGTAGAAATCAAAGCGCGGTTTGTCACTACCCGCCTTGTCGGGGGCCGCCTTCAAGGTGTCTGCGAGGTTCGGTGCAGCGGCTGGCGCCTTGGATGCCACCGCCTTTTCGGCAGGCTTCGCCTTGTCGAGAAACGGGATGGGGGTCTTGTTTATGTACACCGCGATCCCTGCCGCGAGGCCCAGGCCCAGGATGACCCCGATGAACACGCCAAGGAGCGTGCTTCCGCCTGAAGACTTTTTTGCGGCGTGGCGTGGTTTGAAATCTTTACTCATCGGTGGTCACATTTTCTCAGGCGCGCTTACGCCCAGCAGGGCGAGTCCGTTGCCGAGCACCTGTTTGACAGCGCTCGCTAGGGCGATGCGCGCATGTTTAAGGCGCACGTCATCGACCAGGATACGTTCGGCATTATAGTAGCTGTGAAAGTCGCCGGCCAGTTCCCTCAGGTAGAGGGAAACAAGGTGCGGTGAAAGTTCGGCGGCGGCATGGGTCAGTGCGAGCGGGTATTCGCCCAACCGGGCGAGCAAGGCCAGTTCACGCGGACTGTCCAGGACCGACAAGTCCGCGTCCGCAGGAGCGGAAGTGGCCGCCGTCGTCTGGTATTGCGCCAGCACCGAACACAACCGCGCGTGCGCATACTGCACGTAGTACACGGGGTTTTCTTCCGACTGTGACTTGGCGAGGTCAATGTCGAAGATAAATTCGGTGTCGGCCTTGCGGGATACCAGGAAAAACCGAGTCGCATCGCGGCCGACTTCGTCGATCAGGTCCCGCAGGGTGACGTAGCTGCCGGCGCGTTTGGAGATTTTCACCTCCTCGCCGCCCTTCATCACGGTCACCATTTTGTGAAGCACGTAGTCGGGGTATCCCTCCGGGATGTCGCGTTTGACCGCCTGCAGGCCCGCCCGCACGCGAACGACGGTGCTGTGGTGATCCGAGCCCTGGATGTTAATGGCGCGCGTGAAGCCGCGTTCCCACTTGGTGATGTGGTAGGCCACGTCAGGGACGAAGTAGGTGTAGGCCCCGTCCGACTTGCGCATGACGCGATCCTTGTCATCGCCAAAGTCGGTGGTCTTTAGCCACAGCGCGCCGCCTTCCTCAAAGGTCTCTCCGCTTGCCTTGAGCGCTTCAACCGTTTTTTCCACACGGCCCTCGGCGTAGAGCGAGGATTCGAGGTAATAGTTGTCAAAGCGCACACCGAATGCCTTGAGGTCAATGTCCTGTTCGTTGCGCAGGTAGGCCACGGCAAAGCGGCGGATTGAATCGAGGTCATCGGGGTTCCCGCTGGCGGTAACCGCCGGAACTTTCTCGCCGGATACGGACTGACGAGCGATAAAGTCATTGGCTATATCGAGAATATAGTCGCCACGATACCCGTCGACGGGGAATTGCGCGTCATCCGGTGCAATGCCGCTTACACGCGCTTGCACCGACAGTGCCAGATTCTCGATCTGGCTCCCCGCGTCGTTGTAGTAGAACTCGCGCCTCACTTGTAGTCCCTGTGATTCGAGTAAGGAGCAGATGGCGTCACCGAGGGCGGCCTGGCGGCCGTGTCCCACGTGCAAGGGGCCGGTCGGATTTGCCGATACGAACTCGACCAGCACTTGTTCCGCTTGTTTTGGGGCCTGTTTCCCGAACTGGGCCCCTTGCGAGAGTATCGAACGGATGACCGCTACTTTTGCGGCGTGCCGGATGTGGATGTTGATGAATCCGGGGCCTGCGATATCCGTTTTTTCCACCCATTCGGACACGGGCAACGCGGCGATCAGTGCTTCCGCAAGGTCGCGGGGCTTCTTTTTTTCCAGGCGCGCAAGCTGCATCGCAAGATTGCAGGCCCAGTCGCCGTGCTGTGCCTGCTTTGGGCGTTCGATTTCTACCAAGGACGCGGGTTGCCGTGGCGCGACGATGCTCAGCGCATGCACGAAGAGTTCGGCGAGATGGGATTTAATGGCTGCCGACATTGCGTTGGAGGGGAGCGTGTGAGGGGAAAACCGGAGGGCTGCGCATTATACGCTTTGCAAGCCTCGGAAGGACGCGCTCCGGGCGGTGGTTGCCCGGCTAAAACTCGATCGGGTCGATGTCCAGATGCCAGCGCAATCCCGGGTGTCGTTCCTTTGCGAGGGCATCCGACCACGCTGATAGAAAAGTCTGGAGTGAAGGGCGCGAATACGATTGCACGAGCAATTGCGCCCGTTCGCGATTGGCGATGCGTGCGACCGACATCGGGACCGGGTCAAAGATCATCAGCTGGTCCTGGCTTTCGGGTGCCAGTTCGCGCGCTCGGGCGAGAAAGGCCAGCACGAGCTTGCTGCTAGGGGCTTCTGCGCGCAGGACGGCTTCGAAAACGTAAGGAGGAAAGCCGGCTTGTTCGCGCTCGGAGAGCATCGCTTTTGCAAATCCGGCGTAATCGTGCGCGACAAGCGCCTGATAAAGCGGGTGGCGGGCGTAGCGGGTCTGGATCAAGACTTCGCCCGCAAGTTCGGCCCGCCCGGCGCGGCCCGACACCTGTTCGAGTTGCGCGAACAGGCGTTCGCCGGCGCGATAGTCCGAGGCGTGCAACGAGGCGTCGGCGTTGAGAACGCCCACCAAGGTGACGTTGGGGAAGTCGTGCCCTTTGGCGAGAATCTGGGTTCCGAGGAGAATATCGGCGTGCCCGTCGCGGATGGCCTCTCGCATGTTGTTCCAACTGCCCTTGGTGCGCGTGCTGTCGCGATCAACGCGCAGGATGCGCGCATGCGGGAAGCGCGCCACAAGGGCGACTTCGAGCCGCTGCGTGCCGCGGCCAAAGGGCTGGATGTCGGTGTTGCCGCATTGCGGGCAGGCGCGAGGAATGCGTTCGGTATCGCCGCAGTGATGGCAGCGCAACACCCCGTCGGACAGGTGAACCACCATTCTTGCAGAGCAACGCGGGCACCCGCTCACCCAACCGCAGGCGGCGCAGGCAAGAACCGGCGCATAGCCGCGCCGGTTGAGAAAAATCAGACTTTGCTCGCCTCGTTCTAGTCGCGCATGAATGGCTGCAATCAAGGGCGCCGACAGCCCGTCGGCGTCTGGCATTTCATTCAGGTCGATAAGTCCGACTTTGGGCAGGTTGGCCTGCCCGTGCGCCCGGCGCGGCAGGCTTAGCAGGGTATAGCGGCCGGAAATAGCCTTGGCGTAGCTCTCGAGGGAAGGGGTTGCCGACCCAAGGACGACAGGAATGCCGGACTGTTGTGCGCGGAAAATGGCGAGGTCACGCGCCGAATAGCGCACGCCATCCTGCTGCTTGTACGATGCATCCTGTTCTTCGTCGACGACGATCAGCCCCGGACGCGCGAGGGGAGTGAATACCGCGAGGCGCGTGCCGAGCACGATGCATGGGTCGACAGTCTGTGCAGCCAGCCAATGTTGCGCACGCGCCGTTTCGGCAAGCCCGCTATGCAGGGTAAGCAGCGGGATGCCGGGAAAGCGGCGGCGAAAGGTTTCCTCCAGTTGCGGGGTCAGGTTGATTTCAGGAACAAGCACCAGAGCTTGTCTGCCCTCTGCGATGGTTGCGGCGATGAGCCGCATATAAACCTCGGTTTTTCCACTTCCTGTGATGCCGTGCAATAGGAATGCCCCGAATCGGTGGGCATCGGCACGCACGCGGGCGACGACGGCCTGCTGATCGGCATTCAGAGCGTGCTCAGAAGGGAAAGTGCCCGGAGAGGGCGGCACCATCGCCTCGGTGATGCTTACCCAGCCGGCTTCAGTCAGTTCGTCCAGGGCTTTGCTGGCGGAAGAGGCAAGGGCCGTGAGCGTGGCCTGAGAGGCGGGCCCCAGCTCCAGTTCATCGAGTATGCGGCGTTTGACCTTTTGCCGGGCGGGCAGCGCCGCGGCTTCCGCGATTCCCTTTTCAGAAAGGGCGTATGTGTGCGTCCGTGTCGTGCCCGCCATCGGCGCGGTTTTGCGAAGGCGAGGTGGCAGCGCATTGAGCATGACCTCGCCAAGCGGACGCTGGTAGTAGGTCGCGCAAAAGCGTGTCAGTTCAAGCCAGCTCGCGGGCAGGGCCGGGGTGTCGCGCAGTATGGCTTGCGCCTCACGCAGCTTGGCCGGATCGATATCGCTGCTTTCGCGGACCTCGACGATCAGACCGACCAACACCTTGTTGCCAAAAGGGACGGCCACACGCCGCCCCACATCGTCATCGCATGCATCATCGGTGCGATAGTCGAACAATCGCGGGAGGGGAACATCCAGCGCGACGATGACTATACCCATGGCTGGGCAAACTTCGAACGCAAAGCTAAACCTTGTTCTTCGGAAAATGGCCTAAAGGTACTGGTGCGAATCAGGTTTTCCACTTTTACACATTTTCTGTGGATAAGATTGTGGATAGTCTTGTAGCCGTACTGTAACTGTACTGAAGTAAAGGAGTTTTTCCGCATGCACAATTTTTCGGCTGGCAATTAAAATTATTAAAAACAAGAGGTTAAAAATTCCCCCTCTGGGTCGCCCGGAAACCCGCGTCAGTACTGGCTTAGCGCGGAGTATTGTGCATAAGTGAGGGAATCCTTGCCGGAGGGGCCTACCGGGTGGATATCACGTTTTAACGCTGGTTTTGGCGCTGCGCTTTACTGTACTCGTGCACCGTTTCGACCAAAACGGCGACATTGTCCGGAGGCGTAAATTGCGAGATCCCATGCCCGAGGTTGAAAACGTGGCCCGGACCCGGACCGTAGGCGTCCAGTACGACACGCGCTTCGCGTGCGATGGCCTCGGGGGTTGACATCAAGACCATGGGGTCGAGATTGCCCTGCAAAGCCACGCGATTGCCCACGCGCTCGCGCGCCTTGCCGATATCGAGTGTCCAGTCGATGCCCAGTGCATCACACCCGGAGCTGGCGATGGCTTCAAGCCACGCGCCGCCACCCTTGACGAAGACTACGTTCGGAATGCGTTCGCCGTCATGTTCGCGCTTCAGGCCGGCGACAATGCGCTGGATGTACGTCAGCGAGAAATCGTGGAAGGCCTGGTGGGCGAGGCTTCCGCCCCAGGTGTCAAATATCATGACTGCTTGTGCGCCAGCCTCGATTTGCGCATTCAGGTATGCGGTCACGGCGATGGTGTTGGCTTCCAGTATGCGGTGCACCAAATCGGGCCGGGCATAGAGCATTGACTTGATGGTGCGGAAGTCGTCGCTGCCTCCACCTTCGACCATGTAGCAGGCGAGCGTCCAGGGGCTGCCGGAGAAGCCGATCAGCGGCACGCGGCCGCCAAGTGCGCGACGAATTTCCGCAACGGCATCCGTGACGTAACGCAGGCTGTCCAACGGGGGCTGCTCGAGAGCAAGAATGGCGCGCTCGTCGCGCAATGGGCGTTCGAACTTGGGGCCCTCCCCGTCTGCAAAATAAAGCCCCAGGCCCATGGCGTCCGGGACGGTGAGGATGTCTGAGAAAAGGATGGCAGCGTCAAGCGGGAAGCGCTCGAGCGGTTGCAGCGTGACTTCGGTCGCGTAGGCCGGGGACTTCGCCAGACCGAGGAAGGACCCGGCGCGCTTTCGCGTGGCGGTGTATTCAGGCAGATACCGTCCAGCCTGGCGCATCAGCCACAAGGGCGTATAAGGAGTGGGCTGTCCGAGCAGGGCGCGGATAAGGGTGTCGTTCTGAAGAGCCATGGGGCGATCTATTTTTTTATGAGCGTCTGGATGATAAAGCGCCACTCGGCGGCGGTCACGGGTGTGATGGAAAGGCGATTTCCGCGTGCGAGTATGCGCATATCGGCGAGTTCCTCATGCGCACGAAGTTCGGTCAGGTTGATGAGGCGTGTTTTGCTTACCAGTTTGACGTCGACGTGGACCCACCGCGGTGTTTCTTGCGTTGCCTTTGGGTCGAAGTAATGACTTTTTTTGTCGAACTGCGTGGCGTCCGGGTAGGCTGTTGAACTGACCTCCGCGATGCCGGCGATGCCCGGTTCGGGACAACTTGAGTGGTAAAAGAATACCGCATCGCCCACCTTCATCTGGTCACGCATGAAATTGCGCGCCTGATAGTTTCTTACACCTACCCAGGGTGTCGATTGGTTTTTTGCTTTTACCAGGTCGTCAATCGAGAATTCGTTGGGTTCGGACTTCATTAGCCAATAGTGCATGGGCGCCAATATCCTGTCTCAAGCGAAGAACGGTAAAACGTTCAAGGGAAAAAACGGCATTCAGAAATACCGGACTCGGTGCCGACCGCTAAATGCAAAACGCAGGCGAATGCCTGCGTTTTGTTTCAAATGGCGCCCCCCGCAAATGCCGTCAGACCTATCTCCTGAACCTTGCGGTTCAAGGTGGCCGCGTTCCTGTCACATCAGGCACATCCGGCTATGGGACGCGCACAACAGTGACGCAATGGTCGGCGGCCAGTGGAGAAATTGGTTCAAGAAGATGCTGGCCTTAACGCACACAGCAGGGGACATGAGCTCTTACGATGTTGACTTGACGGTAACTTCAATCACCGGACTCGCCCCCCGGACCGCGTCCGATCATCTCGGAACCTCGAATCTGGTTTTCAGAACAGCGTGTCTTGCTTTGAAAGCACTTCGTCAAGCATCACCTGCATTGCAGACATTCTACGCCGCAATTCGCCGGCATCAAAGCCGCCGATTTTTTGAGATAGCAACTCGTGTGTGATGTTCAGCGCGGCCATGACGGCGATACGTTCGAGGCTGGCTACTTTTCCTGCGACCTTGATTTCATTCATTTTTCGGTCGAGGTAGCTTACCGCCTGTAGCAGTGCCTCGCGTTCTTCTTCGGCGCAGGCGACCTTGTAACTGCGCCCCATGATGCTGACATCCAGGGCCTTGGCTTTAGATGTCATTCAGGAATTTGCTGCATGAGGGTTTCGAGGCGGGCACGAGCACTGTTTACCTTGTCGGCGAGTTTTTTATTGTCGCTTTGTGCAAGGGCGAGTTGCTGCCGGAGCGTATTGTTTTCGGTTCGTAGGCGTTGGCAAAGCGCCACTGCGTGACCGATTTTTTCCTCAAGGCTTGTAAGCTCGCTGTCCATCTGAACACTATAGTTTTAAAAAGCCTGATAAGTCAAGGTGTAACGTTTATTTCTCAATGTAGATTCGTGGTGTAACACGGTCGCTTTGTGGGTGATATTGGATCGAAACCGCAATGGGGTTATTGCGGCTAAGCCTGCGTTGTCAGGACAATCGACAAAAGTCCTTAACTCGTGGATCGGGTGCCTCACGATAACGTGTCAAACGTCACTGTAAGCGCTTGCTTACTTTGTTTCTGATGACGCGTAGAGCGGAACGTAATCACGCTTTTCTGCTATCTTGCCGACCATGTTGAAAGACGCCATTGACCTGAGCGGCGTCGCGCGCGTCCTGGTTATCAAGTTGCGCCATCACGGTGATGTGCTGCTGACTTCGCCCGTGATTACTACGCTCAAAGCCCACATTCCCGGCGCGCAGATTGATGCGCTGGTTTATGCCGACACGCGCGACATGCTTGCTCTGCATCCGGATCTTACCCAGATCCATGTTATTGACCGCGCCTGGAGAGTCTTGCCGTGGTTTTCGAGGCTGGCGGCGGAGTGGCGGCTGTATCGCACTTTGCGGCAGCGCGGCTATGACTTGATCGTGCACCTTTCGGAGAACCCCCGGGGTGCTGCCTTGGCGCGCTGGCTCAAACCCAGATATGCAGTCGCGCCAGATTATGCAGCGCGCAGCAAACGCTGGAAAAAAAGTTTCACGCACAGGTTTTCCCTGGCGAAGAATCCACGCCGGCACATGGTTGAGTGGAACCTCGATGCGCTGCGGCGCCTTGGCATCCATCCGGAGCAGCATCAGCGCAGCCTAATGTTGGTGCCCGGGCCGGTTGCAGAGGCTGAGGTAGAGACCTTGATCGCCGAGCTGGGGCTGGCGGAGCGCGGCTTTATTCACCTTCATCCAGCGTCCCGCTGGCAGTTCAAGTGCTGGCCGGCCGAGCGCACCGCCCGATTGATTGACCTCCTACAGGAGGGCGGGCTCAAGGTGGTATTGACGGCTGCGCCGACGTCCGAAGAGGCTGTGTTGGTTAGCGACATTCTTGCGAAGAGCCGGACGAAGCCGACGAACCTTGCGGGCAAACTTTCCCTGAAATCCCTTGCGGCATTGACGCGCCGCGCCCGTCTTTTCATCGGTGTGGATTCGGCTCCGATGCACATTGCCGCCGCGATGGGGACGCCGGTGGTGGCGCTTTTCGGGCCTAGCGGTGAATTTGAGTGGGGCCCTTGGGCGGTTGCAAATCGGGTCGTCAGTTCAAACATTCATCCCTGCAGGCCCTGCGGTAACGATGGCTGCGGTGGCAGTAAGGTGAGCGATTGCCTCGATACCCTGCCTGTCGAGGCTGTACTGAACGCCGTTCGAGAAATTCTTGTCGCTTGATTCGCGGTTTGCATTGCTGATCGTGTTGTCCGCCGAAATTCAAGCGGTGCATTGTGCAGGCGCGCCTTCGAATCGATGAAGATCGCTATTGTCCGGCAACGCTACAACCCCTACGGTGGCGCAGAACGCTTTGTGTCGAGGGCCGTGACCGGCCTGGCTAAAGAGGGTGTGGAAGTGACCGTGTTTGCCCGAGACTGGAGCGATGGAACGGTCGGGACGGGTGCAACGCAGCTGGTGCGATGTAATCCGTTCTATTTCGGTCGAACCTGGCGTGACTGGAGTTTTGCACGCACAGTGTGTCAAGCGCTTGGGGAACGCGAATTCGACCTGGTGCAGTCCCATGAGCGCATTGCCTGCTGCGATGTGTATCGCGCGGGGGATGGCGTGCATGCGCAATGGCTTGAGAATCGCGCGCGAATACAGGGGGTCGTCGGGCGGATCGGCGGCGCCCTGAACCCCTACCATCACTTTCTTCTGGCCGCCGAGAGACGCTTGTTCGGGAGCGCGCGGCTGAGGGCGGTGATATGCAATTCAAAAATGGTTCGCGACGAAATTCGCCGTCACTTCGCAACGCCGGCAGAGAAATTGCACGTGGTCTACAACGGTGTCGACCTTGATCTGTTTAACCCGACGTTAAAGTATCAGCGTTCGTCGGTACGTTCGGAATTTGGCATTGCACCGGAGGCGATGGTCTATCTTTTCGTTGGGTCAGGCTTCGAGCGAAAAGGTCTCCCGCAATTGCTGCGCGCCCTGTCTGCCGTTCCTGCCGCACATCTCATTGTGGTTGGAGGCGACAAACGGCAAGACGGCATGCGGCGGCTGAGCATGGAACTTGGTATTGCGCCCCGCGTACACTTTGCGGGTTCGCAGAAGGACGTCACGCGCTGGTACGGTGCTGCGGACTGTTTTGTATTGCCCACGCTGTACGACCCCTTCCCGAATGCGGCGCTGGAGGCGATGGCAAGCGGATTGCCCGTCATTACGACATCACAATGCGGTGCGGCAGAGTTTGTGGAGGAGGGCGTCGGAGGGACGGTGTGTGAGGCCGGAGACGTCGTTGGACTTTCCCTTGGAATGCGCAAAATAAGCGAGGTCGCCGGCGCAGAGGTGATGGGGCGTGCCGCGCGCGCCGCCGTGTCCGGGCTTGGGACTGAATTGATGGCAACCCAGCTGGCCGCGTTGTACCGGTCATTGGTGCCGAATGGCGAAATGAAAGCTACCTAGCCCGATGCGTATTGGAATGTTGGCGGCAGGCGTATGGCGTTCTGTGCATCTGGACGTTGCCAAGGCAATGCAGCGCGCTGGAAATGAAGTGCATGTGTTCACCGAAGATCAGCGTTTGCCGACCGCAGTCCGGTTGACCCGGGTCGAGGAAGCTGGCGTCAGCATATGGGGTATTCACAACGAGAAGCGAAATCCATGGGTATGGCTTCCGGACAAGCTCTTAAAGCCCGTTCTCGGGGGGCGACGCTTTTTTACGAGCCTTATCGCGATCGCGAACTTCATTTCTAGCACGCGCTGTGACATCTACATGGTGGAGGGCGATGGTCTAGGCAAGTTTCTCGCATTGCTGGCCCCACTTATTCGGGTACGGTGGGTGTTGTGTGTGCATGATCATGAAAACTTGGGAGTGACCTTGGGCTACCCGGGAGAGCCAAAGGGTTGGCTCAAAGCCAAGGTGAAAAAATGGGTATTTTCCAAGGCGCACGGGCTACGTGCCAATTCACGCGTTACGCGTGACGTCATGATCGAAGCGGGCATTCCATCCGAGCGCATTACGGTGATTCCCTTGCATTGCGTCGACAGGATGCTGCTAACGGAAGATATTGCTTTGTTTCGCGCAAAGGCTCGAAACCTTGTGATTGAGCGGCATCGGCTACCGGAGTCCTGCCAGATCGCATTGATCATGTGCAGGTTGACGCCGTTCAAGGGGATTGAACTTGCGATTCAGGGTTTTGCGAGGGCAGCGCACGCGTCAGTGTCTTCCGTCTTGATGATTTGCGGAGGTGATCGACAAGTCGAAGGTTTGGGCAGCTATCGCCAGCACCTTGAACGACTTGCCCTTGAATTGAACATTGCCGAACGTGTCATCTTCACCGGTAATGTCGAGTCGCAGGATGTCAAACAGTATTACGCGGCCGCAGATCTTCATTTGGTCCCTTCCTGGATCGAAACCTTTAATTACTCTGCAGTCGAGGCGGCGCTCGTCGGCACGCGCACGCTTATGACCGACAAAATCGGCTCGGGGGCGTGGCTTTCGGAAACCGGCGCTGCGGTTGTGTCGATTGGCCGCAATGTTGATGCCTTTGGGGATGCCGCCGCCCAGTTGCTTGCGACACGACCCGCTATAGCTGAAATGAAAGCGATTGCCGAACGTACGGAGCGGGTTCTTAACGTGGATGAGTCGGCCGCCGGCGTTCTTCGGTGGCTCAAAAGTAACGTGCTCGCGGAGGTGGTTTAACAAAGTCATATAACGGAGGCATGGTTTGGGGTGAGTTTTAGCGGGAGCAACCGGCTCGCATTGCAATAAGAGCGGTTATAATTCAACCTTTTACGAGTGCCACTTTCCTTGGCTTCGTCCCCTACCGGTTCGCGTGAGTTATATTTTCGGCTGCTCCAGTACGTTCGCCCGTACTGGAAGGTGTTCGCGATTGCGATCCTCAGCATGATTTTGACGGCTGCGACGGAACCTTTGTTTCCGGCCTTGATGAAGCCGCTGCTTGACGGCAGCTTCGTCAACAAAAGCACCTCCAACCCCTATCTGATCCCCGCAGCGCTTATCGGGATATTTCTTGTACGTGGAATGCTCTCTTACCTGGGCTCTTACACCCTCGCCTGGGTCTCCAATCTCGTTGTGTTGGACCTGCGTAATGCCATGTTTCGCCGGTTGCTGCGCTTGCCGGTGCGGTATTACGACAACCAATCGTCCGGAAGCCTGATCTCCAAAATAGCATTTGACGTTGGTGGTGTGACAAGTGCGGCGACGACGGTCCTGACGGTATTGGTTCGCGATTCCATCACCGTGGTCGGCTTGCTCGGCTGGCTGTTCTGGCTCAACTGGAAGCTGACCCTGATCACGTTTTTGATTGCGCCAGGCATCGCAATTGCCATCAAGGTCTTTTCAAAGCGTCTGCGAAGCATGAGCGTGGGTTCGATGAAAGCGATGGGAGATATCACACACTCGCTTGAGGAATCAATCGGCGGTCATCGAGTGGTAAAAATTTTTGGCGGGCAAATATCGGAGGCGGATCGATTCAACCGCGCCAACCAGGCCTTGCGTGGATTTAACATGCGCCAGACTATTGCGGCGTCGGCAACGGTACCGATTACCCAATTGTTCGCGGCGCTCGCGCTCGCCATTATCATCACCCTTGCGATTCAGGACTCCGCGAGTGGGGAATTCACAGTCGGCAGTTTCGTGTCGTTTATTACCGCGATGCTCATGTTGCTTACCCCCCTGAAGCATCTGGCCGATATCAATGCGCCGCTCCAACGCGGTCTGGCATCTGCCGAGAGCGTGTTTGAACTGATCGATGAGCAAGAAGAACTCGACGAGGGCACGCAGACCATTGCGCGTGCGCGCGGGGATCTTCGTTTTGAGAACGTCGGAATGGTTTATTCCGGATCGTTGCGTGCAGCGCTCGAAGGAGTGTCCCTCGACATTGCTCCCGGAGAGACAGTCGCTCTGGTGGGGACTTCTGGCGGGGGAAAAACGTCGCTGGTCAACCTGGTGCCGCGCTTCTACCAACCCACCTCGGGACGTATTCTGCTGGATGGACATGATCTGCAAGCGCTGAAGCTTGACAGCCTGAGGGATAACATTGCACTGGTTAGTCAGGATGTGGTGCTATTTAACGATACGGTGGCAGGCAATATCGCCTACGGGTCCAGGCGTGATGCGTCACGCGCGGCCATCGAAGAGGCTGCTCGTGCCGCGCATGCCTTGGATTTCATTCGTGAAATGCCGCAAGGATTTGAAACGCTAATCGGCGAGAATGGTGTCCGGTTATCGGGTGGACAAAGGCAGCGAATTGCCATTGCGCGTGCGCTGCTCAAGGATTCGCCCGTCCTAATCCTGGATGAGGCCACTTCGGCGCTCGATAGTGAATCAGAGCGACATGTTCAAGCGGCACTGACGACCCTGATGCAGGGCAGGACCACCATTGTCATCGCCCATCGGTTGTCGACGATTGAGCACGCAAATCGTATTGTGGTCATGTCGCGCGGGCGAATCGCCGAAATTGGCAGCCATGCTGAGTTACTGGCGCGTGACGGACTTTATGCAAGGCTGTACCGGATCCAATTCGCTGAGTTGCCGGAGGAGTCGCAATCTTGAGCCTTCGCCTTCGTTGCGGTCTGAATGGAATACTCGGTGGCGTTCATTGTTCACGCGCTAACGTATGAGAATAGTGCACACGGAGTCCTCATGCGGCTGGGGAGGGCAGGAATTACGCGTGTTGAACGAGGCTGTGGGAATGACCCGGCGCGGGCATCACATTCGCCTGGCCGCACCGCGTCAATCACGTATTTACGAGGAGGCACTCAAGCGGGGATTGCCAACTTATGCCCTGCCGATGGAACGCAAATCCATCGCCGGCTATCGTGCCATGAGAGCCTTTCTCGGTGGCGAAGCTGTAGATATTGTTAATACGCATAGCTCCACTGATAGTTGGCTCGCCGCGCTCGCATGCATCGGCCTAAGAAACGCGCCGCCCGTTGTGCGCACCCGCCATATTTCTGCACCTATTCCCTCCAATCTGGGAACACGCTGGCTTTACCGGAGTGCTGCCGCGCGGATAGTGACGACCGGGGAAGCGTTGCGGCTGCAGGTGATTCGGGAAACCGATGCGGAGCCGGATCGTGTGGTGTCCATCCCGACGGGCATCGACCTCGCACATTTTCGTCCGGGCGATCGGCTCGCATCGCGCGCGGTGCTTGGGCTTGAGGCGGACAATTTTCTTGTTGGTATTGTCGCGACCTTGCGAAGCTGGAAAGGACACCGTTACTTGCTCGACGCCCTTGCAACGATCGCAGATCCGCGTTTGAAGGTGGTGATTGTCGGAGCGGGGCCTGGCGAGAGCAACCTGCGGCGACAGGCACAAGATCTGGGTATTGCTGATCGCGTTGTCATGGCAGGGCAACGTGACGACGTTGTACCTTGGCTACAAAGCTTTGATGCCTTCGTTTTGCCTTCTTATGCGAATGAGGGTGTCCCCCAGTCGATCATGCAAGCGATGGCCTGTGGCCTGCCGATCATAACGACGAATGTCGGTGCCATTGGCGAGATTGCACACGATGGGGTTACGGCGATGATGGTTCGCCCACAGGAAGCAGAGGCACTTGCCTCGGCGATCCTCCGCTTGCGAAATGACGCGTCGCTGTGCGAGCGCCTTGGTCGGGCGGCGATCATTGAGGCTCAGGAGCGGTTTTCCGAGGACATCATGCTCGAGCGCATGGAGGCTGTCTTCCGAAGTGCGATGGCCTACGACCGGTCGGTGGCGGCTGTGCTCGAAAAATGACCCCACCGTTCGTAGATTCCCTGTTGCTCTCACATGTGCGTCGAAAGGCGCGCTTGAAGCCGGTACGGCCACTCGAACAATTGCGGCTCGGCGACGTACGACGGGTTCTTGTCGTGTTGACCACCGGGTTGGGTGACGCGATATTGTCCACACCTGTCTTGCCTGCGCTACGTGCAGCTTTGCCCCATGCCGATATTCGACTTTTCTGTCGCGCTGCTTGGGGACCGTTGTTTGTGGCAGACCAGGACCTGAGCGCGGTTATTCCCTACTGGGGGAAATATAGGCAATTTTTTTCAACGTTGCGCGCACTGCGCGACTTCAGTCCGGAACTGACCGTAGTTCTCCACGGCAATGATCCGGATATTCTTCCGCTTTGCTATCTTTCTGGTAGCCCATTTATCGTGCGGATTCCCACAACCGGCACACGCTATGGGTTTTTACTCTCGAACCGTGATCGTGCGGCTGATCGGACGACGTTGCCGCTGCTCCATTACATCGAAAATCGCCTGCGCATTCTGGATACCCTGGGTGTCGCGACATTGGGCAACTCACCGCGCGTGTTTTTGGATAAGTCAGTCTCTCGAAAAAGCGAGGCAATGCTTCGTGGCGAAATCGGCGCTGGGCCATATTGGGTGATGCACGTATATGCGGCGGATGCCTACAAGGTGTGGCCGGTTGAAAAAGTGCGCCAGTTGCTGGAGCAGGCGCGGTTGAGCTGGCCGTCGCATAGCATTGTGTTGACGGGCGGGGCACTTGATCGTGATCGTCTCGCCACGCTGGCCTCCGGGATCAGAGGCGTTCACAATTTCGCCGGCAGGCTTGATATTGCCGGAACGGCAGCGGTGCTCGGTGATGCCGCCTGTGTGGTGGCACCGGACACAGGGATAGGCCACTTGGCGAGCGCGCTGGATGTTCCGGTGATCTCGCTCTATGCGCCGACATTTGCTGCGCTGATAGGCCCGCGCGCGAGGAGTGCGTCCCCAATAATTTTGCAAAAGCCCAGGACATGTGAACCCTGCGTGGAAAAGCAATGCCCTTACACGCCGAAAAACTGCATGGATCAGATTGGCGTTGACGAGGTTTTTTCAGCGCTCGGGCACACCTTGCACTAATGCTTCGTCCCAAGATCACCGTCGCCCACCTCCTGCCCGATCACAATCCGTTTCCCCCGGTTTATCCGGCGGGGACCGAGTTGCGCGTCGAGCAGGTGGCGCGCCGGCAACGTCGCTATCGTCCGGTTGTTGTTTGCAGAGCCTTTCCCGGTCAGGCCGAACGCGAGTCCTTTGATGCAATGGAGGTCCGGCGCGTGCGCATTGGGCGTCTCTATCGCAGATTGTTTCAGAAAATTATCCGGATCGATCCGCTCCCCTACGCGCAGCGGATGTGGCGTATAGCACGCGAGGAAGGTGCGGCGTTGGTGCATATCCACAATGAACCCAAGTTGTTGGCCGCCCTGCATGCGCGGATTCTTCGCTCGGCACTGCCTACCGTCGTGCATGTGGCCAACGAAAAGCCGCTTCCCCCGCAGGCGCTTGCGGCTGTGACGCAATGGGTTGCCTGCAGTCACTACATGGCGCAGTGGTTGGTCAATGCAAATGGCATCCCCGCGGAGCGCGTTGGGGTTATATATACGGGCGTGGACACGGCACGCTGTCGACCGTATTGGGAACTTGACGCTGCGCAACGAAGGGCGATCCGGCAAAAGCACGGGGTGGAGGACCCGGAGGCGATCGTGTTGCTCTTCGCGGGACGATTGGTTAAGGAAAAAGGCGTTCAGGAATTACTCGATGCCTATGAGCGATTACGCGCGATTCATGGCGACCGCGTTCGTCTGCTGGTCGCCGGGAATGTACGCGACAGCGACGACCCGCGCAACGAGAAGGCAGTGTACGGACGCGCCGTTGTCGCGCGTATGGCCGGTATGTCAGGTGTGCGTTGGGTGGGCAGCTTGCATCCGGCGCAGATGCATGAGTTCCTGCTCGCAGGCGATGTGTTCGTACTGCCATCCCTGTGGGACGACCCGTTTCCTACGGTGATGCTCGAAGCCGCTGCAGCCGGCCTGCCTATAGTGGCGGCCGCCCGAGGTGGCGTCACCGAATTCCTCGAAGGGTGTGCGGGATTCGAGTTTGTTGGCGATCCAGCCGATCCGGCAGAACTTTGCAAAGTCATCGATGCCTACGTGACAAATGCCCCGCGTCGCGATGAGGCGGGACGCTGGCTACAGGCCAAAATAGAGCGCGATTTTGATTGGTCGCGAGTGTGCGAGGAATTCGAGAATCTGTATGACCGGTTGCTAGACCGGCAGCCTAGGGCGGCATGATGAGGCGCCTTCCGGAGGCGGGCTTGCTGCCCTTTATGCTGTTGCTCTTTATCCTGCCGTTCTCCGGAACAGTGGCGCTGCGCCTGCTTTGTCTCGCGGCCGCTTTTGCTTACACCATGTACGCGTGGAAGCGTCTATCGGTTCCGCGCATTCCCTTCATTCCGGTGCTCATCTTTTGGGCCGCGGTCGCGCTTTTCTCGGTTTTTTATGCCATCGATCCGGACTACAGCCTGTCGGAGATCAAAAACGAGGTGATTTACACGATGATGGCGTTTGTCGCATTTTTTGCGATCACCAGCGATTATTGGCGATTGAAATGGCTATTTATTGCCTTGATTTCCGGCGCATTCGTAATGTGCATCAGCGCGTTGGGGATACGCGTCTACCTTGGGGAATGGACCGAATCGAGCGCGTACTTTTTTGGAGGGTCAGGTGCATTTCCCGGATATCTTTTTTTAGTGGCTCCGCTGGTCTGTCTTTTTGGCTTTTTGTCCGATGATCGGAGGCTTCGAAAGCTGTCGCTTGTATTGCTGGGACTTTTGTTCCTAACGGGTTACTTCTGCTTGCAGCGCATTATCTGGCCTGTTTTGTTTGTGCAACTTGCTTTCGGCTTGATTCTTTACGGCAAGCAATTGGGGTTAAGTCCAAAGCGTATTGTCGGAATGCTCCTGATCGTGGCGATGGCGGCGTACCTTACGCTCCTGCTTACGCAGGCGACACGCTTCAAGCATATGACTACCCCAAAATCGGAGATGAGCAAGGACGATCGACTGTTTTTTTGGCCCAAAGTGACGGCACGCATTTTGGAGACGCCCTTAACGGGTGCCGGGTTTGGGCGCCGGGTGATGAGCAAGGCATATCCTGATCTTGTCCCGGCGGACAACCCCATGCTCTGGCATGCGCACAATGTTGTACTTGACTATGGACTCTCCATGGGCGTGCCGGGAATGATGGCCATACTGCTTTTGTTCGGTGCGCTATTGCGGGAGTACGTGCGGTTTTGGCGTTCAGGTGATCGCCGACTGATGATGATCGGGGCCTGCGGCATCGTTCTTCTTCTGGGTGTATTTCTGCGTCATATGGTCAACGACATTTTTGTGCGTGATCATGCGCTGCTCTTCTGGGCGATTAACGGCATGTTGCTGGGCATTGGTTGCAGGCAGCGCCTGCAACTTGGGTAGCCTGAAATAAAATGAAAATCTGCATGTACAACGTCACCAGTTGTTTTATCTCGGGCGGCCTTGAGACGTATTACTGGGAGATGGGTAGGGCGCTCGCACGACGTGGACACGACGTTACCCTGGTGGCGGGGGCGCGGGGCGCGGCTTGGCATGACGAGGTGCGCCTGGCGCAATTTCCGTTCCGAATCGAACAGGAGTGGCCGAATTTCGGGCACCGCTTTCAGCGGCTTATGGAGCGTCTCTCGTTCGCGCGCAATGCGCTTGATCACCTGGTTTCGAGCGAATACGACGCCGTTGTGGTTTGCAAGCCCTTCGACTTTCCCGTGATGTGGTGGGCGAGGCGGCGCGGAATGAAAGCCGTGACGCTGTTTCACACGGGCGGCACGGACTTCTTTGTTGGCGACCGCTTGTTTGCGGGTGCCATCGACCACCTTGTTGGCGTTAGCCGTTACACGGCGCGCCAGCAGGAGGTTCGCTATAGACGCGCGGTGTCGATCGTGCACAATGGCGTGGACATTGAGCGGTTTCGGCCGGTTCCGCGAGATCCAGCGCGCCGTGCGGCATGGGGTTTTCCGGGCGATGCGCGTATCCTGGCCAGCGTCGGCAGACTCGTTGGCTGGAAAGGCCTCCGCATCATCATCTCCGTACTGCCACATCTGCCACCGGATGTGTGTTATCTCGTGGTCGGCGCCGGGCCAGAGGAGGCTGCATTGAAAGCGCAGGCGGCGGCGCTTGGGATAGCGGATCGGGTACATTTTGCCGGGCGCGTAGGTCACGCTGAGCTTCCGGGGGTATTGAGCGAGGCGAATTTATACGTGCAGCCTTCTGTCGGCGAAGAAGCGTTTGGCATCAGCGTGGCTGAGGCGATGGCGTGCGGCGTGCCGGTACTCGCCTCGCGCAACGGCGGCCTTCCTGAGGTGGTCGCGGAGGGCGAAACCGGATGGCTTGCGGCACCGGGCGACGAAGGGGCATGGAAGATCGCCTTGATTGAGGCCTTGAGTGACGATACGAGATTGAGGCGCATGGGTGAGGCGGCGCGCCAGCGCGTTCAGGCGCAGTTCACATGGGCGGCGACATCGGCGCAGCTCGAAGCTTTACTGAAAGGGGGCCGCTAATGTGCGGCATTGTTGGCGCCCTCCTGGCGGCCGGTGGGCGAGTTGATCTCGAGCGCGGTATTGCCAGCCTGCATCACCGTGGCCCGGACGACAATGGAATCTGGCGAGAGGATGCCGCAGCGCTGGGATTCGTTCGGCTTTCCATTCTCGACCTGTCCGAGTTGGGTCATCAGCCCATGCTCAGCCCAGATGGGCGCTACGTCATTATTTTCAACGGTGAGATCTATAACTTTCGTGAACTGAGGGACAACTTGGTCAGCGCGGGTGAAGTCTTCCGCGGTCATTCCGACACGGAAGTGCTGCTGCGCTTGTTTGCGAGGGAGGGATTGGAAAAGTGCCTGGCGAAGCTGCGCGGCATGTTCGCCTTTGCGATTTGGGATCGCGTTGAGAAAACACTTTCAATCGCGAGAGATCGGCTCGGCGTAAAGCCTCTAGTTTACGCGCAAACACCCCAAGGGTTTTTGTTCGGATCTGAGATCCAAGCCCTCTTCGCGCTTGACCCCACGTTGCCGCGTGCCCCTGACTACCAGGCGCTCGATCACTTCCTCAGCTTCCAGTACATCCCGGCGCCGATGTCCGGATTTGCAGCCATCCGGAAATTGCCGCCGGCGCATGCGATGGTTGTGAAGAACGGCAAGATAGAGAGGTTATTTCGCTACTGGGACGTTGATCTCACAAAACGAAGTGCCTTGTCGTTCAACGAGGCTTGTGAGGCGTTACGCGAGCAGGTCCTTGAGGCTACCAAGCTGCGCTTGGTGTCAGACGTGCCTTTGGGGGCTTTCCTCTCTGGTGGGATCGACTCGTCCATCACGGTGGCAGCGATGGCGCATCTTGGCGCCTCCCCGCTCAAGACTTTTTCCATCGGCTTTGAAGACGAACGCTTCAACGAGCTGCCGCAGGCGAGGGATATCGCGACCCACCTTCGCACGGATCACCATGAAATGATGGTCAAAGCCGATGCGGTGGATATCATGCCAAAAATGATCGACCACCTGGGAGAGCCGCTCGCCGATAATTCAGTGATGCCGACGTTTTACGTGTCACAGTTTGCTCGCTCCCAGGTTACCGTGGCACTCACCGGCGACGGCGGTGACGAAGTATTCGCCGGGTATCGACGCTTTTATCAGATTCGTCGCGCCGAGTGGCTAGAACGTCGAGGCCTGACGCCCTTATGGCGCGGTATGCGGCGCGCGACCATTGCGCTCGAATCGCGTTTGCGCACTGACCGGCGCGGCAAGCGTTTTCCCGCATCGCGCGCTGACGAGATACTGCAAATGCGCGGCCTTGATGCCTATAAGCACCTACTCGCGTTTTTCCCGGATGCGGAGAAGCAGGACATGCTCATGCCCGATTTTCGGGCTGCAATCGGCGATTCGCATACCACTGCGTATTTGGAAAAGCATTTTGATCGACCCGGCGATGACGTCGTCAATCGTTACCTCGCGCTGGATATGACGACCTATCTGCCTGAGGACATACTTTTCAAGGTGGATATCGCCAGCATGGCAAATTCACTGGAATGCCGATCCCCGTTCCTTGACCATCGCCTCATTGAGTTTGCCGCGAGCCTACCCGGCCATTACAAGCTATCGGCTGCGGGGCGACACAAACATATTCTCAAAGAAGCGTTCAAGGATTGGTTGCCGGCAGGATTCATGGATCGACCGAAAAAGGGATTTTCGGTGCCTTTGTCGCGCTGGCTAAAGGAAGACCTGGCCGACATGCTTCGCGATACGCTGGTGGACAAACGCACGTTGGCGCCGTGGTTTCGTCAGGAGATTACGGAGCGCTATGTCGCGGAGCATTTGTCCGGGCGAGGGTCGCACAGCACGCGGCTCTGGCCGTTACTGGTGCTTGCTCTATGGGTAGAGCGCTTTCGCGTCCCGATATAAGCGGCTAGACACGATGCCCGTTTGTTATCAGATCAATCTTCAACAAAGCTTCGGCGGTGGCGAGGTTTACACGCGTTTTTTTTCCGAAGCACTGATCGCGCTCGGTTGGGAAGTCGAATTATTTGTAGCCTGCGAGGCCAGGTTTTGGCGGCAACTGAACCTGACGGGCGTGAGGCTGAGGGAGGTTGCGAGCGAGGCGCAAATACTCGATGCGCTGCCAACAAGCCGCAGTTTGATTGTCACGCATACGGCCGCAAGTCCCGGGTTTGCAGCCGCGCTGGCGAATCGGCACCGGCTTACCGGGTTTGTGCATATGCCACTATACGAACGCAGTCCAGCGGGGTTAGCGCGCTACGAACGCCTGTTCGCCGTATCGCGCCATGTAATAGACAGTGCAAAAAAGAGGGGCCTTGCCAACGTCTATCCTGAGCCACTGTATGGCATAGCCGACCTCGCTGGACGTCCCGGAGGGGCGCCGGGAGTGATCAGGACAGCCAGTGTCTACGATTGGGATCGGCGCAAGGTGCGGGACCGGCTTCTAGGGCTGTTTGCGCCATTGGTGGATGTGTTCCGTCACAAGGGTGCATTCTCCCGGCGTCCTGGTCTGACCATAGGTGTTGTTTCGCGCCTCACGCCCATAAAGCAATTTCCACAGATGTTCTCGATACTTGCCCCCGTCTTGGCAAGACACCCGACGGTCAACTTGGAAATTTTTGGTAGCGGCGGGTATGCCTCGGTGCGCGACCTTCGCCGTGCACTTGGTCCTGCGCATCGGCAGGTGCGTTTCTGGGGGCAACAAAGCGATGTCAGGGCGATTTATGGCCAATTGGACTATGTTCTCTCGGGACTGCCGGAAAAAGAGGCGCTGGGCTTGAATCTGATCGAGGCGCAAAGCTGTGGCACACCGGTGTTGGCCGTGAACGGACCCCCATTTACCGAGACCGTGGTGGATGGTGAGACGGGCTGGCTGTTTGATGATCCACGCGGCGATGACGGCCATGCATTTGAGCGGTTATTGGATCGGCTTGTTCAGGGTGCGGCGCGACCTGATCCACGCAAGGCGAGCGCACATCTCGAACGCTTTTCTCGCCGCGCGTTTGGCGAGCGCGTGGCACTGGCACTAGCTGCGGACTAACGCATGCGAATTCTTTATCTACACCCCAAGGCATGGACCGGCGAATACCCCATGTTGGTCAAGTTGCGCGCGATGGGCGAGGATGTGTGCGCGCTGGAGGAGCGCCGTGGCCTGGCACGGGGAAAGCGCCAGCTTGAAGACCATTATCGGGAGGCGGGGGATGGTATTTCCACGCTTTGGTATGACCCCCGACGGGGCTGGGAGCGCCTCGTGACGTGGCTACCGGATCGCATCTTTCGCCGTGCGTTCGAGGGCCGCAATCTGGTTCATCGCATGTGGGTTATTTACGAGGCGATCCGGCACTTCAAGCCCGACGTGGTGGTCTGCAGCGACGGGTTCACCTACGCCATTCCAGCCGCCTTTCTTAAGCGATTGGGCTTGATCCACACACGCCTTCTCGCAAGCTATATTGGCGGCGATATTCTGGATTGCCCGGAGGCCGGGGTGGGAAAGCGACGTACCCCCATGGTGACCTGGTTGCTGCGCAATTCCTTTCCGGGCATTGATGTCATGCGTGCCTTGTGTGAGTCCCTTGAGCGCATTCTCATTCGGGAGGGGGCGGATCAAACGCGCATTGCCCCGCTGCCGATTCAATTGGTGGTGCCCATATCGGTTTTGGACGCCATTTTCGCCAAACGGGGGTCAGTTAGCGAGGCGGTCAGAAAGCGTCACGGCATCCCCGCGGATGCGCCGCTCGTCGTTACCCTGAGCGGCAATCACAAGGGCAAGGGACTGCAGGATCTGGCGGCCGCGTGGGCAGGAATCGTCGCCGCTGTTCCGGGCAGTTGCTGGCTGATGTGCGGCCCCGACGATCCGTGGCTGGCACAGGGCGTCTGGCCGGTTTTGCGTGCGGCGGGACTGGAACATACCGTACGATTCACCGGCCCTTTGCGGGGCGAGGCCGTATTTGAGCACCTTGCTGCGGCGGATCTACATGTGAATCCGACCCTGTGTGAGGGGCTCAACATGGTCACGGTCGAAGCGGCTGCCGTTGGCACGCCCACGGTGACAAGCGACGGGGCCGGTATTTCCGACTGGGTCACCAAATTTGAAGCCGGCGTGGTCGTTCCTGCAAGTGATGTGCCGGCACTGCGCGGTGCGGTGATTACCGCCTTGCGCGACCCGGCCCTACGCTTGACGTGGCAGGGTCGTTCCCGCATCATGGCCGGCGATTTTTCCCTGGACAAAATCGGGGCCGCCCTGCTCCAATTGCTGCGCCCACCGTCCCCTTTAGTTTCTGCCTCCCAATGAGGGCTTCCTAGTTGTCTTTAATTCTTGGTTTGCAGACCGGACATGAATCCTCCGCCGTACTGTTCGAGGACGGGCGACTGCTTGCCGCCGTCTCGGATGAGCGTCTTTCCCGTATCAAGAATGACGGCGGGAAGTTGTCTGATCTTGCGATTGATGAAGTGTTGCGCCTTGGCGGACACAAGCGGAGCGAAGTCGAACGACTCGCTCTGCTCTATACGTTTTTTCCGGAAGAATATTTCGTCCGCGAGTCTTGGTATAAAGAGCTCGAGCGACGTATTCACAGGGCACGCCGTCGCAACGCCGGCGGTGCGCGCCCACAAATGCATTCGGGCAATTTTATCGAACGCCTTGAGGCGCGCGGAAAATCGTTTGATGACCATTTCCTTGAAGAAAAATTCCTGAAAACGGAGGGTTTTGGCGGAGCGTCCACGATATTTTTTGACCATCATTATTCGCATGCCCTTCCCGCCGCCTATTACTCCGGCTTCAAGGAGTGCGCTGTCATTACCATGGACGGCAACGGTGACCGGAATATCAGTCATACGTCCGGGACCTGGCGGGACGGCCGCTACGAACGCCAGTTCAGCACCGATGCCTTTGGCGCCTCGGCGGGAGCCTTCTACGGCTTTATCACCGAATTACTGGGCTTTCGTGTCATGCGCCATGAGGGCAAGGTGGTTGGGCTTGCTGCGCTGGGAGATCCGGTGCCGCTTTACGAGACGTTCAAGCGCGCCCTGAAACTGTCGCCAGATGGTCAGTGCTTGGATTCGGATTTCGCGGGCGGAGCCGACGCGGAGGCACGGCGTTACGCGTTTCTCGAGCAAGCCATAAAAGGACACAGTCGCGAAAACGTTTCCGCAGCCGCGCAGCGCGTGCTTGAGGATGTCGTGGTGCAGATGGTGCGCAATTACCTTGCGGCCACGGGCCAGCGCAACGTTGCTTTGAACGGCGGCGTATTTGCCAACGTCAAGCTCAATCAGCGTATTGCGGCGCTACCCGAGGTCGACAGTATTTTTGTATTTCCGGCAATGAGTGATACCGGGAACTGTGTTGGCGCAGTGTTGCTGGAGTTGGCGCGTCGTGACCCTGCGAGCATGCGAAACACTACGCCCCTTCACGATGTGTATTGGGGACCGGCGTTTGATGATGCACAGATACTTGCAGCCTTGGGCGATGTGAATCTCGTCGCGGATCGGCATGATGAGGCGGCGCTTGTGGCGCTCGCGGCAAAAGCCATCCACGAGGGCCGTATCGTCGGTTGGTTTCAGGGGCGGATGGAGTTTGGCCCGCGGGCGCTGGGGAACCGTTCCATGCTGGCGCGTCCCACGGAATCGGCCATCAACAATTGGCTTAACGACAGACTAGACAGGTCTGAATTCATGCCCTTCGCTCCGAGTGTGCTGGCAGAGCGTGCCGACGAGGTGTTTGAGAATGTCGGCAAGGCGCGCCACACGGCCGAATTCATGACCATGACCTTTGATGTGCGTAAGGATTGGATTTCGCGCATCCCCGCTGTCGTGCATGTAGATGGAACGGCAAGGCCGCAGCTGGTTCGAGCCGAGGTCAATCCGCTCTATCATCAGCTGATAGCGGCGTACCATGCCCTGTCCGGAATTCCCCTTGTGCTTAACACCAGCTTCAATGTGCATGAGGAGCCGATTGTCTGTGCCCCCGTTGAGGCAATTCGCGCGTTCACCGAAAAGCGTGTTGACTGTCTTGCTATCGGACCTTTTTGGCTGACTCACCCATGAACAACACTGCCGAGCAGAAGATTCGCGCCCTTGCCACGGACGACCACTATCCGGCGGTGCTAAAACTGTTTGAGGGTGCGCCCAAGGGGCGTATTCTCGATGTGCCGGCGGGGCACGGCGCATTCGCGCAGGAGCTGGTTAAGCTCGGATACGGCGACATTCATTGTCTTGATGTTAACGCCGAAGCATTTGCACTGAAGGATGATCGCGTCAGCTTTCAGCAACATGACGTGATAAATCCGCTGCCTTACCCTGACGGTTACTTTGACTACGTGTTTAGCATCGAAGGCATCGAGCATTTCCATAACCCCTGGACATTTACCAGCGAGTTGTGCCGAGTGCTAAAGCCCGGTGGCAGGCTGTACATCAGCACGCCCAACACATTTTCTGTGGATGCGCGGATTAAATACTTGGCCTCCGGATATTTCCCGCGCTTCAAGCCACTGATGCAACAGCCCTCCAAGGTGATGGATCAGCCGGTGGACGATGCCCACATCAGTCCGATCTATTTCTGGCAGTTGAACTATTTCCTGATGATCGGTGGCGTGAGCATTGAACGGGTCAATACCAACGCTTTCTTTTACAAGCCGCAATGGATCAAGCGTTTTTTTGAAAATCTGATTGCAGGTGTTATTCGCTACAACATCAAGAGGCGGAAATTTCCCGATCATGGCGCCTCTTCAGAAGAGATGTTGTTTGGCGATTGCATCATCGTCGAGGGTAAGAAGGCCGCGTGACGCTGCTCTACGCATTCCCCGAACCGCTTCCCCTGGATCGGGCGCGGGGCGTGCAGGTCGCCCATTCCGTGGCCGATCTGGCCAAACTGGGGATGTCCGTTGAGCTTGCGTACGTGCCCAATGGGAACCTGAACCCGCTGACGTATTACGGGCTGGCGGTTCCATCAGGCCTTACGCTTACACCACTGTCCCGTTCGCTGCCTTGGCCCTTTGGGCGGATGCACTCGAATCGCATGTTTCTTTTGCGGCTGGCAACGCGTATCAAGGCGTCTCCGCATGCCTTGCTTTTTGTGCGGCATCTCAAACTGGCGGCCATGCTCTTGCGGCGATTCCCTGATCGGAAACTGGTGTATGAGGCGCATGAGGTCTTTAGCGATACCGGTACGGTTTCGCGGCGTGATTTGAACCTTGAAATGGAAGCGCTGGTGATGGATAAAGCCGCGCTCGTGGTTGCTAACTCTGCGGCTACAGCGGCGAGGCTCTCCGAGTTACATGGGGGACGCAAGGTTGAAGTATTGGCAAACGGTGTCGACTGGCCCGAAGAACTCGCACAAAAGGAATGGCATTGCGCCGGCTTGCACATCGTTTACGCAGGAAGTCTGTTTGCGTGGAAGGGCGTCGACGATTTGGTCGCGGCGGCTGCCTATCTGCCCGGATGTCGTATCACCGTCATCGGCGGCAGTGTGGAGCAGGTTGAACGCTTGCATGTCCGGGTCCAGGCTGTGGGTGCACAGGTAGATTTTTCCGGGCAGCTCCCGCATGCGGAGGTGGCGCGGGCACTGCAGACGGCTTGCATTGCGGTCCTGCCGAACCGGGATGAACCGGATAGCCGATTTACCTCTCCGATCAAGCTCTACGAATATATGGCGGCAGGGTGCGCCATCGTTTCAAGCGATCTGCCGGCATTGCGCGACGTCTTGTCGGAGGACGACGCGGTCTGGGCTGTGTCGGAGGATCCGATCGCACTTGCAGCGGGAATCCGTGCTTTGGTCGCCGATCCTGAGCGTGCTCGTGCTCTGGGCGTGCGGTTGCGCGAAAAGGCTCGCGCTTACACGTGGCGCGCAAGGGCAGAAAAGTTGGCTGGCATGATAGAGGTTTTGGATAACGCATCTTGATGGGCGCCTCCTCAAACCCGAGTTTTCTTATCATTCGCCGAGACAATATCGGTGATTTGGTTTGCACCACCCCTATGATCGCTGCGCTTAGGACGCATTACCCCGATGCCTGGATAGGCGCATTGGTCAATCGTTATGCCGAGCCGGTGCTGGCGGGGAATCCCGATCTTGACGAAGTGTTCAGTTACCAGAAGGGCAAGCACCGCCTGCCCGGCGAGACAGTCCTTGGCCTGTATGCCCAGCGCTTGCGCATGCTGCTTGGTTTGCGCAAACGTGAGATTGACTACGTGATACTTGCCGCACCGGGATACCAGGCAAGTGCAGAGCGCCTGGCGCGCTGGGTTAAGCCGCGCAACATAATCGGCTTTGATAACGGCTCAGGGTTGGCAAACATGGCGGTTTCGATCAAAGCCGAGTCTAGGCAGCATCAGGTCGAGAACATCTTCCGGTTGCTGACTGCGCTGCAAATCGAAGGTAAGCCGCCGCCGCTTAAGTTGGTGGCGAAGGTTGCGCTGGTCGATATATGGCGAAAACGATTGCGAGGTGGTGAAGGACCGATAGTCGGGGTGCACATTAGCGCGCGTGAGGCGGATCGTCGCTGGCCAGATCTACATTTCGTTGAACTGATCCGTTTGCTTACCAGCAAGCAGGGGGCGCGCGTTATTCTAAGTTGGGCTCCCGGGCGTCCCGACAACCCGCGCTTTCCCGGCGACGACGAAAGCGCGCTCAATATCGCCGCGGCCTGTTCCGGCGGAAGCTTGCTTGCCATACCGACCGATGGTCTGGACGGTCTCATTGCAGGGCTCGCTGTTTGCGATCAGGTGATTTGCAGTGACGGGGGGCCTGTGCATCTTGCCGCAGCGCTTGGCAAGCCAGTTGTCAGTTTATTCGGTAGCGAGCATCCTGAGTTGTGGCATCCATGGGGTGTGCCTTATCGGCTCCTCCAAGCAGAAAGTCGAAATGTCCGGGACATCGCAGTGGAAGATGTGGTCTCGGCCTGGAAAGAACTGCTGCCCATGCCTGGGCAATAAGTCACTTCCTCCACAAATGCGTAGTTCCAATTTGGAAAATTCGCATCCGTTGTCGCATCCAAGCAGTGGGCGCCTGCCGAGAATCCCGTTTCAGCTCGGCGCTCGTTCCGCGTCGGCGTCGCGAGGGGCGTACTCGGGTACCAAGGCCTTCAACATGGAACGCACAGCGCTATCGGTCTCGGGTGTTGGTTGCTCCAACCAGGTCGCCATTTCATCCCGCCAGGTCGTGCCGGGACGAGTGTTGGTTTTCGCGATACGCAACTTCGGATGCGGCGTAGGCAGGGTCTGTTCGCTGTCCGCGAGCAGCTCCTCGTAAAGCTTCTCCCCGGCGCGAAGCCCTGTGAATTCGATGCGTATGTCCTGCACCCCGAAGCCCGATAGCCGGATCAAATCACGCGCCAAATCAACGATTTTTACAGGATCGCCCATGTCCAGGACGAAGATTTCACCGCCTGTACCCATCAAGCCTGCCTGCAATACGAGTTGTGCCGCCTCGGGAATCGACATGAAATAGCGCGTAATTTCCGGATGGGTGACCGTGATCGGACCGCCTCGTGCAATTTGTTCGCGGAATTTCGGGATAACGCTGCCGGTTGATCCGAGCACGTTGCCGAAGCGAACGACAACAAAACGCGTCGCCTCCGTATCCAGGCTGTGGCATACCAGTTCGGCGAGTCGTTTGGTCGCGCCCATTACGTTGGTCGGGTTGACCGCTTTATCGGTTGAAATCAGCACGAATTTTTCTACTCCGTGTGCGATGGAGGCTTTCGCCGCCGCTAATGTTCCAGCAACATTGTTGCGTACCGCCTCCCAGGCATTTAGTTCTTCCATCAGGGGAACATGCTTGTAGGCTGCAGCATGAAACAATGCGGTAGGTCCATATCGGCGCAGGGCGAAGTGAAGGCGCGCGGAATCTTTCACGTCACCGATGACGCAAGCGATTGCAATTGCAGGAAATTCGCGGGTGAATTCCTGTTCAAGTCGGTACAGGGCGAATTCGCTTTGCTCAAAGAACACGATGCGCTCCGGCCGGAACCGCGCAAGCTGTCGGCACAGTTCCGCTCCGATGGAGCCTCCCGCGCCGGTGACCATGACCGTGGATTTTGTAATCCAGGTTCCCAAGCCCTGGCTATCCAGTTCAACCGGGTCACGGCCAAGAAGGTCGTCCAATTCGACTTTACGCAACTGCGAAATAGTCACTTTTCCGCTGACGATGTCGTCGTAAGACGGCACGGTCATGGCAACAATGCCTGCTTTCGTGCAAATCTCCAGGGCACGGCGCCGCGCAGCATGGGAGGTGCCTGGCATTGCGATAATCGCCTGTCGAACGGAGTAACGTAACGCGTAAGTGGGCAGTTCGTCGATACCGCCCAGCACACTTACACCTTGAATTCGGCGTCCTAACTTCGTCGCGTTGTCATCAAGCAGACCCACCACGCGCCAGCCGCGGCTGCTCGAGAGGCTTTTTATGAGATTGACCGCTGCATCTCCGGCGCCGAGGATAAGCACGGGGGAGCTGTCCTGTGCGCCGCCGCCCCGCAGTTGATGCTCCTTCCACGCGCGGTAGGCGAGTCGGCTACCACCCATGATCGCAATCAGCAGTATGGGGGCGAGTAGCAGGACGGAGCGCGGCACCACCGGATCGGGCTTGCCAAAATGTGCGATCAGCACAACTCCAAGCGCGGAAATCGACACGGCCAGCATAATGCGCTGCAGGTCCGGAAGGCTTGCGTAGCGCCAGACACCGCGATACAGGCCCAGCTTCCAGAACACCAAGACTTGTAGCGGCACAGCCCACATTAGCAGCGTTAACGCGCCGCGCTGATGATCCAAGGGGGCGTCAAAATTAAAACGAAAAGCATAGGCCAGTATCCAAGCGGCAGCCGCCGCAAAAATGTCATGGCCGATGGCGAGAATCGTATTGCGATGGACCATGGCTTCAGATTGAGGCAGCAGTCATTACTTTGCCGATCGCATTGCAGGTATCGTCAATATCCTGCTTTTGCAGTGTCGGATGGACCATAAACATCATGCTGGTCTGCCCAAGCTCATGCGCCACGGGCGTGGGCATTTGGTGTGTCAGTCCGGCATCTAAAAATGCCTTTTCGCGGTAAATCTCGCTGCAGCTGCCGACACCGCAGGGTATGCCTTCAGCGCGAATCGCCTCAATTACACGCTGTTGATTCCAGCCCGGCTTCAAATGCTCGGGCCGCAGAAATGCGTAAAACTTGTAATAGGCGTGCGCGACCCCGGATGGCACGACCGGAACCCTGAGACCGCGCATGCCTGCAAGACCTGCCGCGAGGTTTGCGGCATGTTGCCTGCGCGTTGCGCTCCATGCGGGCAGTTTTTCGAGTTGAATGATCCCGATCGCAGCCTGGAATTCCGTCATGCGCCAATTGGTGCCGAATTGGTGATGAAGCCACTTGAATGAGCCTCCCGCAGCTTCGGTTTCCGTTGCCTGTCGATTCTTGCCGTGGTCCTTATAGGACCATGCTTTTTCCCACAGCCCCGGATTGTCGGTTACAAGCATGCCCCCTTCGCCCCCCGTCGTCATGATCTTGTCCTGACAAAACGAAAACGCGGCGAAATGGCCGAATGAGCCTGCCATTCGCCCGGAAAGGGCGGCCGCATGGCTTTGAGCGCAGTCCTCGATTACATACAAACCGTGCTCATTTGCAAGACGCATGATTTCAGGCATGTCGCATGGCCAACCGGCAAGGTGTACGACGATTATCGCGCGCGTCTGCGGTGTGATTGCTGGCGCTATCGTCGCCGCCGTCAATACCTGGCTATTCGCATCGACGTCGACTATCACAGGTTTTGCACCTCTCGTGACGACGCAGCTGGCGGTGGCGAAATAAGTACGCGCCGGCACGATTACCTCGTCCCCTGCCCCGATGCCAAGGCTGGTGAGTGCCAGTTCCAAGGCCACGGTGCCGTTGGCAAGCGTTATGGAATGGCGCGCGCCGATATGGGCGGAAAATTTCGTTTCGAACAACCGGCAAAACGGACCCGTCCAGTAGTTGACCTGCCCGCTTTGCAAAACTGCTGCTGCGGCACTGATTTCATCCTCGTCAAAATGCGGCCAGGCCGGCAGAGGATCAATCCGGACAGGTGTACCGCCATCTACAGCCAATTGGCGTTTTGCAGTTTTAAGTTGCATTTTTCGATTATCGCTGGCGAGCGGGAGCCCCGGTCACGGTTGCTTTTTCTGCGACGTCATCAATTACGACAGAGCCCGCGCCGATAGTGGCGTTATCGCCTATTCGTTTGGAGGGAACGACCACGCAGCCGGCCCCCACAAGGGCGCCCATGCCGACTTGGACATGACCGCACAGCCGGCACCCCGGGGCAAGGTGTACCTCATCGCCGATGATGCAATCATGATCCACTGAAGCGCAGGTGTTAATGATCGCGTTTTGCCCGATTGACGTATCTGAATTGATGACGGTTCCGGCCATGACGACGGAGCCTTCGCCAATGGTGACTCCGCGTGCGAGTTTCGCGTCGGGGTGTATCGCCTTGATCAGGGTGACTCCTGCAGCGCGCAGGCGTTGTGCCGCGAGACCGCGTGCGTGATTGTTGCCAATTGCGACTATTGCAAGTGACGGGGCGTCGCGAAGCGACGCCAGATCCGACTCATTCCCAAGTACACGATAGCCGTAAACTTCCCTACCTTTCAGGCCGGGATTTTCGTCGATGAGGAATGCAACATCATAACGGGCGTCGCGTTCAAGGATGTCGAGCACCACTTTGGCGTGGCCACCTGCACCGACCACGAATACGAGGGGCTTACTCATTTGGATGACGGGGAAGTCCTGCGTTACCGGTGAAACGGGGCATGGTTGCTTCGCCGGGACTGCTGACACCGCTGCGCGCCAGTACTTTGAATATGGTGAGGCATAAAATTTTCAAGTCGAGCCAAAATGACTGGTTTTCGATGTACCAGATGTCAAGGCGGAACCGTTCCTCCCATGTTTGCGTATTCCTTCCATTTATTTGCGCCCAGCCCGTAATACCGGGGCGTACGTTATGGCGTCGCGCCTGGTCGGAGGAATAAAGAGGCAGGTATTCCATCAATAGGGGGCGCGGTCCAACCAAGCTCATGTCGCCCTTAAGAACATTGATAAATTGAGGAAATTCGTCAAGACTCATCTTTCGCATGGTTGCGCCGAAAGGCGTTAGTCTTAACCCATCTTGGACTAGGTCGCCCGCCTCGTTTTTCTGATCAGTCATGGTCCGGAATTTGTACAAAACGAACGAACGTCCATGTAGGCCAGCACGTTGTTGACGAAAGATAACGGGCCTGCCAAGGCTAACGAAGACACAAAGCGAAATCAAAGCCAGTACCGGGCAGAGTGCTACCAACATTACCAGCGAAACGCAGGCATCAAAGAGGCGTTTCAGCATTTGACCCCTTGTCATTCTGTAAGTTGAGTCGTAATGGTTCAATAACTCCAAAGCGGTTGCGTCTGTTTCCAACATGCGAAAACGTCTTTTTCATCAAGAGCCGCATTTTATACGTTGTGTGGCGCATTCGGTGGCCAAGTCTTCCTTGAGCGGTGCAGCAATTGTCAAGAAGACATAGAGCGGGATTGGTGCGTTGATTTTTATTTTAAGGCAATTGAGACGAGCAAACTTTGGACGAGTCAAAACCCATGCGATTCGAGTCCCGCTCAGCGCACGCCTTTCCGGGTGTCACGGCTGCCTGCATGTCCGGCAGTGCACCCCGACCATGAAGTCACACACGTCGCGGCTCGAACGTGAATTTCAAAACGCAAGCTTGGCTATTTGCGTGCGATCCACTGCCCGTAGAGGGTTACGCACATAAGAATTGACGTGCTACCGACAATCGCAACATTTTGAAAATGTAATGCCATGGCGTATCCCGCAAGGACAAGCCAACTCCCGATGACGGCCGACACCTGCCGCAAATTCAACCCTGTTTGGCCTCGCGTCAGGAGGATTAGGGTCAACGTGGAAACTCCGATAGATATTGTCCAGGCCGCGGCCATGCCAACTACGCCATAGGCCGGAATCGAAGCCATGTTTAATACCAGATTGATGGCCAGCCCGGCGATGGCGGAAGACAATACCTTATTTGAAGCGTGAGTCACGGCAGCAAGCTTGATTAACAGCAACGCACAAATCACGAAGGGAATTTGTAGTGCACCTAACTTGACGGTATGTGCGAGTAGCAATTTTTGATGCGGATCGACTGCGTCTCCGGGAAACGCTGCCGAAATCAAGGGCTCCGAGAATGCAAACCCAACGAGCGCCGCTAGAATTCCCAGCCAAGTTCCGGCAATGAGCATGAGGTACACGTCGTCACGGAGTCGCTTATTTGCGCCACCAGACACTAATTTCGCCAGATAAGGTGCGATTACCGACGACATGATGGCTGCTGTGAGCCCAGACACCAGTTGGACCAATTTTGTACCCATAGCCCAAGTCGATACTGAGCCCGCCGCTAATTTTCCTGCGAACCAGTAGTTGATCGGATTTGAGATATTAATTACAAATGCCGCCAATACGAGAAAACTGAAGTTTTGGCCCCATCCGGGGACGCTTTGAAGTCCCGTGATAGAACCGGGTCGAAGCGAATAGCCGCTGCGGTACGCAAATAGAAATACAACGAAGATGTTCGCGAGTTGTCCGAAAATCATTCCCCAAACGGCCGCGTATAACGCAATTGATTTATCCGCGATAAGAATTGCGGCGATGACACATACAGGGACGAGTAATTGAGCGCTGGCAACGACCTTGTGGTAGTTGAGGCTATTGAGGATGCTGTTACCGGCTATTGCAAGTCCTGAGAGAAATAAAAGCGGTAAAGCCAACCGGAGTAACTGAACCGAGCTCGCGCTGTCCGCAACGGTTAGGACCGAGTGAAAAAGAAAATCGGAAAATTCAAAAAGAATCAGGCACGCCGCTCCAGAAAGGATAAGTGAGAAACTGATCGCAGCTCGCAAGAATGGAAGGCGACTTCCTGCTGTTGTTGCCAGCCGTTGGATGCCGCTAGTCAAGGAATCTCCGAGGGGCAGGGTTAGCACGTTGACGAAAAACATCGGCAACAGCAGTGCGGCGAAAAGGCTGTCTGTTTTCGAGCCAAACCCGTTGATGTTCATGAGTAACAGGTCACGCGTGACCAGTCCAAGGTACCCGATAGCCGTGATGAGAAAAACTACAATGCCGGCTCCTAACGCTGCCCGTCGGCCGCCGCTCGGAATTGCCACTCCGTCTGACAAGATGTTCGATGCCACGGGTTGGCTCCGTGGTGAAAATCGTGAGGGGATCAATTCGTCAAGAAAGGATATCCAGCCGATGGAGCCCATGAGAATTAACAAAAACAAAGGCCCATAGCGGATTCTGTGTAGGGTGCCGACGTTTGGGCTGACATAAGAAAGCACTGTCAGTACGAATAGGGCAAACGCCAGGCATGCAAAAACCGCAGCGCGGGGCTTTCGGGCAATGAGAAGGAGTACACCCGGAAACAGCAAATACCAAAGGAGTGTTTCCAGTGCGCCAATTACACGCGGTATGGTAGGTCGATCCCGCCATGTATTAGGAAATGGCGAAAAAAGCCCCACCACAAGTGCGCGTGGCAGGTAGGACAACATATCGCTCGCGTTGTTTGGTGCAATGTCATCATCAACGATCGATCCCGCCCCGATTTTTTTGCCAGATTCAATCGTGTGGTTCCTAATACTCGACACTCTTTCAAACAGATGATCAATTTGAGAGGGAAGCGTCTGCGATTTTTGCCAGCGCCACTCCGCGAATTGAATTCCTGAAGTACTCGTCTCGGGTGAGAAGGACGAAATGCCGGACGGCACAAGAGTGGCCATTGCAATTGCAACGACGACCAATCCCCCGGTGCCTTTGAGTGTTACCAGAGATCCCGGGGGACGGCTGAAAACTGAGTGCGCAAGCACGCCGAGCCAAGCGCAAAAAAAGGCCGCTGCGAATACCCACAGCATGTAGGGGCGCATGGCGGCGACGTGCGCCAGTCCCAAAAGCATCAATGATGCCCCGATTAGAAAATGCTTTTTTCCGCTCCAGCGTATCTCCCGTAAAAAGGAAAAGAGAGCGATCAAGCTGCCAGCAATCAGAAATGCGTCCTTGTGGTTTTGGCCATACCAGACCAGCGCTGAAGGAAAAGTCAAAAATAGCAAGGCTGCGAGGAGGCCGCCGAGACGACCGTTAGATCCTGGCAACAGCGAATTGCCCAATACATAAATCATCAGCACACCGAGCGCGTGGTAGGCTGCGTTGATTGGAATAAACAATGTCGGTTCTGGGCCGAGCATGGCGTAGAGGGCTGCAAGCAAACCGACGTTCCCCGTCATTCCCGCTGACGGAAAAAGTCTCCACGCCGACCAGCCAAACGCCTTGATTTGGACGGCCATCGTTATGGCGGACTCGTGAAAAATGGTGGCGTCGTTTCCTAACAACCCGTGCCCGGCATGCATTTGGGGCATGTTCGGCAGAATTAGCTTTTGTAACAAAATAGCCATGCAACTCGCATAGGCAAAAGCAAGTAACCAAACTACAAAGGGAGCTGGTAGCTTGGTTGGAAGATTTGCTGATGCGTCGGGGCAATGCGATTTCAAGATGTGTTACGAGTTTTGGGTATTGGCTAAGTGGAAATGTAATTTTGGGAGAGACCTGTCGTTTGAATAGGATTTTTGCAAGCGTAAAGTGCTGACGATCATGGAACGTTTGAGATTTAGCTTAGACGCTTTCATCCGGAATAGTCTTATTGCAATAAGGTTCGCGAGAATTTTACGAAAGCCCCTGATTTTGCGATTCGAGTACGATCATTTGTCGCGTGAACGTGGGAGGCGCTAACGCAAGAACGCGGAGGAGGCGGTCGCTTTGGGTCGATGAATATTTTTGCCAATCTGTATTTCTTGAGTTTAGCCTGCTTCAAATTGGTATTGAGCCCGCTTGAGCGTCCATACCGGAATCACGTTTTCAACAGAATGTTAGATATTCTAGGGGCATATATAGGGGACTCGGATGCATTGGTATGTGATCCACACCAAACCGCGCCAGGAGCAACGTGCTCTGCTCAATCTTGAGCGGCAGGGGTATGAATGTTTTTTGCCGCTGATTTCTGTTGAAAAACTGCACCGTGGCTCGTTGACGGTAATCGAAGAGCCCCTTTTCCCGCGGTATTTGTTCATTCATCTCAATTATAGCGGAACGGGAAAGGGCTGGGGACCGATTCGTTCATCCAAGGGGGTGAGCCGGCTTGTGACCTTTGGAAATGAACCCGCCAAGGTGGAGGTGCTGCTGATCGAGACGCTGCGGGCGAATGGCGCCCTGTCGCGCACCCCACCCCAGAGCCTGTTTTCCCCCGGCGAACGATTGGTGGTGACCGAAGGCCCCTTCGCCGGAATTGAAGCCATTTATCAAATGAGTGACGGCGAGCGGCGCGTCATGGTTCTCATTGAGTTGTTGAACAAGCCGGCGCAACTCCGGGTGGCGCCCGGTAGCCTGCGCAAGATCGGCTGAGAATCGGCCTCTGGCGCCGATCCGGCGTCCGATCGGTCCCGATCCAGAGTTTGCCTTCTGGGACCTTACCCCCACACCGTGTGTTAAAGTTCGTTCGCGCTGTGAACGGTCATTTTGGTTTGCGGCCGGCTTTGTTGGATATCGCGCTTGCTGATCGTGACACAGCAGGGCGGTAGCGTGTCCAAACCCCTATTCACATTCCCGACATATGACCAGCCAGCGGGCACAGTTGCATGAGGACATCAGGTTCCGGGTAATGAGGCGCCTGCAGGAAACGCCGGATATCAGCCAGCGCGAACTTGCCAGGGAGCTTGGCATCAGCCTTGGAAGCGTCAATTTTTGCCTGCAGGCGCTAATGGAAAAAGGGTGGGTCAAGATCCAGAATTTCAGCAACAGCAAGCACAAGTTGGGCTATGTCTACCTGCTGACGCCGACCGGCATTTCCGGCAAGGCCGCACTGACTGCGCGCTTCCTCAAGCGCAAGATGGACGAATACGACGCCTTGCTTGAGGAAATTGAGGCGCTACGGCAGGAAGTGGCGCAACAGGACGAGTCCAAGTGCCGGCGAGACCCGGCGTGAAAGTGCTGTTGACCGGGGGGACCGGTTACCTCGGCAGTCATACCGCGGTGGCCCTCGTTGAGTCTGGTCACGCCGTGGTGCTGTATGACAACCTGAGCAACAGCGGCGCCTCGGTGGTTGATCGGCTCGAGGAAATTACAGGCCTGCGGCTTCCGTTTGTGAAAGGCGACGTTCGTGATACGGCGATGTTGATGCAAACATTGGCGGGTCACCGGATAGACGCCGTGATCCA
>CAITSH010000181.1 GCA_903895005.1 uncultured Pseudomonadota bacterium
CCGCTGCGCTAACGTGGTTTCAATTCTTGAGTTGGGTGGTTTCACTCCCCTGCGGGGAGCGAGTCACTTTTCTTGCTTCGCCAAGAAAAGTAACCCAAAGAAGGCGACCCGGAGGTAACGGCCCCCGAGTTGAGCTCGCATATAAGGCTATGTACATCACGCGGGGGCTACCCTGCGATGCTCGCATCCTCGGGCCGGTCCCTAAACTCGCCCCACGATAAAACTGTGGGGCTCAAACAGTAGGGACCGGACTTCCCCCGAGGACGCTGCGCTTCTCGGCGTCACCTACGGGAGTAAAGGTCAACATCAAAGTCAAAAACTTCGTTTCTCCACCAGTAGCGAAGCGCAAGCGAGCGACCACCTCATGCCCTCGTTTTGCTTTTGATCTTGGGGCCCCTGCGGCACCGCCGAGGAGCACAGGGGAAGCGGGGGCCTTCCTGTCCCGTTGTCTGAGCCCCGTAGGGGCGAGTTCAGGGATCGGCCCGCTTAACCGAGCATCCGAGGGAACCCCGAAGGGGCGGTGTCGGGGGTGTGCTTTCTTTGGTTACCGTCTTCGACCGAAGGGAGTCCCCGGAGGGGATGCACAAGCAAAGAAAGTAACTCGCCCCCCGCAAGGGGGCGAAACTGCCTAACTAAAGAAGAAAGACAAAAATGGTGTAGCGAATCGACAATTGGAAGGGCTCTAGCGTAGCGATATTCGAAACCGTGTTGGCGCTTATAAATACGCCAATAACCTGCCGCAACAAATCACGCCAATCCACAGCAGCAACGAGAGTGCTGCCGATGCCCTCGCGGCAAGCGGGGACGCGCTTCCGGTGTTCCATGCATCGATGCCCTGGTAGGGCCCCATGTGGAACCACAGCGCGTTGCACGCCGCGAGGCTCAGCAGCGTCATCTTGGTGATGAACGCCGTGTTGGAAATGAAATCCCCGGCGTGGGCGATGAACATCATCAGGCCGGTCGGCAGGACGAACAGCACCGCCCCCAGTGTCCATGGCAGGATGTGGCGCGCCAGAGCCTTCACGGGGATTGTTTTTGACAAGCCCAGGATGCGCAAGTCGAGCATCGCCACCGAGCCTGCGAGCACGACAAAGCCCAGAATGTGGACGATCTCGACTATGGGGTAAAGCCATAGCGAATGGCGCATCGCCGCGGCAAGCGGCAGCGCTTCTATCGCCGCAAGGGGCGTGGTCGGATTGAGCATGCCGTGTTATCGCAGCTCGACGGTCTTGCCGTCTATGGTGATGCGTTCGGCGCGCAGTTCCTCGGGCTTGCTGCGGCTCGGATAGCCGACAACGGTGGCGGTGTTGCCCGACTTGAGCATCGCCTGCGACAGTCCGCGCGCCTCCATGCGCGACGGTGGCGCGAGAACCGCCTGCCAGGTCTTGCCGGGCGTGCCCGGACTAGCCGCCACCTCAAGCTGGATATGGCCGTGTGGATGTTCGTAGCCCGAAGCCTTGATGATCCCGGTTAGTTTTAGTTCCCTGTTTGAGTCGTACTCACTCCAGCCGTGGTGAGCGAAAACCAGGGCCGATCCGGCGAGGCCGCCAGCGAGTAGCAAGGATTGCGCGATGCGTGCAAAGCTTGGCGCGCGGGTGATGTTGATGTCGGGGTGCATGAAGCCTCCTGTCTTGCGGGGATAGAATGCGCACACGGTCGGGATTGCCGGCCGTGCGGCGCTGTGTTTATGCCTGGAAATATACCCGAGTGTGCGCCGCGCTTAAACTGCCAATCTGCACAGACGCGTCTGGAACATTGCAAAGCATGATACGAACACCCGTCTACTACCTCTGTGTCGCTGTGATCGCCGCAGGCTGGGGCGCCAGGGCGCAGGCTCAGGAGCCGGCCGAGCGCATTGTAGAGATTGCTCGCCAGGCTATGGATGCAGCCGAGCTACCGGCGGTGTCCGGCGCATTCTACGAACTGGAACTCACCCTTGCCACCTTTGTGCAGGGGCACTGGGAGACTAAGGCGATATTTGCCGCAGCGCGCCAGTCGGCGCAGGTTCTTGCCCAGTGCGGTGTGCGCACCGTGCGGGTCGAGTTGCGCCTGATCGATGCGCCTCGCCACTACCGCTTTTACTTCACGCCGGTTTCGCGTCGGCTGGCTCGCGCGCTACCGATGCCGCGACCGCTGGCGTATTTCGCCGACGACACGCTCAACCAGCCTGCTTTTGATGCCGAAGCGGTCGGCCGCGGCAACAGCCGCACGCGGCCGGAGCTCGAGGGTACGGTCTGGCTTACGCATGGCGTGCGCGAACCGGGTGTAGCACTCGCCCACGAACTGGCCCACGTGTTGATGGACTCTGGCGAGCACTCGCAGCAACCGGGAAACCTGATGCGCACCGAAACCGCACCGGCCAATATTCACCTCGATCCGATGCAGTGTGCGCGGCTTACGACCGTGGGTGCCCAGCAGGGACTGCTCAAGCCGGTTCCGCGTTGAACCGCGGGCCGTCGGGTGTCGCCTGCCGTTGCGCGCGCTCAGCGCGTATCGCCCGCCGCTGCGGGTGCCGAACCGCGCACCACGAACAGGTAGCTCGACAGGACCAGGAGGCCGGAGAGGCCGATGGCGCAGGCCATGGCAAGGCTGGTGCCGTCATGGAATTGCGCGGCGAGAATGCCGTAGGTCGCGCCGGTGGCCATTTGTGAAAAGCCAAGCAGCGCCGAGGCGGTCCCGGCTGTTTTGGCAAACGGTGCGATGGCCCCCGCTGTTGCCGAAGGGTTGATGAAGCCGGTGCCGCAAAGCAGGAAGGCAAGCGGCACCAGCAACGCCGCGACATGGTGCACCCCGGCGAGCGCAAGCACCGCCATCAGCGTGCCGCCGGATGCACACAGGACGCTGCCGATGCCCACCAGGCGATCGACGCCCAGCCGCCCCGCCAGCCTGGCGGCGAGCAGCGTGCCGATGACGTAGCCGGGGACGGTAAGCCCGAACAACACGCCAAAGTGTTGCGGCGAAATGCCCAGCGCGCCGATGAGAACGAACGAGGACATCGACAGCCAGGTGAAGATCGCGCAATAGCCCGAGGCAAAGCACAGCATGAAGCCGACGTAGCGGCGGCTGCGCAGCAATGCGGCGTAGTTGGCGATGAGTTGGCGGACATGGGTCGCACCGGCATTGCGGTGGGCGTTGCTCTCGGCGAGGAGGAGCGCGCTGGAAAGTAGCAAAAGCGCGCCTATGCCAAGCAGCACGGCAAAGGTCGCGCGCCAGCCGAACGCCGCCTCCAGCGCACCGCCCAGCATGGGGCTGAAAACCGGCGCGGCGGCGGTCCCCGCAAGTACGTAGCCGAGTGTGCGCGCCGCGCCGGAACCGCCGTAGATGTCTCGAATGATTGCACGGCCGATCACCGTGCTCGCGCATGCGCCCATCGCCTGGAAAAAACGCGCGATGATCAGCCACTCGATGGATTGCGCCGACACGCAGGCGAGTGTCGCTGCCACGTAGATGCCGATGCCGCCAAGCAGCACCGGCCTCCGGCCAAAGCGGTCCGAAAGCGGCCCATACGCGAGTTGCGACAATGCAAAGCCGACCACGAACACCGAAAGCGTCAGTTGGGCCTGCGGTACCGATACGTCGAAGTAGCGCCGCATGGCCGGCAGTGACGCGAGGTACATGTCGGTGGAGAGCGGCAGCAGCATGAACCCGAGAATGATCAGGGCGATCACCCCCGGATGGCGCAGCGGCAGGCGTCCGTCGGGACGCGGGCTGCCGGGGGCGTCCGGGGTACCCGTGCCGTTCATGTCAGGGCGCACCCGTCATTGACGAAGGCGGCCGCAGGCCTCGCCCGTGACGAGGCAGAGTGCATGGCGTAGTCCGTTACCTTGCCGGCTTGGTGTAGAGCGCGACTTGCTGCTCGATGGCGCCGAAAATGCTGTGCCCTTGCGCATCGAGCATGTCGATTTTCACGCGGTCGCCGAATTTCAGGAAGGGCGTTTCCGGCTGGCCTTTTTCAACGGTCTCAAGCGCGCGCAGTTCTGCGATGCAGGCGTGGCCGCACTTGTAGCCGTAATTGGAAATGGTGCCCGAGCCGATCACGGTGCCCGCCCCCAGTGGCCGCGTCTTCGCGGCATGGGCGATCAGCTTGTGAAAGCCAAACTGCATGTCGACGCCGCAATCGGGCGTGCCAAAGGCTTGCTCGTTGACGGCGATGGTGAGCGTGCGCCGCACGCGCTTGCCATCCCAGGACTCGCCGAGTTCGTCAGGCGTGATGGCCACCGGCGCAAAGGCCGTGGCGCCCTTGCCGTTGACAAAGCCAAAGCCCTTCCCGAGTTCGGCAGGAATGAGGTTGCGCAGCGAAACGTCGTTGAGCACCATCAGCAGTCGGATGTGTTCGGATGTCTTGTCAGAGGGCGTGCCCATGGGCACGTCATCGAGCACCACCGCCACTTCGGCCTCGAGGTCTATGCCCCATTCTTCGGAGAGCGCCTCGATGGGGTCGCGCGGACCGCTGAAATAGTCCGAGTCACCCTGGTACATCAGCGGGTCTTTTTTGAATTCTGGCGGCATGGTGGCGCCGCGGGCCTTGCGCACCAATTCGACGTGGGCGAGGTAGGCGCTGCCATCGAGCCACTGGTAGGCGCGCGGCAGCGGTGCGGCAAATTGCGCAAAGTCGGGTTCGAACACGCGCGAACCGGAGGGATTGCGGTTGAGTTCCTCGTAAAGAGAGCCAAGTTGCGGCGAGCAGTAATCCCAGTCATCGAGCGCCGCCTGCAGGGTGGGCGCGACGTTGCCGGCGGGAATGGCGTACTTGAGGTCGCGTGATACGACGACGAGCTGGCCGTCGCGCGAACCGTCTTTGAGGGTGCCCAGTTTCATTTTGTGTCCGTGAGGGGTCGAGGGCGGAATTTTACCCGAACAGGCGTCGCAGGGCGGTGCGCAAAGGCTTGCCTGCGCATGATGCCGGCCCTATGCTGCGGCGTGGAGGAGGCAACAGGATGTGCGCGGAACGTGCGTCGAAGGTACATTGAAAAGGCTGCAAACATGTCGATTTTCATAACGGGCGGTTCCGGATTTGTCGGGCTTAACCTTGCTGGGCTGCTGTTGGCGCGCGGCGAACACGTCACGCTGTTCAGCGCATCGGCGCCGCTTTCCGGCGCGGTCGAGGAACTCTCGCGGCTGCCGGGCAGGCTCGATGTCGTCAACGGCGACGTCACCGACGCGAAGGCGCTGGCTGTGGCGCTTGCGGCGAGTGGCGCAAAGCGCGTCATCCACGCCGCCGCAATCACAGCCGGGCCCGAGCGCGACGCGCGCGAACCGCAGCGGGTGGTCGCGGTCAACCTTGGCGGGACGCTCAACATGCTTGAGGCGGCGCGCGCCGCCGGCGTGACACGCTACGTTCAGGCGAGCACCGGCGCGGTGTACGGTGCGGCGAGCATGACGTCCGAGCCTATCGCCGAGGACACGCATTTGCCCTCGCCATCGACGATGTATGGCATCAGCAAGTACGCCGCCGAGCGCGCGGTGCTGCACCTCGGGGAGTTATGGGGCTTGGATGTCGTCGCCGGCCGCCTTGCGGTGGTGTTCGGTCCCTGGGAATACCAGACCGGGCTTCGCGACCGCATGAGCGCGCTGTGGCAGCTAACCCGGATTGCGCGCGATGGTGGCGAGGCCGTCATTCCGGCGCAGGGCGTGCAGGACTGGATCTATGCACCGGATGTGGCGCGCTCGCTCGTGGCGCTGCTCGACGCGCCGCGCCTGCCGCACCGCCTCTACCACCTCGGGCGGAACGTCCGTGGGGCCTTGCGGCATGGGCGGAAAAACTCAAGGCGCGGTATCCGGCTTTTCGCTATCGCGTGTCCGAGGTTGATTCCGAATGGACGGTGGCAGCGCGCGGCCCGGTCGGCCGCACGCCGTTTAACGCCACGCGCCTTAGGCAGGACCTCGGGTTCGAACCCGAGTTCGACCTCGATAGCGGCTTTGCGCATTACATCGACTGGCTGGAGCAGCACCCGGCCATCTGGCGCGACGTGCCGCTGGTGTCCTGAGCTCCTGAGTTTTTGCTCCGGGCGCGATTCCGCAGCTCGGGCTACTCGGCCTTGATATTTGCGGCGTGCACGACCTCGCCCCAGCGCTTCATTTCTGTTTCGATATAGGCGGCGAATTCCTTCGGCGTGGAGCCGATCATCACGGTCCCGTCACCGGAGAGCCGCGCGACGACGTCTGGCAGTTTCATCACCTGGGCGATTTCCGTAGACAGTTTCTGGATTATCGCGGGCGGCGTTTTGGCCGGCGCGATGATGCCGTACCACTGAGAGGTCTCGAAGCCGGCAAAGCCCGATTCGGCGATGGTCGGCACGTTGGGCAGCGAGGGGATGCGCTTGGTGCTGCCCACCGCGAGGGCGCGCAGCTTGCCCGAGGCGATGTGCGGAATGAGCGGCGATGAGCCGGTGAAGGTTGCCTGCGTTTGTCCGGCCAGCAGGTCGGTGAGCATGGGGCCGGTGCCCTTGTAGGGGACGTGCACCATGTCGACCTTGGCGGCACGCTTGAGATATTCCATCGCCAGGTGTCCTGCGCTGCCGTTGCCGGCCGAGCCGTAATTGATGCTGCCGGGCTTGGCGCGCGCAAGGTCGAGAAACTCCTTGAGGTTTTTCGCCGGGACCGCAGGGTTGACGGTGACGATGTTGGGCACCGCCGCGATCAGCGACACCGGCGCGAAATCCTTGATCGCATCATAGGGCAGCTTGGGAAACATCGCCGGATTGACGGCGAGGGTGCCGATGTGGCCGAGTATCAACGTGTAGCCGTCGGGTGCGGCGCGCGCAACCTGTTCCATGGCGATATTGCCTGCCGCGCCGGGGCGGTTTTCCACCACCACCTGCTGCCCCAACCGTTCGGACAGCTTTTGCGCCACCAGGCGCGAAATCAGCTCCGATGTACCGCCGGGCGCGAAGGGCACGACCAGGACGATGGGTTTTGTCGGGTAGGCCTGTGAAAGGGCCGGCAGCGCGTTAAGGGCGCAGGCGGCCGTCAGCAGTGCGGTGAAGAATTTTTTCATGGCGGGCATCTCGGGGTTCGGGCCGGTGAGGGCCGAGTGGATTTGGAGTCGAAGGGGGAAGAAACTATATCACCGGGTGGTGCGTCACCCTGTGGTACGTCACCAGGTGATCCGGGCGGGGGCGCTTGGGCGTACTCTGGTGCCCGTTCGATGCGCATTGCCGGTTGCCGGCGGTGTCCGGGGATAAAGGCGATGGCTGGAAAGCCTTGTCTGGCGAGGGTTTCCAGCCGGTCCCCTGTCCGGCAGGCGTGCGTGCCGGTTCAGGCCTTCGCGGTCTGCAGTTCAGCCAGTACGCGTTGCTGCAACGCGATCAGATGCTCGTCACGGATGCCGTGGGTGATCAGGCTCTCGACCGTGTGCATCAGGTAATCGGCCGACGAACCGACCTTGCCTCGGGCGCAGGCGATGGCTTTTACGACGACCTCCTGGGGCAACTTGCCGGTATAGCTCGGGTGCTCGCGGTTGACGACAAAGGCGATCGCGCGGTGTTCGCTGCCGTCGTTCTCATCGACCACGCGTATCCAGCGCGGGACATAAGAGCCGACGGCCATTTCGCGCCGCCACAGCAACTGCAACTCCTCGCGCGCGATGTAATGCGGCAGGCGGTACGACACGCCGCGGCAGCAGCCGCCCCGGTCCAGACCAAGCACCAGGCCGGGCTGTTCCTTTGTGCCGCGACCGATGTGCGACCACAGGCAAAAGCGCCGGTGGTAGCCGCGCAGGGTGGCGAGGCGCCGTTCCGAGAAATTCATGATCGGGTTCCAGACCAGCGAGCCGTAACCGAACACCCAGGGGTCCGCGTCGGGCCCGATTTCTTTCAGCAGCGCATCAACCGAGGCATCCAGTTCCTCGTTCGAGAGGACGCGGTGCGAGAGTCCCGCGCTGCTGTGCAGGTTACGGTAGAGGTCGGCTTCGAGGTCGGCGCGGCAAAGCTTGGTCATGTGGGGATATTGTGCACGCAACACCCAGCGCCAAGGAAGGGGCGCCTCATAATAAATAACGCGAAACCGCCGATTCGGCTGACAAGGGCGAGGGTCGAGGAGGCGGAACCCGCCAAACGTGCCGTGTTGTCCAGACGACGGTGGCCGGCGCTTGGCGAACGGTGCACCGCGTGATGCCGATGCGGAGCGCGGCGAGGCATTGTCGGGCCGGTAATGTCAAAATGGGGGCTTCTCCCGGATCGCAACGGGGACGGTCGCATCCGGATGCCTCGTGATTTACTCCCTTAGCGCCCGAAAGCCCTAAGAATTCACGCGCGCCGGCCCCTGAGCCATTCGCCATGCAAGGATATCCCCAATGACAGGCAACACAATGGAATTGTTGCGCGACGCGAAAAGCCTCGACGACCTGTATCCGTCGCTCAACGCTAACCGCATGACCGCCGGATGGCACAAGGTGCGTCCCTCGCTCTGGAAGGAGCCTCGCACCGAGTTCCGTCCGCGGCACTGGAGCTACGAGGCCGGGCGACTGGCCCTTGATCAGGCCTCGCGCTGGATTGGCACGGAGCTGGCCGAGCGGCGCAACTTGCTCCTTTTCAATCCGGTCGGCGACAATGATTACGCCACCGCGCGTACCCTCGTCGCCGCCTACCAGATGGTGATGCCGGGCGAACATGCACGCGCGCACCGGCACACGCCCAATGCGCTGCGTTTTGTGGTCGATGCCTATCCTGGCCTGTTCACGGTGGTCAACGGGGTCAAGCTGCCGATGAAACCGGGTGACGTGCTGCTGACACCGGGCGGTTGCTGGCACAGCCACTACAACGAGGGCACTAAAAACGCCTATTGGATAGATGTGCTTGACGTGCCGCTGGTTCACTTGCTTGAACCGATGTTTTTCGAGCCCTATCCGGACGTTTTTCAGAAGGTCACATCCGAGCCGGCGCAAAGCGAATTCTGGTTCGGCCGCGACGAAACTGAGCGCGGCCTGTCCGCGGTGGAGGAACAACGGCCGGGAGTGCGCGTCCTGCCCCTTGATGTGAAAAAGCATTTCGCCACGATGGGCCTGCAGTTCCTCAGGATCGACAAGGGCGCGGCGACGGGTGTGAGCCGCAGCACCGCGAGCCGGATTTTTTCGGTGGCGCGCGGCAGCGGTGTGGCGCAAATGGGCGAAGTCCGGGTGTCGTGGCGCCGTGGCGACGTGTTTGTGGTGCCATCGTGGATACGGTTCGAGATTACGGCGGACGAAGAGTCAGTGTTGTTCGAGGTCAACGACGAACCGGTGCTGCACGCGCTGCGTCTATTCAGGGAAGAACGATGAAAAAGCCCCATGTGTTGATCGCCGGAGGCGGCATAGGCGGTATGGCTGCGGCGCTGGCGTTACTGCAGCGCGGTTTTGATGTTGATGTTTTTGAGCAGGCGGGCGAGTTGCGCGAAATCGGCGCCGGCATACAGATCAGCCCCAACGGCAACCGCGCCCTCGCTTCGCTCGGTGTCTTTGACCGCCTCAAAGCCCTGTCCTGCCCGACCGAGGGCAAGGAAATCCGCCACTGGAAGTCGGGCAAGACCTGGAAGCTCTTCGACCTTGGCGATGCGTCAGTACGCAAGTACGGCTTTCCCTACATGACGGTGTATCGACCCGACCTGCTGCAAGTGATAGCCGACGGCGTGCGCAAACACAAGGCGGGTGCCATCCACCTTGGCAAGCGCTTGAGGCAGGTGATCCAGGGCCCGGGCGTGAGGCTGCAATTCGAGGATGGAACGCATGCCGAGGGCGATGCGTTGATCGGTGCAGACGGCGTGCACTCCGTGGTCCGGCGAGAGCTCTTTGGCGATGATCCGATAAAGTTCTCAGGCATGGTGGCCTGGCGCACGTTGTTGCCGATGCAAAGCCTGCCCGCACACATGGTGCGCATGGTGGCCACCAACTGGGTCGGTCCCGGGGGGCATGTAGTGCACTATCCCTTGCAACGGGGCAGCGTCATGAACTTTGTCGGTACGCTGGAGGGCGCCACCTGGGATGGTCCGCCCTGGACGGCCAAGGCGACCGTTTCCGATTGCACCGCGGCGTTTGCCGGCTGGAACGAGGACGTCCTGGCGATGATCGGCAGCGCGGCGTCGGTGCTCAAGTGGGCGATGCTGGGGCGCGATTTTCTCGATACATGGACGACCGGGCGAGCGACACTGCTTGGCGATGCCTGCCACTCGACCCTGCCCTTTCTTGCGCAGGGCGCAGTAATGGCGATTGAGGACGGCGTAGTGCTGGCGCGGTGCTTCGAGGCTTACGACGATGTGTCCGTGGCATTGCAGAAGTACGAGCAGGCGAGGCTGGAACGCACCTACCGGATGGTGCGCGGTGCCGCCAACAACACCTACCGCTTTCATAACCCGGCGCTGGCCGAGCCCGAAAGCGCCGGCGCATTCATTGATCGCGAATGGCGTCCCGAGGCCATCGCAGAACGCTACGACTGGCTATTCACCTATGACGTGAACACCGCCGCAATCTGACACGTTCCATGCCTAAAGACGCGCCGAGCTGCAATTGCGCCCGGCGAAAATCTGTCATACACAAAGATACTCAAGGAGAGAAAATGAATCGACGCATCTTTTTCGCTGCCGCAGCGTTTGCGACAGCATCAGCGCTTGTCGCCGCACAAAAGTATCCTGAACGCAGTATTCGGATGGTGGTGCCGTATGCCCCGGGCGGCGCGACGGATATCGTCGCGCGCCAGGTCGCGGTGAAACTCGGTGAGGTGCTTGGCCAGCAGGTGCTGATTGAGAACAAGCCCGGGGCCAATGCAAACCTCGGTGGCGATTTTGTCGCAAAGGCGGCACCGGACGGTTATACGTTGCTGATGGGCGACCTCACCCTCGCGGTCAACCCGGGACTGCTCAAGTCCATGCCCTTCGATCCCATTAAGGACCTGACGCCGGTCGGCCCGGTGGCGCACGCGCCGCTGGCCCTGGTGGTGCATCCGGGCATCGCGGCGACGAATCTTCGTGAGTTCATCGATCTGGCACGCCGCAACCCCGGAAAGTTCACCTACGGCTCGGCCGGCAATGGCAATCCCACCCAGCTTGCGGCCGAAGTGATGAAGACCGCTGCTGCGGTCGACATTCTGCAGGTCACTTACAAGGGCGCGGGCCCCGCTGTGACAGACCTCGTCGGCGGCCAGATTTCGATGCTCATCGCCGGCGTGAGCAGCGTTCACAGTTTCGTTTCCTCGGGCAAATTGCGCGCGCTTGCCGTGACGGGGCAAAAACGTTCCCCGACCCTGCCGTCCGTCCCGACGTTCCAGGAGGCGGGCCTTCCCCTGCCGGAAATGAACCTCGGATCGTGGTGGGGCGTATTTGGTCCGCCCGGCATGCCCAGGGAGGTGGTTGCACGGCTCAACGCGGCACTCAACACCGCACTCGGGTCGTCCGCACTCAAGGAGCAGATGCAGGCGCTCAGCATAGAGGCCGAGCCGGGTGACCCAGACACGCTAACCGAACGCATGCGTTCCGAGACGACGAAATGGGGGCGTGTCATAAAGGCCGCGAATATCGTCCCGCAGTAAGGCGTTGCTCACCTCATGGTCAGTCCGTGACTGGCTTGGCTTGCACCTTCGACAGAGTCAGCACCGCCGCCACGGCCCTGCCGTTTTCTGGGGACAGCGAAAAGGACGCCGCGTCTGCGGCGGACTCGATCATGCAGTCCTGCTCCTCCAGCTTCGCCGCATCGTGCCGCCCGAAAACGCGGGTGCTGCCGCGTGCGCTGTAAATCAACAGGGTGTCCGCGGCTGCCTTTTCCACCACCGAGGTGGCGTGAAGCGCGCGCAATTCGAGCCTCGCGGTAATTTCGCCGCGGCGGGTGAGCAGGCTGAAATCCTCCACCGGCCCGTCGAGTAGTGCGCAATCGGCCGGCCATTCTCCGCGAAAGCCAAACGGCTGCAAGGGCGCGGCGATGGTCTTGCCGAAAGCGATGCCCTCGGCCGGGTGGTTGAACGTAAGGCGAACCCCGTTGCCATAAAGAATCATGAACTGGCGATCGAAACCGGGGAAGGCTGAAAAGGGCGAATCGGCGGCGATCATGGGCAGGCTCAGTTGCCAAAGCAAGGCGTCGCCAAAGCCTGCCCCCTCGGGGAACGAGGCGATGCGACGTGAAGTGCCCTTGCCGTTTTTCCAGGCCTGCGAGATGTAGTCGCCCTGCCGCAATACTCTCATGCGGCTTTGGGTTGCGGTTGCGCCATTGAGGCCAGCAGTGTCGCCTCTCGCGCCCGCGCATCCTTGATATGTTTCGCCTTGACGTGGCCGTAGCCGCGGATGAACTCCGGAATGGCTGCGATTTCAACCGCGGTTTTAAGATTGCCGCGATCCAGGCTTGCGATCAACTCCGCAATCGTCGTTTCGTATTCGACGATCAGCCGGCGCTCGGTGCGCCGCTCTTCGCTGTAGCCGAACACATCGAGCGCCGTGCCGCGCAGCCCCTTGAGCTTTGCGAGAAGCCGCAAGACCGGCAGCATCCAGGGACCGAATTCGGATTTTTTCGCCTCGCCCGTGACCGGGTCTGGCCGGTGTAGAACGGGGGGTGCGAGGTGGAACTTGATCTTGTAGTCGCCCTCGAACATGGTGTCTATTTTTCTCAGGAATTCGGGCTGCGTGTGCAGGCGCGCCACCTCGTACTCGTCCTTGTAGGCCATGAGCTTGAAGTAATAGCGGGCGACGGTTTCTGTCAGTTCGCTGCCACCGGTCTTCGCCAGCTCGGTGCTGCGCACGGTACCGACCAGAGCCCTGTAGCGAGCGGCATACTCGGCGTCCTGGTAATCGGAAAGAAAGCTAACCCTGCGGGCGATGATTTCATCGAGGGTGGGCGCCCCGGCCTTGTTGAATGCGATGACCTCGCCAGGATTGGCGAGTTTTTCCACGCGGGCGAGGTCAATCGCCGCGCGCCGGCCCCATACGAATGACTTCTGGTTGAATGCGACGGACACATCGTTCAATTCGATGGCCTTCATTAGCGAGGCCTCGGAGATGGGTACCCAGCCCTTCTGGAAGGCGTATCCGAGCATGAACATGTTGGTGGCGATGGCATCCCCCAGAAGAGCAGTCGCGATACGACCCGCGTCGATGAAAGCCACGTTCGCCTTGCTCGCCGCGC
>CAITSH010000182.1 GCA_903895005.1 uncultured Pseudomonadota bacterium
CGAACGGATGCGCAGGTGCTTAACGAACGGATCCAAGTCCGTATCGCTGTATAAACGGGACACTCGCGATAGAACTTCGGGTTTGTTTGCTCCCTATTGAGGGCGGCTTTTGGAATTCGGTGGGAGCTGTTTGGGCGCATTACTGAATGCAATTTGACATGAATCAATCGAATTCTTCACATTTCAATCATCCGATCTATTAGATTGCCAGCCATGATCAATCCGCTCCTTGCGTGGACCCGGTCCGAGCACGACCACCCGCTAAAAAAACGCTTGCGCACCGTGCTCCGGTTGTTCGAGGATCGTGGATTTGAGGGCGCATTGATGCGCGACATCGTCGAACCGGCTGGGGCGAACGTATCGGCCATTCGCCATTACTTCGGGAATAAAGCGGGGCTTTACCGTGCGACATTGACCGAACCCTTTTGCGAAGTGCCATCCCTGTTGGGGAGCGCGGCCGACCTGACGCTGCCGTTGCACGAGGCGCTGCGTCGCGAGCATGCGCAGGCGACCGGGGTGGTTGCATGAAGGCCGGAATTGTTCTCGTGCGCAGCCTGGTTGCGGCCGGCATTGTCCTACCCCTACTTGCCGGGTGTGGCGTTACGCGCGGCCTGTTTGCCACCCTGGGTCCCGATTACGCGGGCGCACCGGACATACCGGCAAAGACTTGGAATACGCCCGTCGCCGTGCCGGCAACGCTGGTGCCGGTCGCCCATGGCGGCAGCGCAGATGCGCTGCGCCAGTGGTGGCGGCAGTTCGATGACCCGGTGTTGCTTGAATTGCTTGCGTCGGCACAACGTGAAAGCGCGACGCTGGCGCAGGCGGCGGCGCGCATCGAACGCGCGCGCGCCGATGTGGTAGCGGCCAACGCCGTCGGCAGTCCGTCGCTTGATGCGACTGCGGGGGCGACGCGATCGGCATTCAGTTTCGGCGGCCCGTCCATCCAGCGCACCCAAGTGCAGATCGGTGTGCAAAGTTCATGGGAGATTGATTTGTTTGGCGGGCTTGCCCGACAGCGCGAGTCGACGCGCGCAAAGCTCGATGCCAACGTCGCGGCATGGCACGATGCGCGCGTGTCAGTCGCCGCCGAGCTTGCAAACGCCTATGTCAACTTTCGATTTTGCGAAATCCAGGCCGAGCTCGCAAAGGTTGACGCGGTGTCGCGCGCCGAAACCGCGCGATTGCAGGCCATTACCGCGGCGGCCGGATTGCAGTCCTCCGCCAACGCGGCGCTTGCGCGCGCGAGCGCGGCCGAAGCGGCGGCGTTGCTATTGCAGCGCCGGGCGCAGTGCGAAATCGACATCAAGGGCCTGGTGGCGCTCACCGGCACCGATGAATCCGGGCTGCGCAAGAAACTGGCGCGTGCGCCGGGGGCTGCGCCCTCGCCGCCGAGACCGGCGCAATTTGCCATCGACGCGTTGCCCGCACGCGTGCTGGCACAACGACCCGACGTCGCCGCCGCGGAGCGCGATCTTGCCGCGGCGAGCGCGGATATTGGCGTAATCGACGCCGAGCGCTACCCGCGCCTGTCGATTGACGGGAATGTCACGCCGACGCGTTCGCAGCTGGACGGCAGCCCGGCGATCAACTTGCGCACCTGGTCCATCGGCCCTGCCTTATCGCTGCCCATTCTTGACGGCGGCCGGCGCGCGGCCAATGTGGACGCAGCGCGTGCGCAGTACGCCGCCGCCGAAGCAGCATACCGGGGAAAGGTCCGCGTGGCGGTACGTGAGGTGGAAGAAGCCATGGTCCGGCTGACGGGGGCCGCAACGCGGATCTCCGAGACGCGCATCGCAGCGGCCGGTTATCGCGAAAATCTTGACGGCGTGCGGGCGCGCCAGCGCGCCGGGCTTGCCAGCCTTATCGAACTGGAGGAGGTGCGCCGCGCCTCCCTTGCCGCAGAGGCCAATGTCGCCGCGCTCGACCATGAGGGTGTTGCTGCATGGATCGCCTTGTATCGGGCCGCGGGCGGTGGTTGGGACGGCGCGCTTGATGCAACCGCGGGGTTCGCCCAACGCCGGGCAGAAGCGAACAACCACGAATTTACGAACAGGAACGCAGTCAAATGAACCCCATCATTTCAAAACTTGTATCGGCAGCGGTGCTTGCGGGCGCAACATGCGCGACATGGATTGCGATTGCGGCGGCGCCCGATAAAGGCGCTGCGGCCGGCGGCACTGCGGCCGGCGGCACTGCGGCCGGCGGCACTGCGGTCAAGCCGGCGCTGACGGTGACCCTTGTCCAGGCGCAACGTCGTGATGTGCCGCTGCGTTTCGCGGCAAACGGCTCGATCAGCGCATGGCAAGAAGCTGTCCTGGGCGCCGAAGTCAGCGGACTGCGCCTGTCAGAGGTGCGGGCGCAGGTGGGCGATGTCGTGACACGAGGCCAGGTGCTGGCGGTCTTTGCGGGCGATACGGTGACGGCCGATTTTGTACAGGCACGTGCTTCAGTGGCCGAGGCGGAGGCGACGCTCCAGGATGCGCGCGCCAACGCCGAGCGGGCGCAGTCCATCGCCGCCAGCGGCGCGCTTTCGTCGCAGCAGCTGGCCCAGTACGCGACCGCTGAAAAAACCGCGCAGGCGAGGCTGGATCTGTCGCGGGCGCAACTCGTGGCGCAGCAATTGCGCCTTGATCACACGCGCGTCCTCGCCAGGGACGACGGCGTTATTTCGGCGCGCAGCGCGACGCTGGGTGCGGTGGTGCCGCAGGGGCAGGAATTGTTCCGCCTCATCCGCAAAGGGCGGCTTGAGTGGCGCGCCGAGGTCGTCGCGGGCGAGCTCGGCAAACTAAAGCCGGGGCTGCCGGTGGTGATCAGCGCGGATGGCGTCGGTACCATGGAGGGCAGGCTGCGCGTCGTTGCGCCGACTGTCGATCCGGTCACGCGCAATGCGCTGGTGTACGTCGACCTTCCCGATGCCGCGCGGCGCGGGTTCAAGCCGGGCATGTTCGCGCGCGGTGAATTCGCGCTGGGCGCACGCAGCGGACTCACGGTCCCGCAGGACGCGCTGGTTTTGCGCGACGGTTTTAGCTACGTTTACCGGGCCGGCAAGGTCGAGGGCGGGCAGGCGAAGGTTGCACGCGTCAAGGTTGACACCGGACGCCACGTCGAGGATCGCGTCGAGGTGCTGGGCGGGCTCAAGGCGGACGAGCGCATCGTCGCATCGGGCGTGGCGTTTCTCGCCGATGGCGACCTGGTGAAAGTGGTCGCCAAGTGAACGTCTCGGCGTGGTGCATCAAGAACCCGATTCCGGCACTGATGTGTTTTGTGCTGCTGAGCTTTGGCGGCGCGATGTCGTTCAGCTCGATGAAGGTGCAGAATTTTCCCGATCTTGATCTGCCCACGATCAATGTAAGCGCGTCATTGCCGGGCGCCTCCCCGGCGCAGCTTGAAACCGATGTCGCGCGCCGGATAGAAAACTCCATCGCCACCTTGCAGGGCCTCAAACACGTCTACACCAAGGTGCAGGATGGCAGCGTCACCATCACCGCCGAGTTCCGTCTCGAAAAACCGGTGCAGGAGGCGCTCGATGACGTTCGTTCCGCCGTATCCAAGGTACGCGCCGATCTGCCCGCCGACCTGCGCGATCCGGTCGTCACCAAGCTCGATCTTGCGGGCAGCCCGATTCTCGCCTTTACGATTGCCGCCGACAGCCTCGACGAGGAAGGGTTGTCGTGGTTTGTCGACGACACCATAACCAGGCGCCTGCTGCGCGTGCGCGGGGTCGGGGCGGTAACCCGTGTCGGCGGGGTCACGCGCGAAGTGGGCATTGCGCTCAATCCGGCGCGGCTCGCCTCATTCGGCGTGACTGCGGGCGAAATCTCCCGCCAGTTGCGGCAGATGCAGCAGGAAGCCGGCGGGGGCCGTGTCGATATCGGTTCGGCCGAGCAGGCGGTCCGCGCGCTTGGCAATGTGCAATCGGCCCAGGAGCTGGGGCGCATGGAGTTGTCGCTCCCGGGCGGGCGTCGTGTGCGGCTGTCTGAGCTCGCGCGGATCACCGACGGCTTTGCCGAGCCGCGCTCACTTGCGCTACTCGATGGCAAGCCGGTGGTCGGTTTCGAGGTGACGCGCAGTCGCGGCGCGAGTGAAGTGGAGGTGGGGGCCGGTGTGCGCGCGGCGCTCGACGAGTTGAAGGCGACCCATCCTGACATCAGACTCCACGAAGCCTTTGATTTTGTCACGCCGGTGGCACAGGAATTCCACGGCTCCATGCTGCTGCTCTATGAGGGGGCAATTCTTGCCGTGATCGTGGTGTGGCTGTTTTTACGCGACTGGCGCGCGACCCTGGTCTCGGCCGTGGCCCTGCCACTGTCGGTGGTACCCGCCTTTATCGGCATGCATTACCTCGGATTCTCGCTCAACGTGGTGACCTTGCTGGCATTGTCGCTGGTGGTCGGTATCCTGGTCGATGACGCCATCGTCGAGGTGGAAAACATAGTGCGCCACCTGCGCATGGGCAAGACGCCTTACCAGGCGGCGATGGAGGCGGCCGATGAAATCGGGCTGGCGGTCATTGCCACCACCTTCGCCCTGATCTCGGTTTTTTTACCCACCGCGTTCATGAGCGGCATTCCGGGAAAATTCTTCAAGCAGTTTGGCTGGACGGCGTCACTCGCGGTGTTCGCGTCGCTGGTGGTCGCGCGCATGCTCACCCCGATGATGGCCGCCTATTTGCTCAAGCCGGCGGCACAAGGTATCACGGTGGACGGCCGGATGATGGGCGCCTACATGCGCATCAGCGCATGGTGCCTTAAGCATCGCTGGGTCACCATGCTTGGTGCGGCGGCGTTTTTCGCCGGTTCGGTCGCGCTCATTCCCCTGCTGCCGACCGGCTTCATTCCGCCCGATGACATGTCGCAGACCCAGGTGCATTTGGAGCTGCCGCCCGGTTCCACAATGGTGCAAACGCGTGAAGCGGCCGAGCGCGCACGTACCGTGCTGCTCCCGGTGGCGCACGTTCGCAGCGTGTATACCACCATAGGCGGGGGCGCCGCCGGGAATGACCCGTTCGCGCCGCACGGAGCCGCCGAGGTGCGCAAGGCCACCCTCACCGTGTTGCTGGACGCCCGCACAGACCGGCCCGAGCGCAAGCAGGTGACGGAACGCCAGATGCGAGAAGCGCTCTCTGTGCTGCCTGCCGTGCGAACAAAAGTGGGCCTTGGGGGATCGGGCGAGAAATACGTGCTGGTCCTTACCGGAGACGATCCGCTGGCCCTCGCCAAGGCGGCCCTTGATGTCGAACGGGACCTGCACACCATTCCGGGCATCGGTAACGTGTCATCGACCGCGGCTCTTGTTCGGCCTGAATTGGCGGTGCACCCGGACTTTGCGCGCGCCGCGGACCTTGGTGTGACCACCGCATCCATCGGCGAGGCGCTGCGTATCGCCACGATAGGCGATTACGATGCGGGCCTGCCCAAACTAAACCTGTCGCAGCGCCAGGTGCCGGTGGTGGTCAAGCTTGAAGCGGCCGCGCGCAGGGACCTGCAGGTGCTCGAACGGCTTACCGTGTCCTCCTCCAGGCCGGAAGTCGGGCCGGTGATGATCGGCCAGGTTGCGCGCCTGGAAATGGGCAGTGGCCCGGCCGAGATCGACCGTTACGACCGCGCGCGCAACATCAATTTCGAGATCGAGGTTGCCGGTGTGCCCCTTGGCGAGGTGGCGGACGCGGTAGCCCTGCTGCCGTCGATCCGCAACCTGCCTGCCGGGGTGAGGCAGATCGAGATTGGCGACGCCGAGATCATGGACGAGCTTTTTGCAAGTTTCGGCCTTGCGATGCTCACCGGAGTACTGTGTATTTTTATCGTCCTGGTGCTGTTGTTCAAGGACGTGTTGCAACCGGTCACCATCCTCGCCGCGCTGCCGCTTTCCCTCGGAGGCGCATTTGTCGCCCTGCTTGTCACCGGGAAGGCGTTTTCCATGCCCTCGCTGATCGGCCTCATCATGATGATGGGCATAGCGACCAAGAACTCCATTTTGTTGGTCGAGTACGCCATCGTGGCGCGGCGTGACGCGAAGATGAGCCGCTGGGATGCGCTGCTCGACGCGTGCCACAAGCGCGCCCGGCCCATCATCATGACCACCATCGCGATGGGTGCGGGCATGTTGCCCATCGCGATCGGCGGCGGCGCCGCCGATTCGTCGTTTCGCAGTCCGATGGCGATTGCGGTGATCGGCGGGCTGATTACTTCAACGGTTCTCAGCCTGCTGGTGATTCCGGTGGTGTTCACTTACGTGGATGACTTTGCACAGTGGTTCGCGCGCACCTGGGCGCGCCTGGGCGACCGTCGGGTTACCGAGCCGCCCAAGGCGCGATGAGTCTCGCCGGTCAGCGCCTTTGGCGCTGACCGGTCCGGATTGGGGGTATACTTGGAGGCTGTAAAAGCAGCCAAGTTGACCACCGAACTTTAGCGTCGGTGCCAGCGTCGGCGGTCGGCGGTTCAAAAAGCCCGGAAAGCCAGTCGTGACCATCCGCTCCATCATCAAACCCAATCTTTACAAGGACTCGGTTGCGCTGATGCGCATTGCCGAGACGGCGCAGGCACGCGAGGGCGTCAAGCGCGCGACGCTGCTCATGGGCACCGCCGCCAACAAGGACATTCTCAAGGAGGCGGGCCTGCTCGATGTGGGTGTGTCCGGCGCCGGCCCCAATGACGTAATGATGCTGGTCGAGGCCGAGGACGCGGTCCTTGCCGAAGCGCTGGCCGAAATCGAGCACCTGCTTGCGGGAGGCTCTGCAAAGGGCGGCGCGACCGACGTGGCTGAAATGCAGCCGCGTTCGCTGGCGATGGCGGTGGGCGCGAATTCGGGCGGGTTGAAATCGGGACTTGTGCAGATCTCTGTGCCCGGGCCGTATGCCGCCGCCGAAGCGCTCAAGGCGCTGCGCCTTGGCATGCATGTGTTCATGTTCAGCGACAACGTCTCCATCGGGCAGGAGCAGGCGATCAAGCGCGTGGGCTCGAAAAAAGGCCTGCTGGTGATGGGGCCCGATTGCGGTACCGCGATCATCAACGGCGTGCCGCTTGGCTTTGCCAACGTCGTGCGTGGCGGACCGATCGGCCTCGTTGCCGCGTCGGGCACCGGGTTGCAGGAAGTGACGACGCAGATCCACCGGCTAGGATCGGGCGTATCCCAGGCGATCGGTACCGGCGGGCGCGATGTCTATGAGGCGATCGGCGGCACCACCATGCTGCAGGCCATCGATGTGCTTGCCGCTGATCCGGCGACCAAAGTCATTACGATCGTCTCCAAACCGCCCGCACCCGCCGTGACCGAGAAGGTGCTCGCGCGCCTTGCCGCGATCGGCAAGCCGGCCGTGGTCTTGTTCCTTGGCTCGAGCGCCAGGGGCGGTGCCGCCAACGTGCACACCGTTGCAACGCTGTTTGAATGCGCCGCCCAGTCCGTCGCGCTTGCCACCGGCAAGGCCGCGGCGGCAGAGCAGGGGGCCAGCGTCCCGGAGATCAAGTTTGCAAAAAGCCAGCGCTGGTTGCGCGGCCTGTATTCGGGCGGCACGTTCTGCACGGAAGCGCAGCTCATCTGGAAGCAACTCGGTCTGCACACGTGGTCCAATGTGCCTGTCGACAAAGCCGACGCGCTGCCCAATCCCAAGCAGGCCAGCCGCGAGCACAGCGCCATCGACCTGGGTGATGACGAGTTCACGGTTGGTCGTCCTCACCCGATGATCGACCAGGGCGCGCGCATCGAACGCCTGCTCAAGGAGGCGGCCGATCCGGAAGTGGCGGTCATCGTGCTCGACGTGGTGCTCGGTTACGGCGCACATGCCGACCCGGCCGGCGCGCTCGCTCCGGCGATTCGAGAAGCCAAGGCCATCGCGGCAAAGGGCGGACGCGCGCTGGCGATTGTCGCCTTTGCCTGCGGCACCGATGAGGATCCGCAACCGCTGACCGCGCAGGATCGTGCGCTCGTTGATGCCGGCGCGCTGGTGGCGCAATCGAGCGTCGCCGCGGCGCGTCTTGCGGCCGCGCTGGTCGCAGGCATAAAAGCCTAGTCCCATGCCGATTTCCGAGCGACGGGTAGTCGTGGCAGGCCGGTGGAACGCGACGCCAGCATGAAGCGCGTTGTCGTCGCGTTGGGCGGTAACGCCGCCTATCCCCCCTCCATCAAGGGCACGGCGGAGGAGCAACTCGATCTGATGGCTGGGGTGTGCCGGCACTTTGTCAGCATCATCCGCTCCGGGTACAAGCTTATTCTCACCCACGGCAACGGTCCGGTGGTGGGCAATATTCTTTACCGGATGGCGCAGACGGCACGTGAAATTCCCCCCATGCCCATGGATGTCTGCGTTTCGCATTCGCAGGGCGGACTCGGCTACATGCTGCAGCAGAGTTTTTCCAATGTGCTGCACGAAGAGGGTGTATCGGCCACGGTGTCGGCGGTGGTTACCGAGGTTGAGGTCGATCCCAAGGATCCGGCGTTCAGCAACCCGACCAAGCCGGTGGGTCGCTTTTTCACCGAGGCGCAGGCCAAGGCCTTCGGCGCCGAAACCGGCTGGGATTTCATCGAGGATTCGGGGCGTGGCTGGCGTCGTGTCGTACCCTCGCCGCGTCCGCTGCGCATCCTCGACCTGCCCACCGTATTGGCCCTGCTCAACGCCGGTATCATCCCGATCACCTGCGGCGGAGGCGGGATCCCCGTGGTGCGCACACCCGACGGTCGCTTCAAGGGGGTGCCTGCCGTCATCGACAAGGACCTGACCAGCGCGATGCTCGCCGCCGAGCTTGGCGCCGGCGCGCTGATCATGCTCACCGGTGTGGAGCGCGTCGCACTCGACTACGGCAAGCCGACACAACGCGAGCTATCGCACATGAGCGTTGCCGAAGCGAAACAGCATATGGCGGACGGGCAATTCCCTCCCGGCAGCATGGGACCGAAAATCGATGCTGCGCTGACCTATCTTGCGCGCGAACCCGCCGGCAAGGTGGTGATCACGTCCCTGGAACATGCCTTCGATGCACTCGAAGGTCGTTCGGGCACGACCATCACGCCATGAACAATATGAACAGCGTGGTCGAGGGCGGCTTGCGCGTCACCGCGGTCGGAAGCATCGCCCATGCCGCCCTGGTGTCCTGCCTCGGCATTCTTCGGCCGTTACCGGCTTTCCCGGATTCGCCCTACATGCTTGCCGGCGACGAAATCGTCTGGCTCGGCGCCGGCAGCGGTGTATGGCATCCGCGCCGCATCTTGCTAGCGAATCCACGTCCCGCGCGGCTTTGCGACGGGCTGAAACTTGGTGTCGATGCCGCCACGGTGTGGCACGCGCCCGCAGTGCCAGGTATCGAGCGCGGGCAGTTGGCTTCGTCGTGCGCGCTTATCCGCACGCAGGTGTCCGCGCTCGGTGTGCCCGCCGGGTTCGGCGTGTTGCTCGCCGGGGCGCCCTTGCGCTTTCCGCTCGATCTTGCCGGAGCGCGGCTGGCCGCACTCGTCGATGGCATCGTGCGCGATGATGCGGTGGCATTTGAGGCCGCGGCTTTTTCTTTGCTCGGCCTCGGCCTCGGCCTCACGCCCTCTGGTGACGATTTTGTGGGGGCATGCCTGTTCGCGCGCCGGATGCGCGGCGATGCCGCGGCATGGCACTCCGCGGCTGTGAACCTGACGCGTGCCGCAGCAACGCGCAGTAACGCCATCAGCGCGGCGCTCTTTGGTGACCTTGCACGCGGCGCGGCTTATGCGCCCTTGCACGACCTCGCGGAAGCCATCAACGGGGGCGCCGGTGAACAACTTGCCGCCGCACGTGCGCTTACCGCGATCGGGCATTCCTCCGGCTGGGACATGCTCACCGGATTCATGCTCGGAGCCGCGGGCACCGCGGAAGCAATCGGCTGGAAAGCGGCGCCAGATGCGGCTTTCCAGCCGACGGCAAAAGAAATTTACGCCTCATCCAGCCACTGACAGCCGATCGTTGAACCAGAACACCCGCCAGGAAGCAACGCCATGACCCAGACCAAAGCCCGTACACAAGACCTGCTCGATCGCGATCTCACCGTCCTTAATGTCGGTATTGATACGTTCACGCGCAGCGTGACCGAGGCGGGCGTTGCGGCAAAGCACCTTGACTGGCGTCCGGCCGGGAACGGCGATCCGGAATTGGCCTGGAAGCTGGCGCAACTGGCTGGTGATGCAAGTGACCCGGATGCCGTGGGCTCCAAGATCGACCGCGCCAACGCCGAGGCCAGCGCGCGCATGCTCGCTGCGCAACCGATGCTGGTCGATGTGGCCTTGCGTGCCGACGAGATCTGGCCCGAGTTGTGGGCCAAGGGGCGGCGCGTGCTGACCCACGCCGGCGCGCCGGTGGCCTGGGAAAAAATGTGCAGCCCGATGCAGGGCACGCTGATCGGCTCGATGATTTACGAGGGCTGGGCGAAGGATGACAAAGAGGCGCGCGCGATGCTCGCCGCAGGCGAAGTCGAGTTCATGCAAAACCACGACCTTGCCGCGGTCGGTCCGATGTCGGGCACCATCTCGCCGTCGATGCCGGTGTTTGTGGTGAAAAACGCCAATCGCGGCAACATGGCGTACACGAATTTTTCCGAGGGCATAGGCAAGGTGCTGCGTTTTGGCGCCTACAGCCAGGAAGTCATAGACCGGCTCAAGTGGATGGAGCGCGTGCTCGCGCCGGCACTCAAGGCCGCAGTGAAGGAAATCGACGGCGGCATAGACCTCAAGTCAATCCAGGCGCAGGCGCTGCTGATGGGCGATGAGGTGCACAGCCGCAATGCCGCCGCGACGGCACTCTTTCACATGGCCATAGGCGGGGCGCTCGCCGGCAGCGCGGCCATCGAGCGTGCGCAGGCGCGCGAAGTTCTTGATTTTATCGCCCGCACCTCGCAGTTCTTCCTGAACCTGTCGATGGTGGCCAGCAAGGCCATCATGGACGCGACCCACGGCGTCGAGGGCTCGTCCATCGTGACAGCCATTGCGCGCAACGGCGTGACCACCGCGATCCGCGTCAGCGGCCTTGGCAAGCAGTGGTTCGAGGCGCCCTCGGATACGCCGCAAGGCCTGTTCTTCCCCGGGTTCAAGCAAGAGGATGCGAATCCCGATCTGGGCGATTCGGCGATCTGCGAAACCGCCGGGTACGGCGGGCAGTCGCTCGCCGCGTCGCCTGCGCTGGTGCAACTGGTTGGCGGCACCGTCGCCCAGGCCATGGCCTATTCGCGCGAGATGTACCACATCACCTGGACGCGCAATCCGTCGCTGTCGCTGCCCACGCTTGAATTCGAGGCCGCGCCCTCGGGCATCGACGTGCGCAAGGTGGTCGATACCGGGATCCGCCCGGTGGTCACGACGGGTATCGCCCACAAGCAGGCCGGCATCGGCCAGATCGGCGCCGGCATCGTGCGCGTGCCGATGGACTGCTGTGTCAAGGCGGTGCTGGCCTTATCGGACAAGCTCGCCGGCTAAGTTGCCGGCGGCCGGGGTCGGGGTATGGCCCCGCCGGTCTGTTCAGCGCGTCGTACCGAGTGCGCTGGTCTTGGCCGGGCAGGAGGCGGGCGGGCAGGGCAGCTTGTAGTACAAATCATTCAGGTAGACGGTGATGTCATCCACGTCGCCCGGATCCCAACTCGTGCCCAATTGACCGCTCCATCGCGCCACCTGTGCGCGCACGCCGGCAAAGCTTGTGGCCTTGCGCGAGGCGGATTGGTGAACGCTGGTGTTATGACAGACAATGCAACGTGTTTCGTACAGGGTCTTTCCCCGCAGCGGGTCGGTGGCAGAAGCAGACTGGCTGGTCGCGAGCAAGGTGAGCACAAATAGCAAAACGGCGGGTCGGTTCATGGTGGACCTCCTGATGACCCCATTATTCGTCGCTTAGCGTGTACTACTTTGATACAGATCAAGCGCGGGCCTTGCCATGCTGTCCACGGCGGTTGATGGCTGGAAAGGCGCGCCAGACCTGGCTTTGCGGGTGGCGGCCTGCCTTGGTTGGTGCCCCAGGCCGTTGCCGTGAATGCGCGGCAACGTAAAATTGTGTGCGATACTCCGGATGAACGGCCCTCACCGTCACGGTAATAACGGACGTTCCTTGGTCACCCTGCCCCGGTGTTCTGCCAGCGGTCGACAAAGCGACCCCGCCGGACGAACCAGATAAAGCATGAGCGAACTTCCCGAACTTCCCCCTTGCCCCCAATGCCATTCCGCTCTGACCTATGAGGACGCGAACCTGTACGTCTGCCCCGAGTGTGCCCATGAATGGGCGAAAGGGGATCCGGCGGCAAGTGCCGCCAGGATCGGGAACGAGACGCGCGCGGTGCGTGATTCCAACGGTAACGTTTTGCAGGATGGGGATAGCGTCACCGTGATCAAGGATCTCAAGGTCAAGGGCAGCTCGGCGGTTATAAAGGTCGGCACGCGCGTCAAGGGTATCCGCCTCGTCGAGGGCGACCATGACATAGACTGCAAGATCGAGGGCATCGGTGCGATGAAGCTCAAGTCGGAGTTCGTAAAAAAGGCCTAGCCGGCCGTGTCATCTATGTTCACGCGATAATAAAAAACACGCGTTTTTCAACAGGGAGGAATGAATGAAAGTGCATGCCATCGCCGCAGGAATCGCCGTCGCGGCCGCAATGCTGGCCGGCGCCGCCAATGCGCAGACCTTTCCGTCCAAGCCGTTGCGCATTGTCGTGCCCTTTCCGCCGGGCGGCGCGGCCGACCTCACCGCCCGCGTGCTCGCCGACCAGATGGGACGAGGGCTGGGCCAGACCATGGTGGTTGAGAACAAGCCGGGAGGCAGCACGATCATCGGCTCGGAGATCGTCGCGCGCGCCCCCGCCGACGGATACACATTGCTGGTGGTGTTTCCGAGTTTCATCGTCAACCCGGCGATGCGCCCGCAAATGCCGTTCGACCCGCTGAAGGATTTCAGGGCGGTGGGCCAGACCATCGCGGTGCCCATGGCCATTGCGGTCAATCCCTCGATTCCGGTGAAATCGCTCGATGAATTGATCGCGCTTGCCAAGACGAAGCCGGGCGAACTTTCGTATGGCACGCCGGGCATAGGCACCACGCACCACATCATGGGCGAGATGCTCAAGCTGACGGCAAAGTTCAACATGTCGCACACGCCCTTCCAGGGCGCGGCACCTGCGCTGACGGCGGTGGCGGGCAACCACGTCAGCATGATTTACGGCAACGCGACAGAAATCGCCACCTCGGTGAAAGCCGGGAAGATGCGCGCCGTAGTGACCACCGGATCGGAGCGCGTCGATGTGCTCCCTGATGTGCCCACCATGCGCGAGTCGGGTTTCCCAGAACTGGAGGCGACCAACTGGGCCGGTATCGTGGTTGCCGCGGGGACGCCGCCTGCGATCATCGCGCGACTCAATGCCGAACTGGTGCGCGCATTGCGCAGCACCGAGGTGCAGGAAAAATTCAAGGGCTACGGTATCGCACCCGTGCCAAGCACGGCGGCGCAGTTTGACGCCTTCCTGCAATCGGAATCGGTGCGTTACACCAAGGTTGTAAAAGAGGCCGGCATCAAAGCCGAGTAAGCATTGTCATACGGGAAAATACGTCCGCGCACAGCGCCAGGGCGAATCCGGTTTTATCGTTTTTGGGGAGGGAAGTAATGCGCAATCATTGCGTTTGGGCCGAGCGTGTGGTCGGGCTGGTATTGCTTGCGGTGGCGGCCCTCGTAGCGCCAGGTGCGTCTGCGCAGTCATATCCATCCAAGCCGCTGAAAGTGATTGTGCAATACCCCGCAGGCGGCGCGCTGGACGGTTTGGCGCGTAACATCCTGCAGCGTGGTACCGCCGCATTCGGCCAGCCGGTGGTCGTGGAAAACCGGCCGGGGGCGAGCGGTCTGATCGCCTTTGAAGCCTGCGCCAAGGCGCCCCCTGATGGCTACACCATCTGCCTGGGCACTGGTGAGGCGATGTCGTTCAACCCGAGCCTGTTTCCGAAACTCCCCTACGATGCGGAGCGAGATTTCATTCCCGTCGTCAACCTGGTGCGCATCTCCGGTGTGATCGTTGCCTCGGCGCAGGCGCCATTTGATACGGTGCCGGCGATGATCGCGTATGCCCGTGGCAAACCGGGCAGCATCAACTGGGCTTCATTCGGGTCCGCAAGCAATCCGCACATCTATCTGGAGTGGATCAAACGCCAGGCCAAAGTCGATATCGCGCATATTCCCTACAAGGGCTCGGCACAAACCATCCCGGCTTTGCTGTCGGGCGAGGCGCATGTGACCTATGTCGCGCTTGGCTTCGTGCTGCAGCAAATCCGCGCCGGCAAGCTCAAGGCGCTCGCCGTCACCACGGCCAAGCGCGTACCCCAGTTGCCCGATGTGCCGACGCTGGCCGAGTTGGGCATCGATCCGGGCTTTGACAACTGGGTTGGTTTTTTCGCGCCGGCCGGAACGCCGCGGCCTGCCATTGACCGGCTTAACGCCGCGTTCTCTGCGGTCGTGAAAGACGCAGCCTTTGTTGAAAAAGTGCTCGCACTGCAGGCCTTCGAGCCTGTCGGCGATACGCCCGAGGCGTTTGCCGCGTTTATCCAGGCCGATCGAACCATAGCTCGACGCGTGGTGCAGACCACCGGTATCAAAATAGACGAAGGGCTGGCGAAATGACGGGTATGGCCGCAACGCAAACGTACACGATGCAGCAGGACAAGGATGTGGCAATACCCATGCGCGACGGTGCGCTGTTGCGCGCCAACGTGTTCCGCCCGGTCGAGCCGGGGCGGTACCCGGTACTGATGACCCTTGGGCCTTACGGCAAGGACGTGCATTTATCCGAGTTCATGCCCGAGGCATGGACGGCGCTGCGCGAACGCCATCCGGATATTCTTGCCGCCTCGTCGTGCAAGTATCTTGTCTTTGAGACGCCCGACCCCGAGGTCTGGGTGCGCCACGGTTACATCATCGTCAAGGTCGATTCGCGCGGCGCCGGCAAATCGCCGGGGCGGCTCGATCCTAACTCGCCCGCCGAGTTTCGCGATTTCTACGATGCTATCGGTTGGGCCGGGGTGCAGCCTTGGTCCAGCGGCAAGGTCGGCCTGCTTGGCATTTCGTATTACGCCGCGGGGCAGTGGATGATCGCCTCGATGCGCCCGCCGCATCTTGCTGCCATCCTGCCCTGGCAGGGTGCATCTGATTTTTACCGCGACCGTGTGCGCCAGGGCGGCATGTTCTCCAGCGGATTTACGCGTCGCTGGTGGCCGCGCAGCGTGCTGCGCGGCCAGCACGGCAATCCGGAATGCCCGTTCAAGGATATCGACACGGGCGAGCGTACCAACGGCCCGGAAGCTTTATCTGCGCAGCAACTGGGCGCCAACCGGGTTGATTACCCGGGCGACATTCTGGCGCATCCGCTCGATGACGACTGGTATCGCGCGCGCAGTCCCGTTTTCGAGGACATTACGCTGCCGGCACTGGTGGTGGCCAATTACGGCGGCCTCGGCCTGCATCTTCGCGGCACCATCGAGGGCTACCAGCGCATTGCATCGCGCGACAAATGGCTCAAGGTGCAAAGCGGTTCCTACTTCCTGACTTTCTTGTCCCCCGACAGCGTTGCCTTGCAGCGGCGCTTTTTCGACCGCTATCTAAAGGACATCGACAACGACTGGGAGAGCGAGCCGCGTGTCGAGGTGGGGATGCGTACCGTCGATGACGGCATTGCACGTGACATCACGGACACACGCTGGCCGCTCACCGGCACGCGGTGGACTTCACTGTTTCTCGATTGTGCGGCGCGGCAACTGGTTGGTGATACGCCCGATCCTTCGAGTCTCTCTTACGAGGCAACGGGCGCCGGCGTGGCGTTTCGCACGCCACCGCTTGAACACGATGTCGAACTGGCCGGCCCCGCGGTGGCAAACTTGTGGGTGTCCTCGGCCACGACGGACATGGATTTGTTCGCCACACTGCGTGCCTACGGCCCTGACGGCAAAGAGGTGGTATTCATCACCGCCATCGAACCGCGTGCGCCGCTCTCGCAGGGCTGGTTGCGCGTGTCGCAGCGCAAGCTGGACCCGTCCCTGTCCGCACCCTGGCGGCCCTTTCATGCGCATGATGAAGTGCAGGCCTTGGTGCCCGGTGAAATCTATGAAGTGCAGCTGGAGATCTGGCCGCTCAGCATTGCACTGCCGCGCGGATCCGTGATCGAGCTGGTGCTCGCCGGGCGCGACTTCGAGCGCGCGGATGCGACCGGCCCCTACAAGGGCTCGGGCTTTTTCCTGCACGACGATCCGCTCGACCGCCCGGCCGAGCGCTTTGGCGGCGCACACACCATCCATGCCGGGGGTGCGCACGCCAGTTCGCTGTTGCTGCCGTTCATAGGGGGTGCGTCATGAAAAGATTGTTCGGAATCGCGGCGTGGCTGGTTTGCACCGGTGCGCTCGCCCAGTCATTCCCGGCCAAGCCGGTTCGTATCATCAGCGGTCCCGGACCGGATGCGGCGGCCCGCATGCTCGCCGCTTCCCTGGGTGCCGCTTGGGGGCAGCAGGTCATCACCGAAGTGCTGCCGGCTGCCAGCGGCAAGGTCGCCGCCGAAACGGTTGCCAAGAGCAGCGCCGATGGCTACACCGTGCTCAATGCGACCTCCAGTTTCCAGATCGCGCGCGCGCTCGGCGTCAACAGTATCGATGTGGCGACCGACATGGTGCCGGTGGCACTGACCAACGTCCTGCCTTTCCTGCTGGTGGTTCCGGTGGTGAACGGGGACAAGGGCGTTCAATCGGTGGCCGACTTGGTGACGCGCGCACGCGCCGCACCGGGCAAGCTCAACTATGCGTCCGGAGGCAACGGCACCCTGCCGCATCTTGCCGCCGAATTGTTCCGCCGCCTGACACAGGCCGATATCGTGCACGTGCCGTACAAGGGAGCGGAGCAGGCGGTGCTGGCCTTGGTGTCCGGACAGGTCGATATGATGTTCACCTCCTACCCGGTGGTGCGCGGTCAGGTCGCGGCGGGCAAGTTGCGGATTCTTGCCACCACCGCGGCGCGGCGCGCCGAGGCGCTGCCTGAAGTCCCGACCCTGGCAGAGGCCGGTTTCAGTGAATATGACCTTGTGAGTTGGACCGGATTGTTTGTCCCCGCCGGCACACCGCCGGCGGTGGTGGCGAAGCTGCGGGCCGATGCGGCGCAGGCGGTGCGCTCGGACACGCTGCGCCAGCAATACCGTTCGCTCGGATTTGAAATGCCACCGGATGATTTGACCGGCGAGCGCCTCACTGCTTTTTTACGCACGGACTCCGCGCGCTGGACACGCCTGGTGAAAGAAAGCGGCGCGCGGGTCGACTGAAAAAACGGTTACTACACACACCATGACGACCAACGACATTCACAAGCCAAAACGCGTGGTTACCGGACATGATGCCGAGGGCTTCTCGACCATCCTGTTCGAGGACAACGGTGCCGCACCGAAGTTGCTTGCCAAGGCTGGCGGACTGAGCCTCGTCGAGTTGTGGGAAACCGCTGCTTCGCCCGCGGACAATTCGGGCAGCACCGACGATGCGCGGCGCATCCAGAAAATTGAACCCGAGCCCGGCGGGACGCTGTTCCGGCTGATCGAGTACCCGCCGGACAGCGTGCGTCTCAAGACCATCGACACGCAGGCGCATTTTTCCAGCATGGGCGTCGATGTGTCGGGTGATCCGGCGAAACGGCACCCGGGCATGCACAAGACCAGCACCATCGACTACGCGATCGTGCTGCGCGGCGAGATCTACGCGGTTCTCGACAAGGCCGAAGTGCTGCTGCGACAGGGCGACTGCATCGTCCAGCGCGGCACCCACCACGCATGGAGCAACCGTACCGACGAGCCCTGCCTGATCGCCTTCGTACTGGTGTCGGCCGCGCCGGTCGGCTGACGCCGTGCGCAAGACGTTTCAATAAATCATAAAAACGGACTCACCAAACAGTCTCACCCGAAGGATTAACCCTGTGGATAAACATCAAGGAGGAAACATGAGTGCGAATCTGAAACGCCGCGGCACCTGGCTGCTGGCTGTTCTTTCACTGCAACTGGCCGCTTGTGGCTCGATCGGAAGCCGTCCGACCGGCGTCGTGGCAACCGGCGCCCAATGGCAGGAAGTGTCGCGCTCGGGCATCCTCTTTGCCGAAGGCGTGGTCGCCGACAAGAACGGGAAAATTTACGCCACCGACCTGACACGCACCTTCCTGGTGAAGGAAAACAACCCCGGCGGCACGATTTACCGCTTCGACCCGGTCACCAACACCACCACCAAGGTGATGGAACCCAGCGGCATGGCCAACGGCCTGCACGTGGACAAGAACGGCGACCTTTTGATCGCACAGGGCGACGACACCGGCGGGCGTGCGGTAATGCGCCGCAACCTCGCCACCGGCGAGATGCGCATGCTCGCCAACACCTACCGCGGCAAGCGCCTCAACGGCCCCAACGACCTCACCAGTGACGCAAAGGGCCGCATCTACTTTACTGACGCGCGTTATGCGCCTGGCAAGGAGGCATTTGAACTGCCCAATTCGGTCTACCGCATTGATCCGGACGGTAGTATCACGGAACTGGAGACCGGACTATTCCGGCCCAACGGTATCGAGGTGTCGCCCGATGGCAAGCGCCTCTATGTGGCAACGACGAACTACACGCGCCTGCCTATCAATCCGCTCGGTCCCAAGACCGACCGCTTCGGCCTGCCTGCCGGTGGCGTCGTGATGTTCGACCTGGATGCGGGTGGGAACATCTCCAACGCAAAGCTGGTGTTCCGCGACGACGAACAGGCCGCGGACGGGATGACCATGGATACCGACGGCAACCTCTATATCGCCACCCATAACGCCAATCCCAAGGAGCCCAAGTCGGGTATCACCGTACTCGACCCTGCTGGCAATGTCATCGAGCGCATCACCAACCCGGCGGGGGCGTTATCGACCAACGTCGGTTTTGGCCGCGGTGATGAGGCCAATGTGCTCTACATGAGTTCGGCGCTGCCTTGGCGCCTTTACCGCATCCGCACGGTGCGCACCGGGCACTATTTCAACTGAGTTTCAGCCGAGCTTTACCGCGGGCATGCGGTATCACCCGCGACTGCGATCACTTCATGCGGTCGCGGATTTGTGCCAGGGCGGCACGCGCGCAGTCATCGTCGAAATTACCGCCCGGCGCGCCGCCCACGCCGATGCCGCCTATGGCTTCGGTGCCGGCGATGATGGTCACGCCGCCCGGTGTGAAATTGATGAAGGGCAGGCTGGAGAGCCCGGCGGTGCTAACGCCGGGTATTTTTGCAATGCGCTCGGCGATGGCCTTGGTCGAATCGTCCTTGCGTACCGGCGCCAGCGACGCAGCCGTGTAGGCCTTGGCGTAAGCGCTGTCTAGGGTGTGCACCGCGGCGCCGTCGCCGCGCAGCACGGCTTGTCGCACGCCGTCGTTGTTGACGACGATCGCGGTCACCGCGTAGCCGGCCTTTGCGCAGGCGGCAACGGCCGCCGCCACCGCCTCATGCGCCAGTGCGGCGGACAGGTGATTGCTTCTGACCAGGCCCTGGGCCACGGCGCTTGTGGCAAGACTGCATATCCCGAGTACCAGTGCCCATTTCGCGTGGGTCGCTTTCATCGCCGCGCCCCCGGTTATTTCGCGCCAGCCTTGAGCGCCGCGATGTCCGCGTCGCTACGCACCGTCATTACGCCCATCTGGTTGGTGCGATAGACCGGCATCACCACCGCGAGTTTGCCGCCCTGTTCGCCCAGCGCGATATGGCGAATCTCGGTGCCGCGTACCGGCAGGTCGAAGGTGGTCCAGGTGTTGGTCGCCGGGTTGAGCCGGATGATGTGGTCGGAGGTCCACAGGTTGCCCCAGACGTTGTGCTTGCCGTCGACGACGACGTGGTAGGGCTGCATGCTCTTGTCGGGAAGCGCGATTGTGGTGAGTTCATTGGTCCGCGTGTTGATCTTTGTAAACGAGGAACCGAATGAATTGCCCACCCAGAGCAGGTCGGCGGCCTTGTCGGTGCCCATGCGGCGCGGACCCGGCGACCAGGGCAGCGGCGCGTTAAAGCCAAGGTCGTTGACTGATTCGTAAAAGCTGCGATCCTCGGCCGTCATGGCATAGCTCTGCGCGTCAGGCAGCTTGATTTCTGTGGTGGTTCCGGTGAGCGGGTCGGCCTTGTAGACGAGGTCCATGGCCATTTGCGTCCACCAGCCGTTGCCGTCGCGGTCACCCGCGGCGCCGTAGGTTGCGCCCGATCCTTTGGGGTGGTTGACCCCGATGCGCGACTTGTACTCGATGAAGGTCCAGTTCGACGGATTGAAGCGAACCGCGCCGTTGGGCGTGGAGGCCCACACCATGCCCTTGCCGTCGACGTCCAGCGTGACCGCGCCGCCGATCGGCGACATGTCGGGCGGGGTCTGGTAGATGAGGATTTTGTCGGTCTTGGTGTCGTACTTGCCGATCGCGCGCCGGCCCGGATTGATGTCAAACCAGAAATTTCCGGTGCCGTCGCGCACCAGGCCGTGTGCGGTGGCCGCCTCGCCATTGGCGGTGTTGGCCTTGACGAATTTGACCGCGCCGGTTTTCGGATTGACCTTGCCTATGGTCACGCCGGGGTTGGGGTTGTTGACGGTGAAGTAAATGGTGCCGTCGGTCCCGAGTGCGCCGTCGTGCGGCAACTGGCCGAGCTTGGAGGTGGTGCCCATCGCCCAGTCGGTGCCGTCATTGACGGCGTATTCGGTGCCGATGCCGGCGACGCGGTTGAGCGGCAGGTCATAGAGCTTCCAGACCGCGCGCGCCGCCTCGCCGGTGGGGCGCGGGCGTGACGTGAATTTCATCGAAGTCTCGCCCGGGCCGCGCGCACGCGCAAGATAGGCCGACAGTTCCTTTTGATGACGCTGGATGATCATGTTGGGCTTGCCGGTCGGTCCCGGATACACACCGGTCACCGGCACCACCTTCATCAGGTCGATGATCTTGCTCCAGCCGGCCTCATCGAACTTGAACTGCAGCATGTAGCTGGTCGAGTGGCAGCCGGTGCAGTTGTTCATCAGGATTTTTTTTGCGCGGGCATCCTCGGGCGTGGCTTCGGGCAGTGCCGCAACCATCATATCGCCGGGCATCTGCCGGAAGCGCCGCTCGGGGTCGGTGATGTCGGCCAGCGTGAAGTTCTGGCGTTTTGCCGCCGATAAATCAACCGAGCCCTTGGACGCTTCGAAACCGAGGGCCTGGGCCCATACGCGGTACTTGCCCGCGGGCAAGGCCGGGAAGTAATAATTGCCGGCGGTATCGGTGTAGACGCTGGTGGCGATGCTCGAGCCTTCCATCTTGGCCGAGACCGTCACGCCCTCAAGTTTCTGGCCGGATGCGGTGCTGATGGCCCCGCTAAGCAAATGGTCGGCGGCCTGGGCTCCGGATGCGGCAAGGGCGGCCCCTGCAACGCTTGCAAAAATAGAGGATGCCGCGCGTGCGATGAATTTTTTGGAATGGGTGTTCATGATGGGCTCCTTATTTTTGGGCGCTCTGGGCGGGGGCGGTTGGCGCGGGAATGGTCCTGACGTAGGCGATGATTGCGTCCATCTCCACCGGCTTGAGGTAGTACTTGAAGGCCGGCATGCGGTCAGTGCCGTTTTGCATGAAGGCGCGCATCACATCATCGTTGCCAGCCGTGGCGGCCTTGGTGAGCACCGGTCCGTAGGTGTTGGTGCCGCGCACCGCCTGCAGGTGGCAGATGCCGCAGGATTGCGCAAAGAGCTGGCGGCCGAGCGCCTGTGTTTCGGTCAGAGCGCCCGGTGACTGCGGAGCCTGTTGTGAATAGGCGGCGGTTGACGCTGTGGCAAGTGCACAAAGCAGCGCCGCGACATGACATTTCATGTGATTGTCCTCCCGAATGGATGTATTGTTTTTCGTAATGCTTTTTTTGTAAGGTAGCACGCGCGCGCGGGTAATACCACCGGCCTGATGCGGGCCGGGACCCGCCGTGATGCCACAATGTTGCGGCACGGCATGACTGAAAACCCTTTTCTGGCGCGGGTTTTCAGACGATCGCTCCGTCGGGAGTGCAATTTTTTCGCCAAAATCCGGTGCGGGTCGGCGGCGTTTATAATTCCGACGCCCTCTTTTTTTACTTGCTGCGACATGCCATCGACTCCAGACACCACCAAAGACCCCGCCGGACTCAAGGCGCGGATCGACGCGCTGCTCCTCAAGCTGCCCGGCGTTGAGGCACGTAAAATCAACAAGCTTGACGCGTACTTTGTCAGTGACAAGATGTTTGCCTGTATCAGTGGCGAGGGCGTCGGATTGCGTCTGCCCGCGGCGACTGCGACAGAGCTGCATTTTTCGCGCGATAACGTCGTGCCTTTCCAGCCCGGCGGTGTGGCCGCCACGCGCGAGTGGATCCAGATCAACCGTGCCGATCCCGCCGATTATGCAAAAGACCTCGAGTTGTTCCAGTCTTCGCTGGCTTTTGTTAAAGCCGGGCGCCGCTAGGCCGATAAGACGATATGACCGCAATGGCATAAAGGCAGCCGGCTGGCGGCGTGTTTGAGTTGGGCGGCGGCCCGCTCGACACGGGAGCGCGGCGTCAAGGGAGAGGGCCATAGACAAGAACGCTTTTTTCGACTTCTGGCATCGCATTGATTCGGGCGCATTCTTGTTCGGCCGGATCAACCGCCTGACGGTGCGCATGACCTATCTTCTGGCGAGCCTGGCGTTGCTGGTGATCGCCGCACTCGATTACCTGACCGGTGTCGAGTTGATGATGTCGCCCTTTTACGCCATTCCCTGCCTGTTGATGGATTGGCGCATCGGCCGGGTCGCGGCCCTGGTGTACGGTCTGGGCGCCTCGTATGTGCAATGGCTGGTCGGGACCTTCGGCGGGCACCCTTACTCGAACGAACTTTATTTCTACTGGGACCTGATTCTCAACCTGCTGTTTTATGGCGCGCTAATCTGGATTGTGGCGAAACTGCGCTTTGCCTTGGAGATGGAGCGCGTGTTATCTCGCGGGGATTTTCTGACACGGGTCGCCAACAGAAAATTGCTGCATGAAATTGTCGAAAGTGAAATTCAGCGCTGCCGGCGCCATGGGCATGTGCTTACGCTCATCAGCGTCGACTGCGATAATTTCAAGGCCTTCAACGAGCGGCATGGGCACAGCGTCGGGGATCTCCTGTTGCAGGCTGTTGCCGACACGCTCAGGCGGACTTTCCGCGGCTCGGACCGGATAGCCCGCTCCGGCGACGACGAATTCACCGTGGTCCTGCCCGAAATGCCGCCCGAGCACGCCCTCGCGGTGCTGGGCAAGCTTCGCGCCCAACTGGCGACGCTGACCTTGTTGCGCGGCTGGCCGGTGACCTTCTGTATCGCCGGCTCGGTATTTGTGAAGCCCGACGCCACGCTCGACGAGGTGATGGGCCGGCATGCCAAGGCGATGGTGCAGGCAAAAGCCGAGGGAAGGGGCCGCGAGGTCCATCGTATCTGGAATGACGGAGTGGCAGAACCCGCGTAAATGCCGTCTGTGCGTTCACCCGTTCCACGCCGCAGCGCAAGACGCAAGACGCGATTGTCGCCAATTTTTGGGGTCAAACACGGAAATCAAGTACCGCGATCAAAGACGGTGATCAAAGACCGTGATTCAAGACTGCGTTTCCAAGTGACGATTTCTGTAGGAAAGTTTCCTGGCGCCGGCTGCGCCGCAGCGATGCGTCAGCCGGTAACCGCCACCGCGCGACCCTTGCGGTAAGTTCGTTCGACCATCTCGCACATGTGCTGCCCCGCCGGGTTGTGTCGGGATGTGTTCATGCTCGTGTGCCTCGACAAGTTGTGTGCAAACGTCCGACGTCCGGCTTATTCGGTTTTGATTGCGGCCTGCCTGGCCACCAGTGAATACTTCGCCACGTTTGCGCGAACCAGTTTCACCGCGTCGCCGGAGGAGAGCACGAACATGTCAAAGCCGGCCTGTTCGAGGCGGCGGCGCAGGTCGGGCAATTTGGCCACCTGCTGCAGGTCCGCTTCGATTTTTGCGAGCACCGCCGGCGGCGTCCCCGTCGGCGCCATGAAGCCGTAGAAATTGTCGATGGCAAAGCCCTTGAGCTCGGGCATGCCCGACTCACCCATGGTCGGCACATCGGGCATCGATGGCGAGCGGTTGGTGGAGAGCAGTGCAATCGGGCGCAGCCTGCCGTCCTTGACGAACGCAAGGGCTGTGGGGGCGTTGGTGGCAACGATTTTCACGTGGCCCGCCGCGGCATCGGTGGACACCGGGCCGCAGCCTCGATGCGGGATATGCAGTGCGTCGATGCCAAGCGCGTGCTTGTACATTTCCATCGCAAAGTGGTGCGGGCTCGCGACGTTGCAGGATGCATAGTCGTATTTTCCCGGCGCGGCCTTGAGCATTGCAGTCAGTTCGCGGATGTTGTTCGCCGGTACCGACGGGTGCACCGCCAGCAGCATTGGTGATGTCGTTACGATGCCGATGGGCTGGAAGTCGCGGGTGATGTCGTAGGCCAGCTTGTTGAACAGTACGTGGTTGATGAGGTGGGTGTTGCTCACCAGCAGCAGCGTGTAGCCGTCTGGCGCGGAACGATAAACCGACTCGACGCCAATGGAGCCCCCCGCGCCGACGCGGTTCTCGATCACCACCGGATGCTTCCACAACTCCGACAGTTTTTCGGCGAACACGCGTGCCGTGATATCGGCCGTCCCGCCGGCGGGGAAGGTGACGACGAGCTTGACGGCGCGGGCGGGATAATCCTGCGCGAACACGGTGTGTGCGGCGAACAGGGCACAGGCAGCCGCCAGCAGGGATGCGGAAAAACGGGAGATAAGCATGCTCAATCCTTCAAAGATAAATTTGCGCGCAATGGCAATGCCGGCTGGAAAACCGCGCCAGGTGGTCGTTTCCAGCCTATGTCCTTGCGTGAGCCGGTATCAACTGATGGCCGCCACACTCACGTGTGCGGCCACCACGCGCCAGCCCGCCGGGGTCTTCATCCAGGTCTGGGATTGCCGGCCGATCTTGCCGTTCATGCTGTCGCGCAGGAACTCGGTGTTGGCAGTGGCGAATTCGCGGCCGTAGGTGGTGATGATCGTGTTGCGCGTGGTGCGCGGCAGGTCCGAGTTCGGACGCGCACCGCGGAATGCCTTGATCGCGGCGTGGCCGTAGAGGTTTTCAGTGGCGCCGAAGCGCAGCGTCAGCGGAGAGTCCCAGAATAATTCGTCGAGGACGGCGACATCGTTGGTGATGAGGGCTTTTTCATAGCGTGCGAATGCGGCCGTGACTTCGGCGACGACCTCGGGGAGGTTGATTTCGGGCATGGTGAATCCTTGGTGCGGGTGTGGGGGGAGAAGCGATTATAGGTTTGCAACGGGGGCGGCGCAGACCCCTTCGCGTTCCAGGTGCGCGGCCACGCGCAGGGCGAGGTCTTCGCGCCAGGGCGCGGCGATGATCTGCACGCCCATCGGCAGTTTGCCCGGCCGCAGCACCGGCACGGCCACCACGGGCAGCCCGATGAACGAGATCGGCTGCGTCAGCAGGCCCATGCTCGGTCGCAGCAGCATTTCTTCGCCATTGAGCGTGAAGGTCTCGGTGCCGATCACCGGTGCGCAGATCGGCGTCGCGGCGGTGATGAGGATGTCGTGCTGTCGGAAAATCTCCATCGCTCGTTCGGCAAACCAGCTGCGAAAGCGCTGCGCCTGGATGTACCAGGCGGCCGGAATCAGGGCGCCGGCAAGAAGGCGGTCGCGGATGAGCGGTTCGAAATCATGCGGCCGGATTTTCAGGTCCGCGAGATGTAACTGGCTGCCCTCGTGGGCGGTGATGACAAAGGCGGCGGAGCGTGCGCGCTCGACCTCGGGCAGTTCGACCGTCTGTGCGAGCTTGAGCGCGCGGCTCACCAATGCGACGGCTTCGCTTGCATCGTCGGACATGCAGTCGTCAAAGTAACCGCCGAGTCTTGCCATGCGCAATCCGCTCGGTGGTTCGCCAAGCGCCGCGGCGGTGGCCATTACCGGTTGCTGCGCACAGGCCGGGTCCAGCGCGTCCGGGCCTTGCAGCGCGTCGTAGCACGCGGCAAGGTCGGCGACCGAGCGCGCAAAAGGCCCGACATGGTCAAAGCTCGCCACAAACGGATAGGTGCCGCGCCGCGACAGGCGGCCGTAGGTCGGCTTGATGCCGAAAATACCGCACAGTGAAGAGGGCACGCGGATTGAACCGTTGGTGTCGGTGCCGAGCGTGAGGGGTACCAGGCCTGCGGCCCCCGCGGCGGCCGAACCACCCGAGGATCCACCGGCGATGCGGGTGAGGTCGTGCGGGTTGTGCGTGGCGCCGTAGTGGGTGTTTTCAGTGGTGAAACCGTAGGCGTACTCGTCCATGTTGAGCGCACCCACCAGCACCGCTCCGGCCGCCTGCATGCGTTCACCCAAAACCGAATCACCCGCCGCCGGTGGCAGGTCGCGGTTGATCTTGGAGCCGGCGAGCGTGGTGAGGCCCTTGACGTCGAACAGGTTCTTGACGGCACAGGGCACGCCCGCAAGCGGCGGCAATGCTTCGCCACGTGCACGCTTCGCGTCTATGGCGGCGGCATCGGCGAGTGCGCGCTCGGCGGTGACTGCGGTAAAGCAGTTGAGCCTGCCGTCCAGTGCGCTGATACGCGCTAGCGCGGCGCGCGTCACCTCGGTCGCGCTGGTGGCGCCGCTGGCGACCGCTTTTGCGATCTCCTTAGCGCTTTGCATGGCTGAATACCGGTGCGGATTCCACTTCCAGGGGCAGCGGAAATGAATTGACCTTGCCGGCAATGGCGGCAATGCGCTGGAAATTGGCGATGACTGCAAGCCGGCAGTCGGCGGGGATGGGCAGTTCCACCACCGGTGCGGCGGCGTCAATGTAGTTTGCGGCGGTGTCGGGTTTCAAGCGTGGCCTCCGGGCCGTGCGGTACCGGGAAAGTGGCAGGCCACTTCGTGTCCGGGTGAGGGTTCATGCAGCAGGGGCATTTCGGTGTTGCAGCGTCCGCCGCTTTTCGGGCAGCGGCCGTAAAAACGACAAACGGTTGGATCCGGGTCGATGGAACTGCGCGGGTCGCCGGTCAGGCGCGGGGCCTCGACTGCGGATTGCTGCGCGCCTTCAACCTTGGGAATGGCGGCGATCAGCGCCTGCGTGTAAGGGTGCTGTGGATTGCTGAACAGGGCTTCTACGGGGCCGGACTCGACGATCTTGCCGAGGTACATCACGATCACGCGGTTGCACAGCAGGCGCACGATGTTGAGGTCGTGCGAGACGAAGAGGTAGGACATGCCCAACTGCGCGCGCAGGTCGGCCAGCAGGTGCAGGATGATGGCCTGAACCGAGACGTCCAGGGCCGCCGTGGGCTCGTCCAGGATCAGCAG
>CAITSH010000183.1 GCA_903895005.1 uncultured Pseudomonadota bacterium
ATGCGCTGTCCCTACCTGGTGCTGCACGGTGGCCACGACGTGCTGGGCGTGGATACGGTCAAGCAGGTGCATGACTACGCCAAAGCGCGCGGCATTGACGTGACGCTCAAGCTGACCGACGCGGAGGAAACCGGCGCCGAGCATTGCCAGCACGACAATCCGACGCTGGGCCAGGAAATCATGATCGACTGGCTCGCCAAGGTTTTCAAGATAGACCAGGCTGCGTTGTCATTCATGCCTGGATAATCGCCTTGCGCAGCGGCTGTCAATCGGATTGGGCGTGAACGCATCGACGTGCCGCTGCGCATTGCCCGTGTGACGGCTTGGTGAAACGCGGGGGGAAATCGGGAGACGGGTGACGCGCGGTTAAAAACCTGGAGAGGCTGGGATTTGAAAACGGCGCGGCTGGGTGTTTGACGCGGGCGGTGGATAGGGGGCATTAAAAATCGCCGAATGAGCGTCCGAGATAGTTTCGCGACGCCAGAATCGGCCCCCGGGCACGGTCACAAAAGAATTTACTCAGGCTTGATGTTGCCGGTCTTTACCACCCGGTTCCACAACTCGTATTCGCTGCGTATGCGTGAGGCCGCCTCCTCGGGTGAACTGCCTACGGCGACAGAACCCTGCGCCAGCAGGCTTTGCTTCATCTCGGGGGTGTTGATGAGGGAGGCGACGTCGCGCTGGATCTGCTCGACGATGGCGCGCGGCATCCCGGCCGGTCCGAGGATGGTGTACCAGTATTCGACCTCATAACCTGGCAGGCCGGCCTCGGCCGCCGTGGGCACATCGGGCAGTTCGGGGTAGCGGGTGCGGCTGGCAACCGCCAGCGCCTTGAGGCGGCCGCTCTTGAAATGCTGCAAACCCGAGAGCACGGCCGGAAAACTGATATCGGTTTCGTTGCCAAGCATCGCCGTCATGGCCGGCGCGATGCCCTTGTAGGGAACGTGGACCATGCGCAGGCCGGCCAGCTGTGCGAGGAACTCTCCCGAAAGGTGTACCGGCGTGCCCACGCCTGATGAGGCGTACTTGACGGTCCCCGGCCGTGTCTTGGCGTAATCGATGAGCTCCGCAAGGTTTTTAACCGGCAATGCTTGGCTTGCGGTCACCATCACAGGGGCGGTTGCCACAAGGCTTATCGCGGTGAAGTCCTTGTTGATGTCAAAGGGAAGCTTGTCGTAAAGAGCGGCGTTGCTCGAATGCGAGGAGAAAGCCATGATCAGTGTGTAGCCGTCGGGTGTGCTCTTGGCCAGTGCTTCGGTGGCGATGTTGCCACCGGCGCCGGTGCGGTTCTCGACAACGACCGGTTTTCCCCATCGCTCGGACAGTTTTTGCGCGACGATGCGCGCAACGATATCGACACCGCCGCCGGGCGCAAACCCGACCAGCATGCGTACCGGTTTGGCCGGATACTGGGCGGACGCGGAGGCGGCGAAAAGGGTGGCTGCTGCGGCAATGAGCAGCCCGACGAGGCCCCGCGTGTGCATGTTCATGTCACTATCCTCCTTGTTTTTATGCCGCATGCTAACCTGGAAAAATCCTGCCCGGTATCCAGATTGGCTTATGGTTTTTCTTTTTGCTTTCGTCAGGCAGGCTGCGCAGGCGCACGCTAGCGGTGATGGGCGATGGTGTTCCGAACGCCGCAAATGCATACAACGCCGCTGCATACAGGTGCTAGGTAGTGCGGAGACGTAGGCAGTTGCGTGCGCTGCGGGTTATCATCGCAAAAAAACCCGACAAACCCGCAACGACCCGGATGGGCGTACCCGGCCGCCCGCAACCACAAGCGGGCACGGCAATCTCAGGAGCAGGCAGACATGAGCGTACATTCCCTCAAACGGGGCAAATCGGTTCGCGAGCAGGTGAGCGCGGAGGAATGGGAAAAGCGCGTTGACCTTGCCGCCTGTTACCGACTGATCGACTTGTATGGCATGTCGGAGATGAGCGCCAACCATGTCACCACCAGGGTGCCGGGCGAAGACGGCGCTTTTCTCATCAACCCGCACGGCATGCTCTACGACCAGATGACGGCCTCGTGCTTCATCAAGCTCGACCTTGAAGGCAACGAGTTGTTCAACCCCACCGAGTACAAGGCCAATCGCGCCGGTTACGTTATCCACAGCGCGATCCATCGCGCCAAGCACGAGATCGACTGCATCATCCACACCCACACCGTCGCCGGCATGGCGGTGTCGGCGATGGAGTGCGGCCTGTTGCCTCTTGCGCAGACCTCGATGCGCTTTGCCAAAATCGCCTATCACGACTATGAGGGCGTCGTGCTCAATCTGGACGAACAGGAGCGCCTGCTCAGGAACATGGGCGACCACGAGGGCATGATCCTGCGCAATCACGGACTGCTGGTGGTTGGCGCCAGCATTCCCGAAGCCTTCAACAGTATCTTCCGCCTCGAGCGCGCCTGCCAGGTGCAGGTGGCGGCGCTGGCCGCCAATGTGAAGATCAAGCTTCCGCCCGACGAGGTGGTGATGGGTTCGTGGAACCAGTACCAACCCGGGGTGCGCCGCCGCTTCGGCCTGCTCGAATGGCCGGCGCTGCTGAAAAAGCTTGACCGCATTGATCCTTCTTTCCGCGACTGAGTGGGCGATCCGATGCGAAATATCGCAGGCGTTAAGCGCATGCCGCCGGTCGCTTCCTTGTTGTTTGTTCTGGTCGCATTCATTGCCGCTGCGTTAAGCACGGCCCCGGCCTGGGCGCAGGGCTATCCCAACAAGCAGATCAACCTGATCGTCGGATTCACCGCCGGCGGCAGCACCGATATCGTGGCGCGCCTGGTGGCCGAGGAAATGCGCAAGACCTTCGGACAATCGGTCGTGGTCGAAAACAAATCCGGCGCTGCGGGGAACATCGCCGCGAATTTTGTCGCCAAGGCCAAACCCGACGGGTACACGCTGCTGATCGGTTCGGTCGGGCCACTGGCGATCAACGCCACGCTCTACGGCAACATGCCCTACGACAATCTCAGGGATTTCACCCCCGTGTCCTTGATCGTGCATGTGCCCAACATGCTGGTGGTCAATCCCGCGCTGATGCCTGTTCGCAGCGTCGCCGAGTTTGTCTCGCTCGCCAAGGCCAACCCGGGAAAGTATTTCTACGGTTCCACCGGTACCGGCACATCGGCCCACCTGTCGGGCGAACAACTCAAACTGATGACCGGCATCGACGTGACGCATGTCCCCTACAAGGGCGCGGCCGCCGTGAATGATGTGCTATCGGGCAACCAGGGTATGTTCATGTTCGGCACCATCCCTTCCGTGATCCAGTTTGTGCGCGGCGGACGACTGCGCGGCCTCGCCGTCACCAGCCTCAAGCGCTCGGCCTCGGCACCCGATATCCCCACCATGGCCGAGTCGGGCTATCCGGAATTCGAAGCCTCGTCGTGGTTCGGCCTTCTCGGTCCGGCGGACATGCCGCGTGACATTGTCAACAAGCTGCATGCCGAGGTCGTGCGTATCCTGAAAATTCCGGAAATTCGCGACAAGCTCAGCCAGCAGGGCGCCGACCCGGTGGGCAACACGCCGGAGGAATTTGGCGCCTACATTCGCGCCGAGACAACCAAGTGGGCCAAGGTGGTGAGGGCTTCCGGGGCAAAGGCGGAATAGAACGTGAAGGCCCTGCAGCGCGCGCCAGCGCCGGCGTCATGACTGAACAACTGCAAGGCTCGATCGCGCAAAGGGCTGCTGCGCTCGCCCGCGGCGAGGTGTCGGTGCAGGCGGAAGTCGGCGAGGCATCGGCGCGCATCGGTGCCCTCAATCCTTCGTTTCGGGCTTTCTCACACCTGGCCGCCGACGTTGATGCTCGGGTGGCGCTGTTGCAAGGTGAACTGGACGCCGGTCGTCCGCGCAGCGTGCTCCACGGCCTTGCAGTCAGTATCAAGGGCAATATTCCCGTGACGGGTTTGCCGTGGACGGAAGGCTCGGCGATGTATCGAGAGCGCGTCGCAACGCGCGATGCCGCGATCGTTGCGCGGGTCCGCGCCGCCGGCGGCGTGGTCATGGGAACGACCACGCTTTCCGAACTGGCGATGTACGGCGTGGTGAATCCGTTCGAGCCGCTGGGTCTCAATCCATGGGATGTGACTCGCACCGCCGGCGGTTCTTCGACCGGCGCCGGCGTGGCGGCGGCGCTTGGCATGGCGCGGGTCAATATCGGCACAGACAGCGGTGGGTCGATACGCAACCCGGCCTGCCATTGCGGCGTCGTCGGCTTCATGCCGCGCATCGGTGCGCTGACACTTGAGGGAAAACCCAACCATGCACCCAGTCTTTCAACGGTCGGGCTGATTGCGCGCAGTGTCGCCGACGTCAGCCTCGGCTTCGGCGTGCTTGCCCCTGCCGCGCCGTCGCACGTTCTTGAGCACGGCCCGCGCCTGCTGGTGCTGCGACAACTCATTGACGCGATGTGTGATGCGCAGACACAGGTGCTTTTTTACGCTGCTTTGGGGCGGCTTGTAGCTGCGGGTTTCACTTGCATCGACGCTGATATCCCCTTCTGGTTGGAGGGCGAGCGCGCCGCCGGCGTGGTATCGCTGGCAGAGTCCGGTGCTGCTCTGGCACGCATGGACCTGGGGCGCGCCAGTGCGGGCATACGCGCGCGTTGCGCTGCAGCAGCCAGGCTATCAACCGGGGATGTCGCGGCGGCGCGCGCCACCGGTGCGTTGTTGCGACGCGATGTCACAGCGGCATTGCGTTACGTTGGGGCGGACGCCATCGTTACGCCGACCTGGCCGTTTGCCGCGCCACGCATCGATGACGCGACCGTGATGGTGAGGGGAATGAGCGTGCCGGTGGACCCGCACCGCAATTGTTTTGTGCGCACGGCCAATGCGATTGACGCATGCGCGATCACCTTGCCTATGGGTTTGTATCCGGACAGCGGTATGCCTGCCGGCCTACATCTAATGGCTGATGGTGGCAGTGAGTCGCGCCTGCTTGTGGTGGCCGAGCTGGCAGAGGCAGCCATGCCGGCCTTGCCGCCGGCGCCGCCGTTGCGCGCCGGGAATTAACATTACGCCCGAAGTCGGGGCATCGTGCGGAATTGGTTCTCGCTGCTTCTGTGCTCGGACGCGGCTTGTCTTCCCGGGTTTTGGCCGCTGATGACTTCGCCGGCAAGCGCATCCATGAGCGCGTTGAATTGCGCGTTTCGTCATGGATGCTCCTGTTAAGCATCTGCGTGGATGACGCTACGTTGCAAAAGCAATGCCGCTCTGCAGGGGCTGAAGCGGGGCGACTGGCGCCGGGCCGTCCCATGTTGGTGCATTAGGACTGCCAACACGTGTTTTCCAACGGGCATGCATATGCGGGGCGCTAGTCCCCGAATGGAATGCGTTCTCTTGGGTCAAAATTTCGTGATGTGGTGTTCGTATTCATTGGCCACTTCGCCGGCCAGTGCCAGCCGCGTTGCCGGGTCGGCCTGCAGGCCGCTCAGTATTTTTGCGTTGAACGCCTCGAACGTCTTTTTTGTTTCGTTGGCAAAATCGGATGTCACGCCCTCGTCCTCGTAGCGCCGGACGTACGCCTGAGCGGCGATGCCGATCACGAAGTACAGCGCGGCGTTGGGCGCGTCTTCCTGCATGAGTTCAAAGGCGCGTCGGAACAGGATCTTGAAAGAATCGGTTCCGGATTCGGATTGCGCAAACTGACGACTGACTTCTTCGAAAGACATAAAACGACCTCACAGGGTTTCAGGGAGAAGGGACAGACTGCGCCGAAGCGCCGCCATGCGATGCGGACCAGTCGGATGGATCCTTGAGGAAATCCCCGAGCTTGTCCAGCGCCTGCGGCGAAACGCCGTGCCCGCCTTCGGCGGCGGCGCGGTGCACGTCCTGCCAGCTGGCGAGCGCATGCACCCGTACGCCCAGCGGTGCCAGCAGCGGCCGCGTCGGGAAGGTCCGGTAGTCAAACACCACAAAGATGTCGCGCACCGACTGGCCGGCGGCGGCCAGTGCCTTGCAAAAGCGCACCTTGGAATGCCCGGCCGCCATCATGTCGTCCACCAGCAGGGTGCGGCCGCCCGCTCTGACGGCGCCTTCCACCTGCGAGGCGTTGCCCAGGCCGGCCGCCCGCTTGCGCACGTACTGCAGCGGCAGCGACAGGCTCTCGGCGATCCACGCGGCCAGGGCGATGCCGCTGGCTTCGCCGCCGGTGACCGAGTCCAGACCGTCGAGCGCCCCCTTTTCGCGCAATAGCACCAATGCGCGTTGCACCAGGTCGCGGCGCAGCGCGGGGTAGGCAATCAGCCGCCGGCAGTCCATATAGACCGGGCTGGCCCAGCCCGAGGGCAGGCGGTAGGGCTCCTGGGTACAGAAGCTCACGCAGCCCGCATCCAGCAGGGCGTGGGCGACGGCAAGGGTGTTTCCGGTCTTGGGGGCTGGCGTTGTCATTGCGGTTTTTCGGATCTTCGGGGTCAGGTCATGCGGGCCAGCAGCTTGCGCAGGCGTTCGGCTCCGGCACGGCCCTTGTGGGCGCCGGCCCACAGCCGGGCGACCATGGCTTCGTACAACTGCACGGCTTCGCGCGATGCGGTGAAGGTCGCGATACCGTTGCGTACGTTGGGCAGTTCGCCGAAGCGGAACGGGCTCACGGTGAGCACCGTGCGGGAACCGCTGGTGGCGATCTGGAATGTCGAGGCCGGCATGGTGTCGTCCACGAGGCCGATCTGCACGTTCATCGGCTCTCTCGCCATGAGGGCCGCGATGTTCTCCACCTCGCGTCGCGCGGCAAGCACCCGTTCGGCGCGCACGGCGGCCGGCAGGTCCAGGCGACCCACCAGCCCGGTGTGCACAAAACGCTCGAGCTCGCGCAGCCCGATCAGGCTCACGATGTGCGGCTGGCGCCTGGCGAAGAACTGCTTGCGCTCCTGCAGGATGTCCATCATCTGGTCCACCTCGGGCTGGCGCAGCGCGTCCTGCGGGCGCGAGGTGGTTTCCACCAGCATCTGGCGCAGGTAGCGCGGGTAGTCGTCCGATGTGAGCAGCAGCGAGATCGGTTCGAAATGCGCGACGATGCGGTCCGCCGTCTGCTCCACCTGGCGCATGCGCTCGAGCAGGCCCAGCGCCGTGGAGTAGTACTCCACCTCCACGCCGAGCAGCGAGGCCAGCGAGGTGCCCAGCATCTGCGCAAGACGCGCCAGCGTCTCGATCTTCACGATGCCGCCGCGCTCCATGCGGTAGACCACCGCGCGCGACACGCCCAGCTGCGCGGCTACGTCCTCGGCCTGGAGCGAAGCGCCGATGCGGTAGGCGCGCAGGCGTTCTCCGAGCGCCAGGTAGTCTATGGCGGGGGCAACGGGCGGGGCAGGGGTGACGTCGGTCGGCATGGCTTTCTCGGCATCTGGCGGGGCCGGGGGAAGTATAGCTTCGTTCATGCGAGGGCCGTCGCGGCCGCAGCGATCACTTCCACGCCGGGCATGAAGTCGTCCAGATCCATCGCTTCGTTCGGGTTGTGCGATCCGTTGGCGTTGCGGATGAACACCATGCCGCTCGGAACGCCGGCGTTGGCGAACATCGCCGCGTCGTGGCCGGCGCCGCTGGCGATCACGTCGAACGCCACGCCCTGTTGTGTGCAGGCTTGCGACAAGACACTGATCACGTGGTCGTCCATGGTGGCGGGCGCCGAAAGCAGGCGGCGGTCGAACTCGAAGCGCACGCCGCGTTCCTGGACGATGGTGTCGCACTCGGCCTGCATAAGTGCATGGAAAGCTTCCAGCGTGTCCTGGCTGCGGCTGCGCGCCTCGAAGCTGAAGTCCACCGTGCCGGGGATGCGCGAGATCGAATGTTCGGCCGCATCGGTGCTAACGATGCCCGTGGTCACCACCAGGTCCATGCCGCGCTCCAGCATGGCGCGCCAGTGTTCGTCCAACCGCATGATCAGGTCGGCCACGGCAAACATCGCGTCGCGTCGCAGCCAGCGCGGCACGGCGCCCGAGTGCCCGGCCTCGCCGATGCAGCGTACGCGGTTGTGGCGCACGTTGCCGCGAATGCCCGAGACCACGGCCAGCGGCAAGTGGCGCGCTACCATCACCGGGCCCTGCTCTATGTGCAGTTCCAGGTAGGCAGCCACGAGGGCTTTGTCGAGCAGCGGGCGGCCGGAGGTGACGGCCAGGGTGTCGGCGCCGGCCTGCGCCATGTAATCGCCTAGCGTCCGGTCGCCGCTGCGGTGACGCAGTTCCAGGTCGTGCGCGGACAGCAGGCCGAAAGCCGCAGCCGAGCCCATGTAGGCCTTGCCGAACCAGGCACTTTCCTCGCCGCGAAAGGCGATGACACATAGGGCGATGCGGGTGCCTGCCTGTTGGTGCGCCACCAGGCACAGCAGCCCGGCAACGATGCCCGCGAGCCCGTCGAAGTTGCCGCCCCGGGGCACCGAATCCATGTGCGAACCGGTCCACACGGCACGTGCGTCGGGGGCCAGCGAAGGCTGCCGGAACAGCAGGTTGGCGGCGGCATCAGTGCTCACCACCAGGCCGTGTGATTCGGCAAACCTGCGCAGGTATGCCGCCGTAGCGGTCTCGCCGGGGCCGTAACTTGCGCGCGTGACGCCCACGCCGTCCCACGACAACACGCGGATGTCTTCAAAAATCTTCTCGGCCACCGGCTTCAGTGCGTGCAGGTCCATGGGTGTGTGCCCGCTCAACCCGATTGTTGGGCAAAACGCAACCAGCGGTCGCTCAGTTGCGGGTCGATGCGCACGGCGCCGGTGAGTTCGGTGATGTGCTCGATGCGGTTTTCAACGCAGTAGGCGTCAAGGCCTTCGACGATGCGTGCCATCACGCCCGGGTCGATGAACGAGGCGGTTCCGACCTGCACCGCCTGCGCCCCGGCAAGCATGAATTCGATGGCGTCTTCGGCACTGCCAATGCCGCCGCAGCCGATGACCGGGATGCGCACCGCGCGGTGGCACTGGAGCACCATGCGCAGCGCAATCGGCTTGATGGCCGGCCCCGACAGGCCGCCCATCACATTGCCCAGCTTGGGCTTGCGCGTGCGGATGTCGATGGACATGCCCAGCACCGCGTTGCCCATGACCACGGCGTCGGCGCCCGCGTCTTCGCAGGCGCGCGCCACCGCGGCGATGTCTGACGAATTGGGCGTCAGCTTGGCCCACACCGGGTGTTGCGTGCGGCGACGGATCGCGCTCACCACCTCGTATGTGGTGTCGGGCGCCATCGCGAAAGCCATGCCGTCGGCTTCCAGGTTGGGGCAGGAGATGTTGGCCTCGATGGCGGCCACACACGGCAGCGACACCTGGGCCACGGCTTCGGCGAATTCATCAACCGTGTCGGCCGAAATCGATACCACCACCGGCGTGCCGAAGGTGGTGTAGGGCGGCAGGACTTCACGCAGGTAGTGGTCCAGCCCCTTGCTCGGGATGCCGATGGAGTTGAGCATGCCGCCGCGCGTCTCGGCCACACGCGGTGTCGGGTTGCCGGCGCGGCTTTGCGGCGACACGCTCTTGATGACCAGTGCTCCGAGGCGCGCGAGGTCCAGCGCCTCGCGATATTCGATGGCAAAACAGCCCGAGGCCGGCATGACGGGGTTGCGTAGCGTGAGCTGCCCGAGGCGAACGGAGAGATCAGCCAAATTCCACCTCCCCCACCACCTGGCGGATCGGGAACACCGGGCCTTCGCGGCACACGCGCAGAAATCGCTTGTCGCCGTCGCAGTCGAAAAGGCGCACGCACGAAAGGCAGACGCCCATGCCGCAGGCCATGCGCTGCTCCATCGCCACCTCGCCGTCGATGGCGGGGTGCTCGGCCAGCAGGCCCTGCAGCAGCATCAGCAGTCGGTGCGAGCCGCAGGTGTAGATGGCGTCGGGCGGGTCGGCGGCAATGACGCGCACCAGCAGCGCCTCTACGGCTTCGGGCGCCGAACTGCCGTCGCTGTCGTAGAGGCAGAACACGGCGGCTTCGATGCCGCGCAGGAACTCGCTCTGCATCATGTCGGCCGGGGTGCGCGCCGACATGACGGCTGTGACCGAAATGCCGGCAGCGGCCGCCTGGCGTACAAGCGGTGCCAGCGTGGCCAGGCCCACGCCGCGCACCACGAGCACGATGTGCCGGTAGTGCGGCTTGAGCGTGAAGGTGTTGCCCAGCGGTCCCACGATGTTCATCGCCGCGCCTTCGGCAAGCGTGGCCAGCGCCCGGGTACCTTCGCCGGTCACTTTGTAGAGGAATTCCACCGTGCCTTCGGCTGGCCCCGTGCCGTACACGCTCATGGGCCGCAGCAAAAAGGGCTGGTGCTGGTCTGTGGTCGGGCACTTGAGCTGGTAGAACTGGCCGGGCCGGGTTGCCAGCGCGAGCGCTGCGTCGGATTCAAGCCGCAAATACCGGTAGCGCCCGTTCACCCAGCGGTGCTCCGCGACCTGGCAGGTGTGCGAGGCGACGGCCGGGCTGAAGCAGGGGATGTCGATCATGGGAGGGTAGATTAATTTGTATCAAAATAGATACTGACTAAATAATAATTTTCTTTTTGATACTGTGTCCAGCTTTTTTTGTGCGTGGGTCTGTGTCACCCCGGATCAAGTCCGGGAGGACACAGACCAGCGACCCACCGAGCGCCGCGCGCCCGCTGTCTGTGTTCCAAGCAGCCTGATGCGCAAGGCGAGAACGGTTCGGCAACAGCGCCGACGATCCCGCACGGCCTGCGCTTGCGCATGGCGGTCAGAGCGCGTCCAAATCGGCCTCGACGGGTCGACGCAGCGACCAATAAACCCGATCGAGAGGGAATTTTTACAGAACATCGCGCAAATGGATCGCTTCTCGGTCTGGTGGTACAGTCAGCGCATGGAGAGAAAAGTAGTTTGAATTTCTTATACACAGCCGGCTTACATTTAATGGCGGTTGGTGGCAGTGAGTTGCGCCTGCTTGTGGTGGCCGAGCTGGCAGAGGCAGCCATGCCGGCCTTGTCGCCTGCGCCGCCGTTGTGCACCGGGAAATAGCTTCGCTCCCGAAGTCGGAGCATCGTGCAGAAAGTGTTGTCGCTGCTTCTGTGCTCGGATAACCTTTGAACATGGCAGTGCCTGCTGTCATTGCATGGCATCAATGCGATGAAGCGCGGCGCGGTGCCATTTTTACCCGCTAACGCAACCGCAATGGAGAAAGCCCCGATGGAAAAGAATGCCTTTTTTGGAAAAATACTGGCTGTGCTGGTGCTTGGCCTTTTGGCCTTGCCGGCTGCCGCGCAGACGGCTTTCCCGGGCAAACCGGTGCGCCTGATATTGCCGTATTCAACCGGAGGGTCGGCTGACACCGTGGCACGCCTGCTCGCACCCAGGTTGCAGGAAGCCTGGAAACAGACCGTCATCGTCGAGAACAAGCCGGGCGCCAACGCAGTCATCGGCACCGATTTTGTTGCGAAGGCGGCGCCTGACGGACATACGCTGCTGGTCGCGCTGACGACGCACGTCATCAGTCCGAGCCTGATCAAGACACCCTTCGATCCGGTCAGGGACTTCGCCCCTGTCGCGACAGTCGCGGCGGCCGAATTGTGCCTCGCACTCAATCCTGATGTTCCGGCGAACACCCTGCAGGAATTGATTGCCCTCGCCAAGGCTAAGCCGGGGCAACTCAATTATGCGACGACGCAGATCGGCGGCAACCAGCACCTTGCAGCCGAGTTGCTGGGTATTCTCACCGGTGCAAAGCTGACCGCTGTTCCGTACAAGGGAGGCGGCGAAGCACTGACCGCAGTGCTCGGTGGTCACTCTCAAATGTACCTGGGCTCGATTTCGAGCCTTATTCCAGTGGTCAAAAGCGGCAAGCTCAAGGGAATTGCGGTTTCAGGCGAGAGTCGCAACATGGCAATTCCGAATGTGCCGACCTTTACCCAGGGCGGGGTCCCCAACCTGGACGTGCGACTCTGGTTTGGCGTGCTTGCGCCCGCCGGCACGCCTAAGGACATCGTCGACAAGATCGCTGCGCAGATCGCGGTTATTCTGGGCACCGCGGATTTCAAGGAAGCGCTGCAAAAGCAGGGGCTCGAGCCGCTTGTCGGCGGCCCGGAGCAATTCGCCGCTTTACTCAAGACCGATTACACCCGCTACGCCCAGGTTATCAAGACCGCGAACATAAAGGTTGAGCAGTAAGCTAGACGCCGCAGGTCGGGACGGGGGCGATGCTGGATGCCCCCGCGCTCAGTCCAACTCAATCAGCTGACCCCGGCCGAGGCGTTCGGCTTCCCGCAGCACATGTGCGGCGAACGCCACGTCACCGATCGCCATGCCCTGCATCAGCGCAACAATGCGTTCCGAGTTGTGGCGCCGGCCGGGCTTGCCGCCTGTGATGACTTCGCAGGCGAGCGCATCAATGCGTGCGTTGAATTGCTCGCGGGTGAGGTGTCCCTGCGCAATCCAGGCACCGCCGTCGCCCATTTCTCCGGCGAAATCAGCATCATCGACGATGAGCCGCTCGGACTCGCGCATCACGCCGTAGTCCACCTCGTTGTAACTGCCCATCGAGCAGACAACCGCGCCGGGCTTGAGTTCTCCGGGGCGCACGAGGGGGGTGGGCGATTCGGTCAGCGTGATCACCAGGTCCGCGCCGGCGCAGGTACGCGCGCGATCCGGTTCTGCTCGCATCGGGTAATCGAGTTGCGGCGCGTGCGCGGCGACAAACGCGGCCATGCTCTCCTCGCGGCGTGAATGCACGCGCAGTTCGGCGACCTTGAAGGCGCGGCCGAGCATTGGCACCATTTCATGGGCGATGCCGCCGGTACCGTAGAGCGCGATCACCAGCGGGCCCGGATTGACCAGCGGTTCGAAGCCCGCCAGGCCGAAGGCTGCGGTGCGTATCTTGCTCAGCCAGTTTTCCGCGACCAGGCCGGCAAGGCGGAAGTCTGCGTGATCGTAAATTGCGCTGTAGTTGCGGGTGGGCTTGTCGGATGCACCCGGATTGGCGAGCAGCCGGATGCCCGATGCGTCGAGGTGCTTCACGGTTGCCGCTTTGAACTTGAAGCGCGGGCCGCCCAGTGTGGTTGCATCGAGGGTCATCGCCGACGGTGTGGAAAGCCGGCTGCCACCCGCAGCCTGGTCGCGCAGCGTGCGGCGCGCCATTGCCAGCGCGGTGTCGACGTCCATGGCTTCGCGCACATCCTGTTCGCGCAGGATGCGCAGCGTGCGGGGCGCGCTCACGCCAATTTCCCCGTTAATCGACTCATGCGAACTTCAGGCATCACGCACGATGCAGGCGCACAGTCCGCCGCCCGCCGGTGCCTGATGCACGGTATTGGCCGAGATGAACACGCGCGCCGAACCCAATATCGAACCGACGACGCCGCTCATGGTTGCGCGCACATGCTTGTCCATGTCGATGTGGCTGGTCTTCATGACGGTGCGCAAGCCGCGAAGCCTGCCGTCCGGTGCCACCCCAGACTTGATCATGGTGGCAACGACGCGATGCGCGTCGGTAACCTGGCCGTCGGCATCGAGTTCGCAACCGGCCGCCGCGAACATGTCGCGCAGGCCTTTGCCGTCCAGCACGTCGCGCAGGTAGCCGGTCTGCACCGACAAATGACCCGCCGCGCCGGGGCGGTTGGCCAATAAAAGAATTTCGACGCAATCGAGTTCGGCGCCTGAGAACACCATTGCGCGCCTGGCGCGCAGCGTGTGGTCGTTGTCGAAGGCCTCCTGAACGATGCGCGCGCGATCCACCTCACCCAGAGCCACGCCGGCGCCAAGCGCGCCGACCGCCTTCGAATAGGCCGATGTGATGCGCTTGTTGAGCGTTGTACCGGGCTCTGCGGGGAGGAAGCTTTTCACCGGGGTTTTGACGATGACCAGAGCCACGTCGGCGGCGTCGACCCCGGCATCCGTCATTGCGGCGCGCACGGTTTCGGCGGTGATGTCGGCGTGGGCAAGGGTGCCGATTTCGCCGGGTTTGAGCGAACGGCTGCGCGCGCAACCGATGGCAAGGGCTCGACCGCGCGTCGAGGCGGGCGCACCGGGTTCATCAACGTCGGCGAAAAGTGTGCCGAAAGGGGTCATCGCCCCCTCGCACCCGGTTGAGAACAGGAAGGTCGAGCGATCGAGCAGCGCCTTGCCGCCGTGGCGTTCGATTTCGATTGTCGCGCTTTGCAGTGCGTACTCGCGTGAGAAATCGTTTACGTCCGAATTCCCCTCGGTTTTTACCAGGAGCGCGAGACGCCGGATTGCGGCTGGGGCGAACTGCGCCAACTTGGCGCGAAAATCACTGACATCACCCGGATGGGCGGTATCGTAGGTCAGTACGTGAACGGTCACCGCAATTTCCTTTTTAAGAGACTGGAATACTCTTATAAATAGGTTGGTGCGTGGATGCAAGCGCCGTGGGTTCCGGACCATGACGTGTATTTGGCGCGTCTATGGTTTGTAATGTGCGGTCCGCGCGTTTGGTATATCAAACCGGCATAACAGATAGTGCAAATTGGCAGTGTATCTTCAGGCGGGTTCGGGCAACACTAGCGGGCCTGCGACAGGGCTTCGTCTTTAGTCGTAGAATCCAGCCACAAGTCCAAAAAAGCTCGCAAAAAGAGCCATTCGCTTCACCAACAGGGGGTAAGAAATGAAACTAACTTCAGGCTTTCGCTTGAATGTGGCGGCAGTCGCCGTTGCCGCATGCCTGGCCGGTTCACCGGCCGTGTTCGCCGCGACGACCGTCGCCGGCGTCAATGTCGGAAAATCAGATTTGGGTGGGGTGGTAACCAGTGCGAACGGGCCCGAAGCAGGTGTATGGGTCATCGCAGAGACCACCGACCTCCCGACCAAGTTCACCAAGGTGGTGGTGACCGACGACCAGGGTCGCTTCCTCATTCCCGAACTGCCCAAGGCCAAGTACAAGGTATGGGTTCGCGGCTACGGCCTCGTTGATTCGGCGAAAATTTCCGCAACGCCCGGCCACGTGCACGCACTCAAGGCCAAGATCGCGCCCAACGAGCGCGCAGCGGCACGCTATTACCCGGGCATGTACTGGTACTCGATGATCAACCTGCCGCCGGCCAATGAGTTCCCCGGTACCGGCGACAAGGGCAACGGCATTCCGCCTTTCATGAAGACCCAGGGTCACTGGATCGACTTGATGAAGAACTCCTGCCAGTCCTGTCATGCCCTGGGTTCCGAGCGCATCCGTACCGCACCGAAAAACGAATTCGGCCACATGGAAAGTTCCATGCAGGCCTGGGCGCGGCGCATCCAGTCGGGCCAGGCGCTCACCGGCATGGCGCTCGGCATTGCGCGTCTCGGACCGGAACGCGGACTGAACATGTTCGCCGACTGGACCGACCGTATCGCGAAGGGCGAGGTCCCGGCCGAAAAGCCGAAGCGTCCGCAAGGCGTCGAGCGTAACGTCGTGTACACGATGTGGGACTGGTCGGTGCCCAAGTATTACCTGCACGACGCGATCTCGACCGACAAGCGCAATCCGATGATCAATGCCAACGGGCGGATCTATGGTTCCCCCGAGGAGAGCACCGACCTCGTGCCGTGGCTCGACCCGGTGAACCACAAGGTCGGCGCGATCAAGATGCCTTATATCGATCCCAAGACGCCTTCATCGACCGAACTGCCGATGTCCAAGTCGCCGTTCTGGGGCGACAAGCCGATCTGGGACGGTCACACCAGCATCCACAACGACATCATGGACGACCAGGGCCGGGTCTGGTTTGCGGCCAAGATGGGGCCCGGACCCAACCCCGAGTTCTGCAAGAAGGGATCCAGCCACCCGTCAGCGCAGGTCGTGCCGCTCGATGCCTCCGGACGCCACCTTTCAATGTACGACCCGAAGACGCAAAAATGGTCGTTGATTCGCACCTGCTTTGGCACGCACCACCTGTACTTCGCCAAGGATGCGAACAACACCCTCTGGACGAGCGCGGGCCCGCCGCAAAGCGGTGTGGTCGGCTGGCTGAATACCAAGATGTACCTGGAGACCGGTGATGCCGAGAAGTCACAGGGCTGGACGCCGCTGATCATCGACACCAACGGAAACGGCAAGCGCGACGAGTACGTCGAGGCCAACCAGCCGCTCGATCCTGCCAAGGACAAGCGCGTCATGGCCGCCTTCTACGGCGTGCAGCCAAGCCCGGCTGATGATTCGATCTGGGGGCAGTCGATGGATTCGGGCTTTACCCGCATCGACCAGCCCGGATACCTGATCCGCCTCGCACCCGGTTCAGATCCGTCGCGCACCTCGCTCGCCGAGATCTACCAGGCGCCCGACGGTGCCTACGGTTCGCGCGGGTTGGACCTGACCTCCGACGGCGTGGTCTGGACGGTGCTCTCCAGCGGCCACTTCGCCAGCCTTGACCGGCGCAAGTGCAAGGTGCTGAACGGCCCGACGGCGGCCGAAGGCAAGCACTGCCCCGAGGGCTGGACGCTTTATCCGTTCGAGGGTCCGAAAATGAAGGGCGCCAACATTGCGGCAGAGCATGCTTACTACGTCTGGGTCGACCGCGACAACACGCTGGGCCTGGGCAAGGACGTGCCGATCGCATCGACTAACGGTGGTGAATCACTGACAGCACTGGTTGACGGCAAGCAGGTCACCCTGCGTGTGCCTTACCCGCTGGGCTTCTTCACCAAGAACGTCGATGGTCGCATCGACGACCCGAAGGCTGGCTGGAAGGGGCGCGGCATCTGGACCACCTTTGGTTCGCGCACCGCGTTTCACAATGAGGGTGGCACCAAGAACTACCCGAAAGCCTACAAGGTACAGATCCGGCCTGATCCGCTGGCCAACTGACCGCACGACAAACGCAGCAAGGCAAACGCCCGACCGTCAGCGGCCGGGCGTTTGTATATCGAAGGAGGTAGTTTTGTCATGACCACGTTCCTGCTCATCATCCACGGGCTCGTTGCCGTGGCTCTGCTCGGGGCCATCAGCCATCAGGCCGCAAGCGTCCTGCTCCCGGCGCGCAAACCGGCGGCCAATCTCGCGGGGCGCTTTCGTGCCGTTGCAGGTGCTCCTTACGCCAACACCGTGGTGCTGCTGTATGTCGCCAGCACCATCCTGGGAGGCGTGATCTATCCCGAATACCGGCTTGTCGTTCGCGGCGTGCTGGAAGAACTGGAATTGCGCGCCGCCAACGGTTCCTTTGAACTCAAGGAGCATTTCGTCGCAGTCGGCCTCGGCATGCTGCCCGCCTACTGGATGTTCTGGCGCCAGCCGCTGTTCGAAGAGCATGCCCGCGCGCGTGCCATCGTGACTACCATGCTCGCCTTCATCGTATGGTGGGGTTTCCTGGTCGGGCACGTACTTAATAACATCAGGGGGTTCGGATCATGAATGCGCGCCACGCCGCCGGAATTATTTTTGCCGTGGTGTTTGCCGCGGTGTATCTGCTCAGTGTCGAGAAGAACTACGCCTTGTTCACCTATCACCCGGCCACCGGTGCGGCCGGCTGGGGCGTGGAAAAGGCGGGCGAGGGGCCGGCCATGTATTGGTTCGGATGGATGGCCACCGCGACGATCGCGGCAACGCTCGCCGGCGGTCTTGGCCTGTTGCTGCCGCAGGCGGTTGCGCGCCGCTTCCCGCCGGCACTGTCCTGGGTTGTGCCGCTGGCAGTGATACTTTTTTTCAGTTACCTTTTGCGCAATTTCTTTTTGCGCTGAGCAGGATGGCCATGACAATTTTTCGCGCGATGCGTTTTGCCGGTGCAATCCAGCTGGTCCTGATGCTTTGTGCGCCGCTGGCGCTGGCGGGGGGGGACATGGCCGACGGCGACGACCACGATGAGGGGCCGTCGGTGTTTGGTTTCATCAAGGATGGCCGTGGCGCCCCCATCCCCGGTGCGAAGGTTACGATGAGCATCAAGGGCGGCGCGGAAATGGCGACGCGCTCGGCCGCCAACGGCATGTACAAGTTTGAGCGTTTGAATATGCAGTTCGACCCCAAGAACGTGACTGTCGCGTGTTCCAAGGAAGGCTTCAAGCAGACGCGGGTGATGAAGCGCCCGGTTGCCAAGCCCGATCCGAAAAAGCCCACCGAAATAGAGTGCAGGATGGACAAGGGTTAGCCAGTGGTCATGCCCGTGTTGCCGCGGTCTTTCACCGCGGCCTGCCTCATCGCCTTTTTGATCCTTGTTTTCAGTGCCGGCGGCACCGGAAGCGCACGCGCGCAGGTTGCGCCGGACGCGCGAGGGGGCGGCCGTGTGTCTTCACAGGAAGAGGGCCTGATGGAGGGCGTGCTGGTCAGCGCGCACGCGACCGTGGGTGGCATCACCGTCACCGTTGTGAGCGACAAGGACGGCGTGTACCGCTTTCCAGAGGGCGGGCTGCGCCCGGGGCGCCACCAGATTGCGATTCGCGCCGTCGGCTATGAACTGGAGGGCAGCGCCGAGATCGAGGCGGGTGCGGGCGCCAAGCTGCCCGACCTGAAGCTGCGCAAGGCGACGGACCTTGCCGCACAGCTGACCAACACCGAGTGGTTCATCAGCACCCCGGGTACACCCGAACAAAAGCGCCCGCTGATCGAATGCCTCAGTTGCCACACCTTTGAGCGCATCGCGCGTTCGACGCAAAACGCCGAGCAGTTGCTGCCCATTCTCAAGCGCATGGTGCGTTATTCGAACAACAGCACCATGGCGCGGGTGCAGACGCGCATCGTTGATCGTGGCTTTGATGAAAACGGCATGCGCAAACTGGCCGACCATCTTGCCAGCATCAATCTTTCCTCGGGGGCCTGGTCGTACGCATTAAAGACCCTGCCACGCCCGACTGGCCGCGCCACGCGTGTTTTGATCACCGAATACGATCTGCCGCGAAAAACCATCGCGCCGCATGACGTCATTCTCGGTCGTGACGGTGCGCTTTGGTATTCGAACTTCACCGAGAATTTTCTCGGCCGTCTTGATCCGCGCACCGGCGCGCACAGCGAGTTCGCTTACGCGGACATCAAGCCGGGCTGGCCTCAGGGGGCGCTATCGGTCGAGCCCGACCGCAACGGCGATTTGTGGCTGTCGACCATGTTCCAGACGGGCCTCATCAAGTTCGACATGAAGGCAAAAACTTTCCGCCACTTTGCATTGCCGCAGGAATTGAACGGTGATGCCACCGGACAGGCCATGGTGATGCCCGGCCGTTCGCACGTGGATGGCAAGGTATGGACCACTGACGTGGACAAGCGCACGATTCTGCGCCTTGACCTGAAAACCGGGAAGTACCAGTCGATCGAGCCGTTCAAGGCTTCGCCGCGCAGTCATTTTCCCTATGGCCTTGTCGCTGACAAGGCGAACAACCTGTACTTCATGGATTTTGGCGGCGAGGCCCTGGGCAGGGTCGATGCAAAGACGCTCAAGGTCACGCTGTATCCGACACCGACACCACGCTCGCGCCCGCGCCGCACGATGATGGACGCCAAGGGACGCGTCTGGTTTGCCGAATACGCCGCGAACAAGCTGGCGATGTTCGATCCCAAACGCGAGGACATCACCGAGTGGCCGGCGCCCACGCCCCATACCTATCCCTATGATCTGTACCTGGACCGCAACGAGACACTGTGGAGCGGTTCCATGACCAGCGACCGTATCCTGCGACTTGACCCGAAAACCGGGGAGTCGATCGAATACCTTTTGCCCCGCCAGACCAATGTGCGCCGGGTATTCGTTGACGATCGGAAAAAGCCGGTCACCTTTTGGACCGGCAGCAACCATGGCGCATCCATTGTCGGGCTGACCCCGCTCGATTGACCGGAGAACACCTTGAACCTCACACGCCGCCGGCTGCTGGCCGGTTCCGCGGCCCTCGCAGCAGCTTCCATGCTTGGCTGCGCATCACAAGCGCGTTCAGGGGCGCGTCGCATGTTCGACAGCCACTGCCATATCATCGACCACGCTTTTCCGGTGATCGCCAACCAGGGTTACACGCCGCCGCATTTTCCGTTGGAGCAATACCTCGCACAGGCGCAGCCACTGGGTGTGCGCGCCGGCGCCGTGGTCTCGGGTTCCTTCCAGGGGTTTGACCAGAGCTATCTCAGGGCGCTGCTGCCCAGGCTGGGCCGCGGCTGGGTGGGGGTCACGCAGGTCCCCAATACCGTCCCGGACGCCGAGATTGCCGGCCTTGCCGCCATCGGCGTGCGTGCGCTGCGCTTCAACATGTTCCGCGGCCGCATCGACAGCGTCGATGAACTGATATCACTGGCGCGGCGCGCCCACGCCGCCGGCGGTTGGCATGCGGAAATCTATGCCGATGCGGCGGCACTCGCTCCGCACGTGGACAAGCTCGCCAAGCTGCCGCAAATCGTTATTGATCACCTGGGCATGACTGCGGCGGGCCTGCCGGTACTGCTTGATCTTGTAGCTGCCGGTGCAAAGGTCAAGGCCACCGGATTCGGTCGCGTGAAGCTGGACGTGTCGAGGACGCTTGAGCGCATCGCGGCAAAAAGTCCCGATGCGCTGGTTTTCGGTACCGATATCCCCTCGACGCGCGCCGAGCGGCCGTTCGCAGCCGCGGACATTGACCTTGTCGAACGTGTGCTGGGCCCGTCGCTGGCCGCACGCGTATTCTGGGATAACCCGGTCGCGTTGTACCGCGTGCGCGACTTGCCCGTGTGAGGGGCGCGTCTGCAAAGCCGCGCCTGGCTTGGGTTTGCAGCCGGTTGTGCAGGGTGAAGCAGGATGCGCCGCCGATTGCCTTGGGCGCTGCTTTGGGTTAGCGTGGGCAGAGCCAGTCAGCCTTGTTCGATTCAATCCCGTCAGGAGAATGCCGTGATCCTTAAGTTCCCGCCGTCCCCGCTTTTCGCCAGATTGTTCGCCGCCACAATCGCCACAATCGCCATGCCGCTCGCCGCTTCGGCCGCCGAGTACATGGAAAAAACGCCCTTCCAACTCTCGCGCGCGTTTTCGCCCGGCGTGATTACGCAGGGCGGCAAGACCGTCTGGGTGGCCGGCATGACCGCCACGCGTGACAACGATGGCAAGGACATTTCCAACAACTTCGAGGCGCAGACCCGGCAGGTGGTGTCGCAGATCGACCAGGTGCTCAAGCGTGCCGGCGGCAGTCTCGCCAATGTCGTGACCATGACGGTGTTCATCAAGGAGTCGCGCTATGGCGACCGCTTCGTTGAAATGCGAAAGGATTTCTTCCAGAACGGCAACTACCCGGGCAGCGCACTGATCACGGTGACCAACTTCGCGCGTCCTGGCATCGAGATCGAAATCCAGGCCATCGGTGTGATCGGTGACAGCTGTTCGGCGGAAAACCCGTGCTCGGCGGAAGGCATCGCGAAGAAGAAATAGGCCCGCGCACTGCGCAAGCCCGGCTGCCGCCTCTTCAGAGGCCCGGGGACGCGTCAGCGCTTGCGTGTGGCGCGGCGCCGCAGGTTGGATCAAGGTTCCGGCCTGAGCGGCGTCAATGCTGCACTGAATAGAACCATTGCATCCTGGAAAACCGCGCCTGGCGCGGCTTTCCAGCCACTTATCTGCCACACCCAGCTCCGGAACCAACCATGAAAACCATAGAAGCCCCGTCCTTTTCAATTGATGCGCTGAAATTGACCGAACGCCCGAAGCCGGCGCCCGGACGCAACGAAATTCTTGTTCGCATGCGCGCGGCGAGCCTCAATTACCGCGACCTTGCCGTGCTCTCGGGCAAGTACATGCCCGCGTTGCCATTGCCCTACGTGCCGCTGTCCGATGGTTGCGGCGTGGTGGAGCAGGCCGGAGAGGGCGTGACGCGCTTTGCCGTGGGGCAGCGCGTCATCCCGCTCTACACGCAGGGTTGGTACGCCGGCATGCCGACGGTTGAAATGCGCACAAAACGCACGCTGGGCGGCCCGCTGCCCGGCGTGCTGCAAGAGTATCTTTGCGTACCGGCCGATGACGCCGTGGCTGCGCCCGAGTATCTCTCCGACATCGAGGCCGCCACGCTGCCCATTGCCGCGCTGACCGCGTGGACCACACTCATCGAAGGGGGCATCAAGGCCGGCAGCACGGTGCTGGTCATGGGCACGGGGGGCGTTGCCTTGTTCGCGCTGCAGTTCGCACGCTGCTTTGGCGCGCGGGTTATTGCGCTGACATCAAGCGATGCCAAGGTGGCGCGCCTGAAGGAAATGGGCGCCGAGGCGGTGGTCAATTACCGCACGACGCCGGACTGGGAAGTGGCGGTGCGCGCCGCGACCGGCGGTCTGGGCGTTGACATCGTCGTAGAGACGGTGGGCAATACGCTGGGTAAATCCCTGACTGCCACGGCTTTCGGCGGTTTTGTCGGCGTGATCGGCTTTGTCGCCGGCCCCGAGGCCACCATCAACGTACGCCAGCTCCTCGGGCCCATGGTCCGCGTGCAGGGCATCGCGGTGGGCTCGCGCGAGCGCTTTGAATCGATGATGCGCGCCATGGCCATGCACAAGATCCATCCTGTGATCGACTCGACCTACCCCATGGTGCAAACGGCCGAGGCCTTTCACAAGCTCGAGCGCGCCGGGCACATAGGCAAGATCACGATTTCGCTGTGACGGCGGAGGCAAGCGTTGATACGTCGCAACGTCTTGTGGCAAAAGCGGGTGGAGGGGGTGCGTGAGCGCTGTCAACAAGCCGCAGATTGACATCTGGAACGGTCGCGTGGGTGCGAAGTGGGCCGAAATGCAGGTGCCCCTTGATGCCTGGGTTGCGCCGGCAACGGCGGAACTGAAGCGGCGAGCGGGACCGGTGTCCGGCCTCCGTGTGCTTGATATCGGATGCGGCAACGGCGAGACCTGTCTCGCCTGGCTTGAGGGCGGTGCCACGGTCACCGGCATCGATGTGTCGACGCCAATGCTTGCCGTCGCGGCCCGGCGCACCCGGGGCAGGGCGGCACTGGTGCAGGCCGATGCCGCCGAGTGGCGCGCGGATGCGCCGTTTGACCTCGCGGTATCGCAATTCGGCCTGATGTTTTTTGTCGATCCGGATGCCGCCTTTGCCAACATTGCGGCCAATGTGCGCCCCGGCGGTCGCCTGTTGTTCACGTGCTGGCGCGCTGCGACGGAAAATCAGTGGGTCAGCAAGCCGCTTGGTGCGATTCGCGAACTGCTCCGGGCAGGCGAACCGGACCTGCCCGGCGCCGCGGGCCCTTTTGCATTCTCTGACCGGCAGCGCGTGAACGACATTGTGGAGCGCTCGGGGTTTTCAGGGGTGAGCATCCAGCCCTTTGCCTTTCCGGTCTGTTTTGCCACCGTGGGGGGCTTGGACGCTGCGGTGCGTTTTGCCATGCAGATCGGACCGACGGCCGCCGCGCTTGCCGGGGCCGGTCCGGATACCAAGGCCGCTGCGTCGCAACGGCTCGGGGCCGCGCTAGCCGCTCATGAACAAGGCGGCCATGTCGCGCTGGGTGGCGCAATCTGGATCGTTGAGGCGGTCAGAAGGCGCTGAGCCCCGCCGTCGAACCGGTCGCGCCGCCTGTCTAGGCCGTTTGCGCGAGCGTAGGCCCCGCGCCGAGTACGCGCACCTCGTACTGCGGCACCGGGATGACGATGTTGCGCGCCTGCAAGGCCTCGACGATGGCCTTGTTGATTTCGCCCGAGGCCGGACCGTAGTCGGCCAGGTCGACCCAGGGTGTCGCGCTGATGCCTATGCTCGAATCGGCGAGCTTGCCCACCTGGACCACCGGTGCCGGTTCGGCGCGCACGCGCGCATTGGCGCGCAGCACGCCCTCGACGGCGGCCAGCGCCGCGGAAAGGTCGGTGTCATAGGCCACACCGACCGAAAACTGCAACTGGCGGATGCTGCCGTAGTTATGCAGGATCTCGCCGACGATCTTGCGGTTGGGTATGACCACGCGCGATTTGTCGGCGTGGCTGAGCGTGGTGGTGAAGGTGCTGATGTCCTCGACCTGCCCCTCCTCGCCGACGATGGAAATGTATTCGCCGACCTTGAATGGCTTGGTGAAAATGATGGTGAGGCCGGCGACGATATTGCCCAGCACGCCCTGCATCGCAAGCGCGACCCCGGCACCGGCGACGCCCAGGCCCGCGAGCAGCGGCAGCAATTCGACGCCGAGGTTTTGCAGCGCCATGATCGCAAACAGCCCGATCACGACCAGTCGCACCAAGCGGTCCAGGAGGCGCCGGACGGCGATTTCCAGGTGCAGCTTTTCGTACATGCGCTCGGCCGTGCGTGCGGCCCAGCCGCTGGCAATCACGCCCAGGGTCATGATGGCGACGGCCACCAGGAGTTTCGGGCCGAACTTGAAGGCGAGGTCGATCGCGGCGGTTTGTACCTGTGAGATGGTTTCCAGTTGTTCGTCCATGGCTGATCCGTGCTGGGTGGAATTCGGGTGTTGCGGGCCGGAAAGCATAATGGATTGGGCGCCGATCTGCATGCCGAGCCGCCGCCGTTGCAGCATTGGCGCGGACGCAACTGGTTATTGACATGTCCTCCCCGCTAAAGGCTATCCTCGAAGCCCCTGCAAGCCGGAAAACCACAAGCGGTCAATAAATTCGGGAGGCGGGGGCGGGCCACGCCTGGCGGCTTGACGCAGTCCGGCACGCACATGGCTCCGGTGGATCCGACAAAAGAAACACTAACGAGGAGGGCGGCATGGCGACGTTTACAACATTGAGGAAGGGAATCACCGTGGCGGCAATTGCAGCGGCATCAACCGTCGGCGGCACGCCGGCGCATGCGGCAACCTATGTCTATGTTTCGAACGCCGAGGACGGCGACATCAGCAGTTACACACTGCGCGCCGACGGCACGCTCGCGCCCGGTGCGCGCACCAAGGCGGCGAGCGTGGTCATGCCCATGGCGGTGAGTCCGGACAAGCGTGTGCTCTACGCCGCTTCGCGCAGCAAGCCGTTTTCGGTTTTCTCCTACACGATCAACCCGGCCACGGGTGCGCTGACGCCCTTTGCCACCTCGCCGCTGGCCGAGAGCTTTCCGTATATCTCGCTCGACAAGACCGGACGCTTCCTGCTCGGTGCCTCCTATGGCGGCAACCTGGTCAGCGTCAATGCCGTGAGCATTGACGGCAAAGTCGCGGCCGAGCCGGTGCAGGTGGTGCCGGTGGGGCGTAACGCCCACGCGATCCGCGTCGACAAAAGCAACCGCTTCGCCTATGTGCCGAGCCTCGGCAACGACCAGATTTTCCAGTTCGGGTTTGACGCTGGCTCGGGGCGGCTGATCTCCAACACGCCGGCCGTCGCGCTGATGAAGCCGATGACCGGGCCGCGGCACTTTGTCATTTCGAACGACAACAAGTTTCTTTACCTGCTCAGCGAGCTCATGGCGACGGTGACGACTTTCGCCATCGACGCCAACACCGGCGTGCTGCGGGAAATCGCCGCGGTGTCCGGAATGCCGGCGGGTACGAAACTGGTTCCGGGCGCGCCCCGCGGTGCGGTCGGGGTTCCAGGGGCCCCGGTGCGCAACACCGACAACGACATCTGGGCCGCGGACATACACATGACGCCCGACGGAAAGTTTCTTTACATTTCCGAGCGCACCAGCAACAGCATCGGCGCGTTCAAGGTCGATGCCGGCAGCGGTAGGCTGGATTTCATCGGCAGTACGACGACCGAAAAACAGCCGCGCGGCTTTGCCATCGACGCCTCCGGGCGCTTCATGGTGGTCAGCGGGGAGAAATCCGAAACGGTGTCGGTCTATGCCATAGACCAGGCCAGCGGCGCGCTCAAGCTCACCGGCAAGGCGCCCGTGGGCAAGGGCGCCAACTGGGTCGAGATCGTCAGCTTCGACTAGCGCCTGCAGGCGGCAGAACTGGGATAATGGGGCGCAAGCCCCATTTTCTTTTGCACACACCAAAGCTGAAACCGACCATGACCAAGCCTTTTGCCGAACGCATTGCACTGATGAACGACATGTACAAGCTGCCCGCCAGCGCCCAGCCGACGCTGCCCGACAACGTGGCCGAGCGCCTGGTGAAGTTCAAGGCGACCCTGCTCGACGAGGTTCATGAGATCGACGATATTTCCGCCATGGTCGAAAAAGGCGCGGCCCCGGCCGAGGTGCTGGTGGCGCTCGCAGACCTGCTCGGAGACGTGATGGTCTATTGCCGCTCCGAGGCGCTCAAGTACGGCCTGCCGCTCGAGCAGGTGCTCGATGTGATCATGGACAGCAACGAGAGCAAGCTGGGGGCCGATGGCAAGCCCATTTACGACAGCAACGGCAAATTCCTCAAGGGCCCCAATTACTGGAAGCCCGAACCCAAGATCAAGGTTTTGCTCGAGTCCGCGGGCGTCAAGTCCGGCGGCAGTCACTAGGCCGGGACGCTGTCCGGGCCGGCAAGGTAGTCAGACGCAGTCAAACGTATCAGGCCATAGGGGGAGTCATGCTCAAGGGAAGTTGTCTGTGCGGCGGCATCAGCTATGAAGTTGAGGGCGATATCGACACCGTCATCCAGTGCCATTGCAAAAAGTGCCGCAAGGCGAGCGGCACGGCATATGGAACCAATGCGCCGATTCCCGCCGCATCGTTTAACCTGCTGACCGGCAGGGACACCCTGGGCAAATTCATGTCCACGCCGGACCTGGCGCGGTATTTTTGCCGTAATTGCGGCTCGCCGATCTACAGCCAGCGCATCTCCATGCCCGAGGTGATGCGGCTTCGCATCGGCTCGCTGGATACCCCGATCAGCGTCAAGCCGGCGTTTCATATTTATGTCGGCTCCAAGGCCGAGTGGGACGATATCCACGACGACCTGCCGCAACACCTGGACCGGCCCTGAGCCCGCGGGGAGCGCAAATGCAGACCGAAAACGCAGCCTGGGTGATGGCGCAGCAGGCCGGCGCCGCGGTGAGCGCCGGTATCACCTACGCCGTCGATACCGGCGAGAAGCTCGTCAACGAGACATTCGGCCCGGGCAACATCCACAGGCGCAGCAGCGGCACCTACGAACCCATGCCGATGCCGATCCGCGATGCGCGGCCGCTGGCGTCCCAGCTTTCGCTCGATGGTGCGGGCTTTTGCCTCGCGCAGCAGGCAACGGCCATGCGTGATTTTTTCGATGCGGATACGCTCAAATCGGTCTATTACCCCGAAATGATCGCGCTGGTGAAGGCGGTGTCCGGTGCGCGCCGCGTCGAGGTGTTCGATCACACGCTGCGCTCGGGCGACGAGGGTGAACGCGAAGCGAAGCTGCTGCGCGAGCCGGTGCTGGCTGCGCATAACGACTATACCGAATGGTCGGGGCCGCAGCGCCTGCGTGAATTTCTTCCCGATGAGGCGCAAGCCCTGTTGCAGCGGCGCTTTGCCATCATCCAGGTGTGGCGTGCCATCGACAGGCCCATCGTCGCCAATCCCCTCGCGGTGGCCGATGCGCGCAGTGTCCCCTTCGAGGACCTGATCATTTCCGAGCGCCGCTATCCGCACCGCATAGGCCAGACCTACCGCCTTCGCCATAACCCGGAACACCGGTGGTATTACTTTGCGCACATGCAACGCGATGAGGCGCTGGTGTTCAAGGTGTTCGACTCCGACGCCGGGCGGGCGCGCTTCACCCCGCACACTTCGTTCATCGATCCGGCCACGCCCGCCGATGCGCCGCCGCGCCAGAGCATAGAGGTGCGTACCCTGGCGTTTTTCTGATGCCGTTGCGCCGCATCACGCCGCGAGGCAATGGCTGGAAAGCCGCGCCAGGCAAGGGTTTTCGGCCGGTGTTGCCCGCTGTGTCACTTGAGCGTGACCATGACGTGAACATCACGTGAACCCGGGCCGGTTTATCGCGCATCTCGACATGGACGCGTTTTATGCGTCGGTGGAGTTGCTGCGTTATCCGCAGCTGCGCGGCCGGGCTGTCGTCATCGGCGGGCGGCGGCGCAACGCCGCAGACCAGTCCGCGGATGCGCTAATCCCCACACTGCGCAATTACACCGGTCGCGGCGTTGCGACCACCTGCACCTACGAGGCGCGTGCGCTCGGCGTGCATTCGGGCATCGGCCTGATGAAGGCCGCCGCGCTCGCCCCCGATGCCTTGCTGCTGCCGGCCGATTTTGATGAATACAGGCGCTACTCGCGACTGTTCAAGGACGCGGTGCGCGCCATCGCACCGCTGGTCGAGGATCGCGGCATCGACGAGATTTACATTGACCTCACCGGCATCGTGACGGCCGAAGCGGCGGGTGATGTGCACGCCGATCCCTGGATGACGGCACGCAAGGTCGCATCGCGGCTGCAGCGCGCGGTGCGCGAGGCGACCGGCCTGTCGTGCTCTCTGGGCGTGACGCGCAACAAGCTGCTGTCCAAGATCGCCTCGGAACTCGACAAGCCCGCGGGCATCACGATTCTTGCCGATGGCGACCTGATGACACGCATCTGGCCGCTGGCGGCGAAAAAAATCAACGGCATCGGTCCCAAGGCAAGTGCCAAACTCGCCGACCTCGAGATATCGACCATCGGAGATCTTGCGCGCGCCGATCCGGCCCTGCTGGTCCGGCACTTTGGCAACAGCTACGGGGCATGGCTGCACGAGGCGGCCCACGGCCGTGACGAGCGTGCGGTGGTGACCTTCAGCGAGCCCAAGTCGATCAGTCGTGAAACGACCTTCGAGAATGACTTGCACGCCGTGCGCGACAAGGCGCAGCTATCGCGCATCTTCACCGACTTGTGCGTGCGCGTCGCCGGCGACCTTGTGCGCAAGGGTTATGCGGGCAAGACCATAGGCCTGAAAATCCGCTACGACGATTTCAAGACGGTGACACGCGACCGCACCATCGATATCGCCACCCAGGATGCCACCGTGATACGCCGCGCCGCCGGTGAGTGCCTCAAGCGCGTACCGCTGGAACGGCGCATCCGGTTGCTTGGCGTGCGCGTCGGGGCGTTGAGCAAACCGGGTGAGGCGGCAAACGGCCATGGCGTCGCCGAGGCGGCAGGGCAATATGATTTGACGCTGTTTGATGACTGAGGGCGTTGGCATGACTACAGGCCGGTAGGGCTTGTTGTCAGACGATGACTTTGGCGATGCAGTCGCCGGGGGGCTCCCTCTCCCTTGACGGGAGAGGGCTGGGGGCGAGACGGGGGTTTCGCCGAGCATGCTCGGCGCCCGTTGAGCGACTCCGGCCTACAGGCCGGAGTGCGCCCTGCAAGGGAGGGTGAATGCAGCGCAATGCGACGATGCCGGGTCCCGCCCCGGCGGGCGGGTTACTTCTTTTGCTTCGCCAATCCCCTCCGGGGACTTCCTTCGGTCGGAAGTAACCAAGAAAAGGCGACCCGGAGGTGACGGCCCCCGGGTGAGGCCGGCGTGTTGAACCAGATGCAGCACGCGGGGGCTGCCCTGCGATGCTCGCATCCTCGGGCCGGTCCCTAAACTCGCCCCACGATAAA
>CAITSH010000184.1 GCA_903895005.1 uncultured Pseudomonadota bacterium
ACCGGCACGAGGCCGTTTACATCCCAGCGCACCTTCGACAACCAGTCCGTTACTTGCGTCGCTTCACTCATAAGCGCACCTCTATGCCGCGCGTTGCCATGTATTGCTTGACCTGGCGCACACTCAGCTCGCCGTAGTGGAACACGCTCGCGGCGAGCACGGCGTCGGCCTTGCCCTCGAGGATACCGGTGGCGAAGTCTTCCATTTTGCCGACCCCGCCCGAGGCGATCACCGGCACGTCCACCGCCTCGGCCACGGCACGCGTCAAAGCAAGGTCGAAGCCGGCCTTGGTGCCGTCGCGATCCATACTGGTGAGCAGGAGTTCTCCGGCGCCCAGTTGCTGCATCTTGCGCGCCCATTCGACCACATCAAGGCCGGTGGGCTTGCGCCCGCCGTGGGTATAGACCTCCCAGCCGGCGCCCTCGGCTTTTTTCTTTGCATCGATGGCAACGACAATGCACTGCGAGCCGTAGCGTCCGCTTGCTTCGGCAACCAGCTCCGGCCTCGCCACGGCCGAGGAATTGATCGACACCTTGTCGGCGCCGGCGTTGAGCAGGCGCTGCACGTCGGCAACCTCGCGCACCCCGCCGCCGACGGTGAGGGGAATGAACACCTGCGAGGCCACCGCCTCGATAATGTGCAGGATGAGGTCGCGGCCCTCGGACGTTGCGGTAATGTCGAGAAAGGTCAGCTCATCGGCGCCCTGCTCGTCGTAGCGGCGGGCGATCTCAACCGGGTCGCCGGCATCGCGCAATTCGACGAAATTCACACCCTTGACCACGCGGCCATTGGTGACGTCGAGACAGGGAATGATGCGCTTGGCTAATGACATCGCAAAACCGCGTTCGTTGTTCGTTGATAGTGGGGAAACAGAGCCTGGAAACTCCGGCCGGGGCCGGAGGGCGCCGGTCAGGCTGCGGCGATCTTGTCGGCCGCTTCCTGCGCCTTCTTGAAATCCAGCGTGCCCTCGTAAATGGCGCGGCCGGTGATGACGCCGCTGACGCCCTCGGGCTCGATCTTGCACAGTTCCTTGAGGTCGGTGAGGCTGGTGAGCCCGCCGGAGGCAATGACCGGCACAGTCAGTTCGCGCGCCAAACGCACGGTGGCCTCGACGTTGACCCCGGAGAGCATGCCGTCGCGGCCGATGTCGGTGTAGATCACCGCCTCGACGCCGTAGTCCTGGAACTTGCGCGCGAGGTCAACGACATCGTGCCCGGTCATTTTCGACCAGCCTTCGACCGCAACCTTGCCGTCCTTGGCATCCAGGCCGACGATGATGTGGCCGCCGAATGCGGTGCATGCGTCGCGCAGGAAACCGGGGTTTTTTACCGCCGCGGTACCGATGATGATGTAGGAGACACCGGCGTCGATGTAGCGCTCAATGGTGTCGAGGTCGCGGATACCGCCGCCAAGCTGCACCGGCAACTCATCGCCCACCGCCTGCAGGATGGACTTGATCACCGCTTCATTCTTGGGCTTGCCCGCCACGGCGCCGTTGAGATCGACAAGATGCAGGCGCCGTGCGCCCTGGGCGAGCCAGTGCTTTGCCATGGCCGCCGGGTCTTCGGAGAACACCGTCGACTGGTTCATGTCGCCCTGCTTGAGGCGAACGCAGTGTCCGTCTTTGATGTCGATGGCGGGAATGATCAGCATGGTTGTTTGGCGATAAGGGTGTGCATGGGACCTGCGCGACGTGTCATCGGTTCGCAGGAAGGGAGGGGGATCAGGGCTTCCAGTTTGCAAAGTTGGCCAGCAAACGGAGCCCGGCAGCCTGGCTTTTTTCCGGATGGAATTGCACGGCGAAAATATTATCCCGTGCCGCTGCGCAGGTAAAGGGAAAAGCGTAGGTTGTCGTTCCGGCCGCCAGCGCGGGTTCGGCGGTGTCGGCGTAGTAGCTGTGGACGTAATAAAAGCGCGTTCCGGACGCGATTCCGGCCCAGAGCGCGTGACCGTTGGTCGCCACCTCGTTCCAGCCCATATGCGGCACCTTGAGAGGCCCACCGGGGGCGCTGCGCATGGTCTCGGCCGGAAAGCGCCTGACCTTTCCCGGAAACACGGCGAGGCCCCGGGTGTCGCCCTCCTCGCTTGATTCGAACAGCATCTGCAGGCCGATACACAGGCCAAGAAAAGGCTTACTGCGCGTTGCCTCAAGCACCACCGGGCGCAGGCCGCGGGCATCGAGTTCGCGCATGCAATCGGGCATAGCACCCTGCCCGGGGAACACCACGCGGTCGGCCGCCGCGACCACTTTGGGGTCCGAGGTGACGAGTACCGTGGCGCCTGGCGCGACGTGCTCCAGCGCCTTGGAGACCGAGCGCAGATTGCCCATTCCGTAATCGATGACGGCAATGCTCATGGACGGGAAATCATAAAAAGGATAAGAATGGCATGATGGGATTTTTTGCAGGCACCGTCCGGAAAGCCTCGCCCGGCGCGGCTTTCCGGATGGTTATGTGTTTATCTGGCTACATCAAAGCGGTTCAAACCCCTGCCCGAGTTCTAAAGGCTGCCCTTGGTTGAGGGTACGGTGCCGGCGGCACGCGGGTCGGCCTCGACCGCCATGCGCAGCGCACGGCCAAAGGCCTTGAACACCGTTTCGCACTGGTGGTGGGCGTTGGCACCGCGCAGGTTGTCGACGTGCAGCGTTGCCAGGGCGTGATTGACGAAACCCTGGAAAAATTCGTGCGCAAGATCGACATCGAATTCGCCGATCAGCGGTCGGGTGAAGGGCACATGGAACTCCAGCCCGGGCCGGCCGGACAAGTCGATCACGACGCGCGACAAGGCCTCGTCAAGCGGGACATAGGCATGGCCGTAACGGCGCACGCCCTTTTTGTCGCCCAGCGCCTTGGCGACGGCCTGACCCAAGGTGATGCCGATATCCTCGACCGTGTGGTGCGCATCGATGTGCAGGTCACCCTTGGCGCTGATATCGAGGTCGATCATGCCGTGGCGCGCGATCTGGTCGATCATGTGGTCGAGAAAGGGCACGCCGGTTGCGAGCTTGGACGTGCCGGAGCCGTCCAGATTTACGCTGACGCTTATCTGGGTCTCGAGGGTATTGCGGGTGACACTGGCGGTACGCATGTTCAAAGATTACCTTAATTACAGACGATGCTCATCCGGATGCTTGGTCCGGGCCCGGCCTGGGCCCTTGACCTTGGGCCAGCCCCTTGAGCATGAGGGCGTTTTCCTCCGGAGTGCCGACGGTAAGGCGCAGGCAGTTGGCCAGCATCGGATGCGAGCCGTGGAAATTCTTGACGAGGACGCCGCTTGACTTGAGCGCTTCGAATGACGCCTGAGCATCGGGGAAACGCGCGAGGATGAAGTTCGCCGCGCTCGGGTATTGCTGCACGCCGGGCAGTTTTGCCAGCCCCTCGGCCAGCACGGCCCGCTCGGCGCGGATTTTTGCCGCCTGGTCGTTAAGCAAGTCCATATGACCCAATAGCGCCGTGGCGATAAGTTGGGTTGCCACACCAACGTTGTAGGGCGGGCGCACCTTGTTGAATTCGGCCATTAGCTCAGGCGCAGCGGCCGCATACCCCAGGCGCAACCCAGCCATGCCGATTTTTGACACCGTGCGCATGACGACAAGGTTGGGAAATTCGGCCAGGCGTGGCATGAAACTCTTGCCCGCAAAAGCGAAGTAGGCCTCGTCAACCACAACGATGCCGGGTGCGGCGCGCAGGATGCGCTCAACGTCGGCCTCGGCATAGAGGTTGCCGGTCGGGTTGTTCGGGTAGGCAAGGAAAACCAGCGCGGGCTTGTGCTCTTCCATGGCGGCGAGAGAGCGCGCGAGATCGAGCGAAAAATCGGCGTTGAGCGGCACAGCGACAAAGCGCATGTGCGAGAACACCGCATTCATGCGGAACATGGCGAACGAGGGATCGGGCGCGAGCATCACCGCACCGGGTTTGGCCAGCGTCTGTGTGACGATGGTGATGATTTCGTCCGAACCGTTGCCGATGAGCAGGCCGGCTCCCGCGGGAATGTCAAAGCCGCGGCGAAGCGCCGCCGCAAGTTCGGGCGCGGACGGGTCCGGATAGCGGTTGATCAGCGCATCAGCCACGGCGCGGCCGATCTCGGCGCGTATTGCGTCGGGCAACCGGTAGGGGTTTTCCATGGCATCGAGCTTAACCATGCCCGAGGCGCCGGCCACGTGATACGCCGACAGCGCGCGGATTTCCTCGCGCACCAATTGCTGCGCGATTTGCGCGGCCGTGCTCACGGACCCACCCGGTAGCGCGCCGACTGGGCGTGGGCCGGGAGGCCCTCGCCCGTGGCAAGCACGTCGGCAATGCGGCCCAGTGTTTGCGCCCCTTCGGCCGAGACGTGAATCAGGCTGCTGCGTTTCTGGAAGTCATACACGCCCAGCGGCGACGAAAAGCGCGCGGTGCGGGCGGTGGGCAGCACGTGGTTTGGGCCGGCGCAATAGTCGCCAAGCGCCTCGGAACTGTGTCGCCCCATGAAAATTGCACCGGCATGGCGAATTTTTTTCGCCCACTCGCCGGGGTGTTCGACCGACAGTTCAAGATGCTCGGGCGCAATGCGGTTGGCCACAGCGCAGGCTTCGTCGAGGTCGCGCGTGAGGATCAGCGCGCCGCGGCGCGACAGCGAGGCGGCGATCACCGCCTTTCGCGGCATGGTCGGCAGCAGTTTGTCTATACTCGACGCCACGCGCTCGATGAACGCGGCATCCGGGCACAGCAGGATGGCCTGCGCTGCCTCGTCGTGCTCGGCCTGCGAAAACAAATCCATGGCGATCCAGTCAGGATCGGTTTTGCCGTCACAAATCACCAGTATCTCGGACGGGCCTGCGACCATGTCGATGCCGACGGTGCCGAAGACACGGCGCTTGGCTGCGGCGACATAGGCGTTGCCCGGACCGACGATCTTGTCGACCTGCGCGATGCTCTGCGTGCCGTAGGCGAGCGCCCCGATGGCCTGCGCACCGCCGATGGTAAACACGTGGTGGATGCCGGCAATGGCGGCGGCGGCAAGGACGAGGTCGTTCTTCTGCCCGTCCGGAGTGGGCACCACCATCACCAGTTCAGCGACCCCGGCCACCTTGGCAGGAATGGCGTTCATCAACACCGAGGACGGATACGCGGCGAGGCCGCCGGGCACGTAAAGGCCGGCGCGATCTAGTGCGCTGACACGCTGGCCAAGCACGGTGCCGTCAGTTTCGGTGTAGTCCCAGGATTGCGCGACCTGGCGTTCGTGATAGCTGCGCACGCGCGCCGCGGCCTGCTCGAGGGCTTCTCGCTGCGGCTTGCCGATGCGCGCAAGGCTTGCCTGCAAATCCTTTGCACCCAGCTGGAGATCGGCCATGGACGCGGCCTTCAGGCGATCGAATTTCGCGGTGTATTCGAGCACGGCGGCGTCGCCGCGCACCTTTACGTCGGCGAGGATCGACGCTGCGGCGCTCTCGATGGCAGCATCGAGCGAGGCATCGAAGGCGGTCAGCGCCCTGAGCTCCGCGTCAAAACCGGCATCGGCACTCGACAGGCGGCGCATCTCAAGCTTCGGGTCAGCCACGATTCACCGCCGTGGTGATGCTGTCTATGAGCGGTTGCAGCGCATCACGCTTGAGCTTCAAGGCGACCTGGTTGACGATCAGGCGCGAACTGATGGGCGCTATTTCCTCGACTGCGCGCAGTTTGTTGGCACGCAGCGTGTCACCCGAGGAAACCAGGTCGACGATGGCGTCCGCCAATCCAACCAGCGGTGCGAGTTCCATGGAGCCGTAGAGCTTGATCAGGTCGACGTGCACGCCCTTGGCGGCAAAATGCTCGCGTGCAGTCTGGATGTACTTGGTTGCCACGCGCAGGCGCGCGCCCTGTTGCACCGCACGCTCGTAATCAAATCCCTCAGGCACCGCCACCATCATGCGGCAGCGCGCGATGCCAAGATCAAGCGGCTGGTAGAGACCGGTGCCGCCGTGCTCCATCAGCACGTCCTTGCCGGCAATGCCCAGGTCTGCGGCGCCGTACTGTACGTAAGTGGGCGTGTCGGAGGCGCGCACGATGATCAGGCGCACATCAGACCGGCTGGTCTCGATGATGAGCTTGCGCGAGATTTCGGGGTCATCCTTGGGCACGATCCCGGCGGTTTTGAGAAGCGCTGCGGTTTCGTCAAAGATGCGCCCCTTGGACAGGGCGATAGTGATATTGGACACGGTACGGCCTAGGCCTGAAGCAAAACGGGGATTTTACCGCAAACACGGGCCCTGACGTGAAGGAAACCCTTATTTTTCAGTGTGTTCTGGCGAAAAGGGTGACGCAGGACCGGCTGATCAGCTGCTTAGTGCACGCGTTTGATTCGCGCTCCCAGCTGGGAGAGTTTCTCCTCTATGCATTCGTAGCCGCGATCGAGGTGGTAGATGCGGTCTATGGTGGTCTGGCCGTCGGCAACGAGCCCGGCGATCACCAGGCTGGCGGATGCGCGCAAATCGGTTGCCATGACGCCGGCGCCGGTGAGTCGCTGCACGCCGTGTACCACCGCGGTATTGCCGGCAATCTCGATATCGGCGCCAAGGCGCTGAATTTCCTGCACGTGCATGAAGCGGTTCTCGAATATGGTCTCGGTCATCATGGCCGTACCCTCGGCCACGGTATTGAGGGCCATGAACTGCGCCTGCATGTCTGTGGGGAAAGCCGGATAGGGGGCGGTGCGCACACTGACGCTTTTGGGTTTGCCCTTCATCGCCAGTCGGATCTCCCCTTCCGCAACGCTGATATCGGCGCCCGCCTCGCGCAGCTTGGCAAGCACGGCGTCGAGAATGCCGGCGTCGGTGTTGAGCAGGCGCACATCGCCGCGCGTCGCCGCCGCCGCGGCAAGAAACGTCCCGGTCTCTATGCGGTCGGGCATGATGCGGTGCGAGGCTCCATGCAATGCCTTCACGCCCTCTATGGTCACCACATCGGTGCCAGCGCCGCGGATATTCGCGCCCATGGCGATGAGGCAGTTTGCAAGGTCGACGACCTCCGGTTCGCGCGCCGCGTTCTCGATCACCGTCGTGCCATCGGCGAGACAGGCGGCCATCATCAGGTTCTCGGTACCGGTGACGGTCACCAGGTCGGTGACGATCCGCGCGCCCCTGAGGCGTTTGGCGCGGGCGCTGATATAACCCTGCTCGACCTGAATTTCCGCACCCATGGCCTGAAGCCCCTTGAGGTGCTGATCGACCGGACGCAACCCGATGGCACAGCCGCCGGGCAGGGAAACGCGCGCTTCGCCGCAACGCGCCACCAGCGGACCGAGCACCAGAATGGAGGCGCGCATGGTTTTTACCATGTCGTAGTCTGCGACCGGCGCAGCGATCTTTTCCGCGCGCAGCACAATACCCAGTTTGTCATCAAGCGAGGCCTCGACGCCCATGCCGGCGAGAAGACGGATCATGGTGCTCACGTCGCGCAGGTGCGGCGCATTGGCCAGTTGGAGCGGTTCATCGGTGAGCAGCGCCGCGCACATGAGCGGCAGGGCGGCGTTCTTGGCGCCGGACATGCGCACATCGCCGCGAAGGGGCAAACCTCCCTCGATAACGAGTTTATCCATTGCCACCCTCGGCAACCGCCTCTTCGGGGGTGAGCGTTTTCATCGACAGTGCGTGAATTTCCTCGCGCATGCGCTCACCGAGCGCTCCATAAACCAGCTGGTGACGCTGCACTCGGCTCTTGCCGGCAAAGGCGGCGCTGACGATCAGTGCCTGGAAATGCTGGCCGTCCCCGTCCACTTCAACCTGGTCGCAGGCAAGACCCTGCTCGATATAGCGCTTTACGTCGTCGGGTTGAACCATGGTTGTTTCAGCCTGTGAGAAATTGAATAACCGCGATTATAAGAGAGCCCGGCGAAAGCACGGTATGCCGCCGGACTCAGTTGCGCATCTTGTACCCGGAACGCAGCACCGACAGCGTAAGCCCGGTCAGTGCCAGCAGGGACAGGCCGACGACGCAAAAGGAAAAAACCGGATTGACGTCGGAAACCCCGAAGAATCCGTAGCGAAATCCGTCAATCATGTAGAAGAACGGATTCAGGTGTGACAATTGTTGCCAGAACGCCGGCAAGGAATGGATGGAATAGAACACCCCGGAGAGAAAAGTCAGGGGGACAATAACGAAATTCTGGAAGGCGGCGATCATCTCGTAGCGGTCGGCCCAGATTGCGGCGATCAGCCCCAGAGCGCCAAGCATTGCACTTCCAGCCAGCGCGAACGCGAAAATCCACATTGGATGCTGGAATTGCAGATCAACCAGCCAGACGGTGACAAGCAGCACCCCGCAGCCCACCGCCATGCCACGCACCACTGCAGCGAGCACGTAAGCGCAGAAAAACTCAATATAGGAAAGCGGCGTGACCAGCATGAAGATCACGCTTCCGGAAATTTTCGACTGGATCAGACTGGAGGAGGTATTGGCGAAGGCGTTTTGCAGCACCGACATCATCACCAGCCCGGGAATCAGGAAGGCGGTGTACTCGATGCGGTCATAAACCTTGACATGGCCCTCGAGCACATGGCCGAAGATCATCAAATAAAGAAGCGCAGTGATCACCGGCGCCGCCACCGTCTGGAAGCCGACCTTCCAAAAGCGCAGCACTTCTTTGTAGAACAGGGTCTGCCAACCGGTCATGGCGCCACCTCCACCGGTGCCTGGCCTGCAGGTGCAGGCGCGCTGCCCGCTTTCTGCCGGTCGGCCATCACGTCGAGGAACACGTCCTCCAGGTCGGCTTTGCGAATTTCAACATCCTCGGCCACGAGGCCTGCCTCGCGCACCGCCGCCAGGTAGGCCTCGATCTCGCGCGCGTCATGGGCCGGCAGTTGCACGATGCGGCCGGTGATGCGCGCCTTCGCCGCGAGGGCGGGCGGCAGGGCATGGCCCTCGGTCTTGAAGCGCAGCACGTTGCTCGAGGCCGCACGCAGCAGCTCGGAGGTGCGCTCGAGCGCCACCACCTGGCCCGACTTGAGCATGGCCAGGCGGCTGCACAGGGCCTCGGCCTCTTCGAGGTACTGGGTGGTCAGGAGCACCGTGTGGCCTTCGCGATTGAGCTTGGCGATGAACTGCCACAGGGTCTGGCGCAGCTCCACGTCGACGCCCGCAGTGGGCTCGTCGAGCACGATGACGGGGGGCTTGTGCACCAGGGCCTGCGCCACCAGCACACGGCGCTTCATGCCACCGGACAACTGGCGCATATTGGCGTTGGCCTTGTCAGTCAGGCCCAGACTTTCCAGCAGTTCATCAATCCAGGCGTCGTTGTTCTTGATACCGAAGTAGCCGGACTGAATGCGCAGCAGTTCGCGCACATTGAAGAAAGGATCGAAGACCAGTTCCTGAGGCACCACACCCAAGGACCGGCGCGCCGCGGCAAAGTCGGACTGAACGTCGTGACCCAGCACGCTGACCTTGCCGCTGGTGGCGCGGGTCAGCCCGCCCAGCACGCTGATCATGGTGGTCTTACCGGCTCCGTTGGGGCCCAGCAGGCCGAAAAATTCGCCCTCCTGGATATCGAGGCTGACGCCGTCAAGGGCCAGAAAGTTGCTGCCGGCTGCGCTGGTTTTCGAGGACTTGGGCGACGGATAAGCTTTAGAGACGGATTGAAAAGAGATGGCGGTCATGGAAGGCCGCTATTTTACCTGCGCCGGGCAGTGCAG
>CAITSH010000185.1 GCA_903895005.1 uncultured Pseudomonadota bacterium
CGTTGCACCGTAGGTTTCCAGTAGATGGATTCCGTCGAGAATCGTTATTCTCTCTGCCCGCCGGGCGCGCGATGATGCACTTAGCCTAAGCAGGCTCTTGTAAAAGGGGTTGTCACGAGATTGAATTTTCTTCAAAGAACTATGCCCTGGCGAGTGCGCGTCGTACCGGAGCGAATGATTTTCGATAAATGTCGCAAACGCCGACCCGGGCGATAGTGGCGAGGTGCTCTGCCGTTGGATAGCCCTTATGCCGGTCAAACCCGTAACCCGGATAGATCCCGTGCAACCTGAGCATTTCGGTGTCTCTGGCGGTTTTGGCAAGAATGGACGCCGCGGAAATCTCAGGGATGGTTCGATCGCCTTTCACGATTGCGCGTGAGGGTATTCCAGTGTCTGGACAATATAGCCCATCAACAAGTACCTCCGTGGGAGGCAGGTGAAGGGCCAGTACTGCCCGCTTCATTGCAAGCAGACTGGCGCGAAGTATATTCATTTCATCGATCTCTTCTACTGTGGCAAACGCGACAGCCCATGAAGTCGAATTTTTTTTTATTTCCGCGGCGAGCACTTCTCGGTTTGCCGGACTGATCGATTTAGAGTCCGCCAGTCCGATTATCCGGCTGGCCGGTGACAGTATGACCGCAGCTGCGTAAACGGGGCCTGCAAGCGGCCCCCGCCCCGCCTCGTCAACGCCGCAAATGGCCCCGGATTTCGTCATGCCGAGACCTGCACTCCAATCAGGCGTCTGATCGCGCCGACCGCACGTTCCGCCGTGTTTTGTCGGAGCAGCTTTTGCAGAATGCCAAGTTTGAGCGGCAAGCGTTCCATCACAACCGGATCGCGCATGAGGTTTGCAAGGGTTTGCGATAAATTTTCAGGGGTTGCTTCTTCTTGAAGGAATTCCGGCACCAAAAATTCGCCCGAGAGAATATTGGGTAGTCCGACCCATTTTTGATACCGGAGCCGTGACATCAACTTCCATGTGAGCCGATTCATTCGGTAGGTTATAACCATGGGTTTGCGGAGTAGCGCTGCTTCGAGGGTTGCCGTTCCGCTGGCGATAAGCGCAACATCACATGCGGCTAATGCGTCTCGTCCGTGGCCGAACAGAACAGTGAGTGGAATATCGGTCGCTCCTGCATCGTAAAGCGCCTGTTCAAACTGCGCGCGTGTTTCCCGGCTCAGTAGCGGCACAAGGAAATGTATGTCAGGAATCGCCCTGGACAGGCGCAATGCCGTTTCGGCGAAAAGGCGTCCCATGTAAGCCAATTCCGATTGGCGGCTGCCGGGCATCAGCGTCACGATCTTGCATTTTGAGGGGACTTTTAGTAGCGCACGCATCTCGTCTGTTTGATCGCCCTCCGGGATGATATCTGCGAGTGGATGCCCCACATATGTGGCATCAATTCCTGCGTTCTGATAAATCGGAACCTCGAACGGAAACAATACGAGCATGTGGTCGACCGCCTTGGCGATCCCCTTGATCCGTCCACCCCGCCATGCCCAGATCGAAGGGCTTACGTAATGTACTGTGGTGATTCCCGCCCGCTTCAAGCGACGCTCTAGATTAAGATTGAAGTCTGGTGCATCGATGCCTATAAATAGGTCGGGCCGCCTCGACGTCAACGTCCGGGCAAGTTTGCGTCGGATGCCCGTTATTTCGACATAATGACGCAGCACTTCTATGTAGCCGCGCACAGCGAGCTTTTCCATGGGATAAAGGGATAGCAGGCCCTCGGACTGCATCTTGGGACCGCCGATACCGATGAAATCTGCGTTCGGGATTGCAGTGCTTATTGCGCGGATCAGGTGGGAGCCGAGTAGATCCCCCGATGCCTCGCCCGCGACTATCGCGATCAGCAAACGGTCTCGCATACGATTAGCGAATCAGTCCGCGCGATGCCAGCGCGATAAATTCGATCAGCTGCGATAGTTCTGGATGTTCTGGAGCCTGCTGGGAAATGGCCGTTTGGGCTTCTGCAAGGGTCAGACCGGATTTGTAAAGCGCCCTGTACGCACGTTTGATTGCTGCGATCGCGTCTGGCGAATAGCCTCTGCGTCGCAATCCCTCCGAGTTGATCCCGTGGGGCTTTGCGGTATTTCCTGCGGCCGTTACAAATGGCGGCAGATCCTGCAGAAGGATCGTTCCCATTGCGGTAATGCTGTGTGCTCCGATCCGGACAAACTGGTGAACGACGGTGAATCCGCCAAGAATCGCGTAATCCCCGACATGAACGTGGCCCGCAAGTTGAGCGTTGTTGGCGAAAATCGTATTGTTGCCAACCTGGCAATCATGCGCGATATGAACATAAGCCATGATCCAATTATCGTTGCCAATCCGGGTTGTTCCTGCATCTTGAGCGGTTCCGCGATTCAGGGTACAAAACTCACGGATGACGTTTCTGTCCCCTATTTCAAGGAGAGTTGGTTCGCCGGCGTATTTTTTGTCCTGTGGGGAGGCACCGATGGAAGAAAACTGGAAAATTCGATTTTCGGCGCCGATGCGTGTGGGACCTTCCAGTACAACATGCGGCCCTATCACCGTATTTTTTCCGACCGTAACGCTTTCGCCGATCACTGAGTAAGGTCCAACAGAAACTCCGGGAGCGAGAACAGCGCCCGGATGCACGATTGCGGTTGGATGAATACTCATACTCGTCGACCAACCGGCGTTATTCGGGGCGCGACCAGAGCAATACGGACTTTAAGCAAACGAAAGCGCATGCTGTCAAAGCGCCCGTACGGTGCACATGAGTTTGGCTTCGGCCGCAATCGCACCTTCTACACGGGCTTCCGCCTTGAATTTCCAGATTCCGCGGACATTGCGTTCTATCTCGACGTGCAGCGTCAATTGATCGCCTGGGGTCACGGGACGCTTAAAGCGCGCCTCGTCGATCCCCACAAAATAATAGACGGATTTGTCATCTGGTTTCGTGTCGAGCGTTTTAAATGAGAGAATTGCCGCGGCTTGCGCCAATGCCTCGATTATCAGAACCCCCGGCATGACCGGATGATGTGGAAAATGTCCCTGAAAAAACGGCTCATTAATCGTGACGTTTTTCATTGCGATTATGGTTTTGCCAGGTTCGCACTCAAGAACCCTGTCCACAAGAAGAAATGGGTAGCGATGCGGGAGGTGCTGCAATATTGCAGCAATATCCATACTATTCAATTCTGCCTCTCCTTCAATTCGAGTTTGGCAATCCTGTTGGCCATAGAATCGAGATGCCGAATATGTGCGGCGTTATTAAGCCAGTTCCGATGCTGATCCAGAGGGAAAACGCCAGTATAAGTGCCGGGGGCCAGGATTGATTTTGAGACTAGCGTACCGGCGGAAATATTCACATGGTCGGCGATACTCAGATGACCGAGAATAATTGCGCCGCCGCCGATTGTGCAATGTCGCCCGATTCTTGCGCTGCCCGCTATGCCAACACAGCCTGCAATTGCGGTGTGTGCGCCGATGATCACGTTATGGCCGACTTGAATTTGATTGTCGAGTTTTACCCCGTCGCCCAATACGGTGTCGTCCATGGCTCCACGATCAATTGTGGTGTTCGCGCCAATTTCGACATCATCTCCAATTTGGACCGATCCGATCTGCGGGATTTTTAGCCATTCCCCTTCACGCTGCGCGATTCCGAATCCATCCGCGCCGATGACAGCACCTGAGTGTAGGAGGCCACGAGTTCCAATTTTGCAGTTCTCGTTGACTACGACACGCGCAAACAGTCTGGTATGTGCTCCGATTTGCGCGCCGCGTTCGATGACACTGCCAACGCCAATAACCGCACCGTCCCCCACTACAGCGTTCGGGCCTACAAAGCATCCGGCACAAAGCTGCGCAGCGGGCGAAATCTCCGCATCCGGATCGACGATCGCAGTCGGATGTATGCCAGATTGCGGCTCCGGGAGCGGATTGAAAAGGCGCGAAACCTGGGCAAAATAAAGATAAGGATTTTCGCAAAGGATC
>CAITSH010000186.1 GCA_903895005.1 uncultured Pseudomonadota bacterium
ACATAGCCCGACCCGTGGCGCAACAGCTCCGGTTCGCGTTCGCAGCGTGCACGGACATCGGCGAAGCCTTTTTGCGCGCGGCTGCGAACCGACTGCACGAAATTGCGCCCGACAAAATTATCGGCTTCACCGACCATCAATTCGTCCTCCAGGTATTCGACCATGTGCAGGACAAAGAACAGCGTGTCGCCGTATTCCTCGAATTTCGGGCGCTGGTGACCGTAAAGGGCGTCCTCGACGGCGAGATCGTGCAGGCCGAATTCCTCCTGCATTTCGTCGAGTTCGCCGGCATCCGGATTGGCCAGGGCGACCCAGACAAAGCATTCGGGACGGCTGATGTAATCGCTTATCTGCTGCTTGGTGATGTCAGCGAGCTTGTGGCCATCCTGGTACGCAACGCAATTGACAAGCATGGTGTTCTTTCAGTAGCCGTAGACTGCGGCGGGATTGTCGACGAGGATGCGATGGCGCGTCGCCTTGTCAGGCGCCCAGTCAAGCAGGAGGTCGAGCATGGCGGCGCTTGAAGGCTGGGGATTCTGGTTGGGATGGGGCCAGTTGCTCGCCCAAAGGCAGCGTTCCGGGTGCGCGTGCACGAAGGTGCGTGCGAGGACGCTGACATCATCGTAGTCTGGCGCGCCGAGTTTGGAGGTTTCGTAGGGGGCCGCCATCTTGACCCAGGTACGCCCGCCGTCTAGCAAGCTGAGCAGCGCGCCGAACGCCGGGTCGCCGGTGGTCACCGGTTCAAGAAACTTTCCGTTATGGTCTATCACCAGGTTGACTGGCAGGCGCCGGAGCATTGCAATGTGCAGTGGTAGATCGCGCCCGTCCAGCTGCAGGTTGATATGCCAGCCAAGCGGCGCGATTTTCACGGCCATGGCTTCAAGGGAATCCCAGGGCAGTAATCCGCCCCTGAGCATGAAATAGCGCACGCCGCGCACCCCGGCGCTGTCAAGGCGCCTGAGCTCAGCGGCATCCACATCCGGCGGGACCACTGCAATGCCGCGTGCACCGGCGCCGAACGCCGCCATTGCCTCGAGCGTGCAACTGTTGTCAAAACCGTAGGCGGCAGGCTGGACCACCACCACGTGTTCAAGGCCGAGCGAGGACTGGACGTCGCGGTAGGCGCTTGCCGGGGCGTGGGGTGGTTTAAACGGAGCTGAGGCGACCGCGGCATAACGCTCGTCATAGACGTGCATGTGGCAGTCGGTGGCACCGGCGGGTGTTTGCAGGCGTGGCTTCATGGGCAGGGCATGGACTGAATGTGCTCGGATGATGCCGCAAGCGCGCCCGCTTCGCTACCCTGCGGGCGGGCTGGCGTAAAATAGCGTTTTTTCGTGGATCGATAGTGCCATGCCCAACCTCAGCCGCCGTACCGCAAGCCTTGGAACCGAAAACGCGTTCGTAGTCCTCGCCGAGGTCAATGACCTCATCCGCAAGGGCAGGGACATCATCTCGTTCTGCATCGGGCAGCCGGATTTTCATACACCCCTGAACATCCAGGACGCCGCTGTGAAGGCGATCCGGGAAGGCAGGCATGGCTACACGCCATCCGCTGGCATCGCCGAACTGCGTGAGGCGGCGGCCCGGTATATGGGCGGCATGCGCGGGATCAATATTGATCCCGAGCACGTGGTGGTCGGGGCGGGTGCAAAACCCTTCATCGCTTATTCGATACTGTGTACCACCGACTACGGCACGGGAGACGAGGTCATTTACCCCAATCCGGGCTTCCCTATCTACGAGTCGCAGATCCTTGCCAATGGCGCGGTACCGGTGCCGCTTTACCTGCGTGAGGCGCGGGATTTCGCGTTTGACCCGGCGGAACTCGAAGCCAAGATCACGCCCAAGACAAAACTGCTGATCCTCAATTCGCCCCACAACCCAACGGGCGGCAGCCTGACGGCCAAAGACCTGGAGGCCATCGCCGCCATCCTGCGACGGCATCCCGACGTGTGGATCTACGCAGACGAAATTTATTCGCGTCTCGTGTATGAGGGAAAATTTGCTTCCATCGCGTCGCTGCCCGGGATGTACGAACGCACCATTATTTCCGACGGCGCGTCCAAGACCTGGGCGATGACCGGCTGGCGCATCGGCTTCGCCTCCAACCCGGTGCTGGCGCCGCATTTTGTGCGCTGGGTTACGAACACCGATTCGTGTGCTTCTCAGATCAGCCAGTGGGCGGCGGTGGAGGCGCTCAACGGGCCGCAGACCGAGGCGGAAAAAATGCGCCAGTCCTTCCTGGACCGGCGGGACCTCATTGTCGGACTGCTCAACAAGGTGCCGGGTATTTCGTGCCGCACGCCGGGCGGTGCGTTTTACGCCTGGCCGAACGTCACTGAAGCGTGCCGCATGGTGGGGGCGAAGGACTCAGAGGAATTCCGCAAGCGCCTGCTCAATGAGGCCGGTGTTGCGGTGCTTGCCGACATCCATTTCGGCGCGCGGGTGCCGGACGAGGGCCAGCACATCCGTTTTTCGTATGCCGCCTCGCCCGAGGCGATCCGCGCGGGTGTCGGGCGCATCGCCGATTTCATCGCGAAAAACAAGGTATAGGCAAGGGCGTGGATGCCAAGGTCTGGAAACCCAGCGTCACCGTCGCGGCGGTCATTGAGCGCGACGGGAAGTTCCTGCTGGTTGAGGAGGAGGCCGACGGACGCCGTGTCTACAACCAGCCTGCGGGGCACTGGGAGCGGGGCGAAACCCTGGTCGAGGCCTGCGCACGCGAGGCACTGGAAGAAACGGCCTGGCACTGTGAACCACGGCAACTCGTGGGGGTTTATCAATGGCACTACGCGCCGGCTGACAACACCTTCCTGCGCTTTACCTTTGCCTGCGAGCCTCTGAACATGGACGTGGCGCGAAAGCTCGACAAGGAAATTGTTCGCGCGGTGTGGCTGACGATCGAGGAGATCCGGGCACTCGCTGCATCGCACCGCAGCCCGCTGGTGATGCGTTCCGTCGACGATTACCGTGCCGGTCGAAGCTGCCCGCTTGATGTGCTCAGGTGATGACGCATGCTGACTGACGCAGGCGGCGCTTTGCCGGGAAACAAACGCGCGGCGCGGGTTGCCGCCGTTTCGCGGCTGGCCCTTGCCTTCATCGCCAGCGCGGTTCTTGCGTTTACTCCGGGGCGGGTTGTCGCAGATGAACCGGTGCGCGTCTGCTACAACTACGGCTGCAACGCGGAGGCGACGGTGGTGTTCCCGGAGTCACGCCTCACCCAGTACGCGGCGCTGCTTGAGGCGGCGGTTGGCGAGGCCGCCGAGCGCGAGGCGGTCGCGCTTGTAGTCGGCAGGATGCATGCCTTTGCCGGGGGGCAGTCGCCAATCTGGGCCGACCGCGGCGGCGACAGTGATGACGGCGAGGTGGACGGGCGCATGGACTGCCTCGATCATGCGGTTACGACGAGTAACTTTATCGCCGTGCTTCAGCGGCGCGGCCTGCTGCGCCACCACGACCTGAAGCCGCCGGTGGTGCGCGGCATCATCTGGGAGCACTGGTCCGCGAGCATCGGTGTGAAGCTATCCGGCGAGCAATTCATGGTGGACAGCTGGTTTTACGACAATGGCCGGCCGGCCGTTGTGATGGCGCGTGACAACTGGGTTTCCGGTGGCGATCCGCGCCGGCGGCGCTGGGCGATCAATGAGCGCTGAGCGCATCGTCGTCGGCATGTCCGGAGGCGTGGACTCGTCGGTCGCCGCGCTGCTGCTCAAGCAGCAGGGGTTCGACGTGGTCGGCCTGTTCATGAAAAACTGGGAGGACGACGATGACGATGCGTACTGTTCTACCCGGCAGGACCTGATCGACGTCGCTTCGGTGGCCGATGTGATCGGCATCGAACTCGAGGTGGTGAACTTCGCCGCCGAATACAAGGACCGCGTCTTCGCCGACTTCCTGCGCGAGTACTCGGCCGGTCGTACGCCCAACCCGGATGTGCTGTGCAACGCTGAAATCAAGTTCAAGTCTTTTCTCGATCACGCGCTCGCAATCGGCGGGAGTCGCATCGCCACCGGCCACTACGCACGCGTGCGCCGGCGCGACAGCGACGGGCGATTTGAATTGCTCAAGGCTGCGGATGCGAGCAAGGACCAGAGCTATTTCCTGCACCGCCTGAACCAGGCACAGTTGTCGCGCACGCTGTTTCCTCTCGGGGACATACGCAAGACCGAGGTGCGTCGCATCGCAGAGGCGGCGGGCCTGCACAATTTTGCAAAAAAAGATTCCACCGGGATCTGTTTTATCGGAGAGCGCCCGTTTCGCGAGTTTCTCAACCGGTACCTGCCCAAGGCACCCGGCGCGATGAAAACGTCCGAGGGCAGGGTGGTCGGCGAACACATCGGACTCGCCTTTTACACGATAGGCCAGCGCAAGGGCATCGGTCTTGGCGGTGCAAAGGACGGCGGCGGCGAACCCTGGTACGTTGCTGGAAAGGACATGGCACGCAATGAACTCATCGTCGTGCAGGGACATGCGCATCCGCTGCTGCTTAATCCGGAACTCACTGCTGCCGAGCTATCCTGGGTTGCAGGCGCTGCGCCCGAGCGCGATGGCGATTACGCCGCCAAAACGCGTTATCGCCAGGCCGATGCCGCCTGCCGTATTGATGCGCTCGACGAAGAGCAATGCGCGCTGTCCTTCGATACGCCGCAATGGGCGGTGACACCCGGGCAATCTGCGGTGCTCTACCAGGGCGAGGTTTGTCTTGGCGGGGGCATCATCCAGTGAGTCGCGGCACATGCGGGGTTGTGCGACCTGCAAAGAAAAAAGGGCCGCGATCGCGGCCCTTTTTTCATGACAGACCGTGTTCAGTCCTTGTACGCCTCAAGCTCGACCCACAATGTGATTTCATCGCCGACCGCGGGGATGCCGTATTTCATGCCAAAGTCAGAGCGCTTGAAGGTCCCGTGCGCGTTGGCGCCGCACATCTCTTTTTTGCTCACCGGGTGCGGGCCGCATTTCCAGTTGTCAACGGCGAGGACAAGCGGCTTGCTCACGCCCAGCAGGGTCAGGTTGCCTTCAACGCTGGAGACGTTGTCCCCGCTGAACTTCACGGTCGCCGCCTTGTAGGTCATCGTCGGGAATTCAACGACGTTGAAAAAGTCTGCGGAACGCAGATGGTCGTCGCGGGCGCGCGGGCGGTTCCCCTTGTCGTTGTCGCCGGTGGTGATGGACGTGGTCTGCACCGTCAGGTCGATGGTGCCGGTCTTGGCGGCTCGGTCGATGGTGAACTTTCCTGCGCTCTTATCGAAACGGCCGCGCATCTTGGAGTACCCGAGATGGTTGACTTCGAAGTTGGGGTAGGTGTGGTACGGGTCGAGCGTATACGACTCGGGTGCGGCTACCGCGGCGAAGGGTATTGTGGAAGCGATCAGTGCCAAAGTCAGCTTGGTCATGCTATCTCCTCAGGGTGATGAAATCGTGGTTATGAAACCAGGGTTACGAAACATAGGACGATGCGATTGATTGAATCAGCTTGGGTCCTCAACCCGTCGACGCACCTGATGCGGTCCAGGTCAGGTAAAACGCCGTCAGCGCCGGCAGCATGGCGACAATGCATGCGAGAACGGCCTGCAGCCACACGGGGATACGCTCTGGAAGGGGAACACGCGCAGCGAGGGGCACGAGGGCGATCAGGATGAGGGCGGGCCAGGGTAGCGATGCGAGAACAAATGCCGCCGACCCCAGCAGGGCCGCGGGCAGGGACGCGCTCAGCGCAAGGGTCATGCCCATCGAGATACCGCGTCCGAGCAGCATTTGCAGCAACAGGACAGCGCCACACGATGCACCGAGGGCAATGCCGTACTGCCCATACTGCGTGGATGCGGCAAGGACCGAGCCAATACCCGCGCCCAGCCCAAGACACAGTCCCGCACTTGCAGCACGGACAGGACGGGACGCGAGGCTGAGGGTGAGCCCCACAGCAAGGCCGGTTGCTGCCGCAACGATTCCGCCCAGTCGCAGCGCATCCGAAAATTCTTTTTGGGCGAGCACACTCCAGAACACCCAAACCGCGGCGATCGCAGACAGCGCGGTAATCACGGCAGCCACGGACCGCGTCGGTTTTGCAAGCAGGTCAATGCCGACGCCGAGTAGCGGGGACAGCAGGGCGAGAAGGATGATTTTTCGTGTCGCGGTCAGCGGGGTGAAATTAAAGTCGCTGATCAGCGCCACCGCAGCGGCGAAGCCCGCGATGACGGCGAGTCCTCCAAGCCTCGCACGATAAAGCAGCCCGGCGGTCAGCAGCCCTGCGAAAAAAGGCGCGGCCGCCGCTTGGATCGCGGGGTGGTTGAGCAGCTCATCCATGACCTTGTACCCTCCAGGCTGTCCGCGTGACCGGACCCGATTGGTGCGTAATGTAATTACGCACCACTGTCCGGTCAACTTTATCCAGGCCGCTCCGATTGAACACCGGGAACACGAAGTTTATTACGTGCGGAGGATGCCCGCCGGTCCTCAACGCATTGATCGGGCCAGGCCTTGAACCCTAAGCTGAGGCGACGGGAACAGTCTCGGTGAACGACGGTCGCTCAGCCAGCTTGGCGAGATGGCGGCCAAGGTTGGGGTGGCTGTCTTTCCAGGCAAGGCTTGCAAAGCGGAAATCCAGCCAGGCGAGGCAGGTACCCACCGCGATATCGGCCAGCGAAAAGGCATTGCCCGCGCACCAGGCTTTTTCGCCCAGTTGTTCGCTCATCGCCGCAAGGCCGCGCGCGACCTTTCCCATCTGGCGATCCGCCCAAGCCTGGCTTTTCTCGCCGGGCTGGCGGGCGTTCTCCATGCGCGCCAGAACCGCGGCATCGAGGATCCCGTCGGCGAGGGCTTCCCAGCGCTTGACCTCGATGCGGTCGCGGCTGTCGGAGGGGATGAGCTTGCCCAGGGGCGATACGGTGTCGAGAAACTCTACGATCACGCGCGAATCGAACAGTGCAAGTCCGTCGTCAAGAATCAGCGCGGGCACCTTGCCCAACGGGTTGTGGGCGAGGATCCTTGCGTCCGGACTCCAGACGTTGTCCACCTCCATGTCGTACTCGATGCGTTTTTCGGCGGCGAATACGCGCACCTTGCGCACAAACGGGCTGGCAGTGGAACCGATCAATTTCATCATTTGGGGGGCAGACAGGTTGGCGAAGTTCAGCATCGGCGCGGGCCGCAGCATATGGCCGCGCGCGCGGACCGGGTGCGCATGTCATCACGAGACTGGCTCACGATGAGGTGTCGAATTGTACCACGCGCAACCGGCCGGCCCATTCGATTGCACCGGGCTGGCGGGCCACGGTCCTCCGGTTCATCGCCTGCGGAAGCGGGTAAAATCCCTTTCTTTTACGACTGCCCCCACCAAGCATGCCAACCACGCTCACCGCGCTTTCCCCGCTTGACGGGCGCTACCACTCACAGCTTGATGCGCTGCGTCCGCATTGCAGCGAATTTGCCCTGATCCGCTGCCGCGTCGAGGTGGAGATCCGCTGGCTGCTCGCCCTCGCAAAAGAGCGCCAACTGCCTGAAATCGGTCCGTTCACGCAAAAAACGCAGCGCCAGCTTGCGGCCGTGCTTGCCGACTTCAGCGAAAAGGACGCGGCACGGGTCAAGGAAATCGAGCGACGCACCAACCATGACGTGAAGGCCATCGAGTACTGGCTGCGCGAGCGGCTCGAAGGCAATCGCGAGGCGTCCAAGGTTGCCGCCTTCATCCACTTCGCCTGCACATCCGAGGACATCAACAACCTTGCCTATGCGCTGATGCTTGAGCGCGCACGCCGAGAGGTCATGCAACCCGCGCTCGCGCAAATTATCGACAAGCTGCGCACGCTGGCGCGTTCGCTCGCGCGCCAGCCCATGTTGTCGCGGACCCACGGCCAGCCGGCCTCGCCCACCACCATGGGCAAGGAACTGGCCAACGTCGTACACCGGCTGCGTCGCGCCCATGCCGTCACGGGCAAGATCAGGCTGCAGGGGAAGATCAACGGTGCGGTGGGTAATTACAACGCGCATTTGTCCGCTTATCCTGATTTTGACTGGGAGCGCTTTGCGCAGCGCTTTGTCGAATCGCTGGGGCTGGAGTTCAACGCCTACACCATACAGATCGAGCCGCACGACAGCCTGGCGGAGTTGTTCGATGCCATCGCGCGCGCCAACACCATACTCATGGACTTTGACCGCGACATCTGGGGTTATATTTCCCTGGGCTATTTCAAGCAAAGGCCGAAAGAGGGCGAAATCGGATCCTCGACCATGCCCCACAAGGTTAATCCCATCGACTTCGAGAACTCCGAGGGCAATCTCGGGCTGGCCAATGCGCTGTTGCGGCATCTTGCGGAAAAGCTCCCGATCTCGCGCTGGCAGCGCGACCTCACCGATTCGACCGTGCTGCGTAATGTCGGCGTTGCGCTGGGCCACAGCCTGCTTGCCTACGCCTCTTGCATGAAGGGCCTGGACAAGCTCGAGGCCAACCCGGCGCGAATGAATGAGGACCTTGACGCCAACTGGGAAGTCCTCGCAGAGCCGATCCAGACTGTGATGCGCCGCTACGGTATCGTCGACGCCTACGAACAGCTCAAGGAGCTGACGCGCGGCAAGGGCATCACACGCGAGGCGCTCAAGGTGTTTGTCGGCGGCCTGGCCATTCCGGCTGCGGCCAAGGAGCGCCTGCTCAAGTTGACCCCGGCTCGGTACACGGGCAAGGCTGCCGAACTGGCGCGCCGGATCTAGGCGTCGCGCTTGTCCGTCGAGCGAAGCGGCTACACCCGCACGGCGATCGCCCTGCACTGGCTGCTTGCGCTGCTGGTCGTGGCGAGCTTTCCGTTGGGTGTCGCGATGACCGACATGCCGCTGTCGCCGCAAAAGCTGAAATTCTTCTCGTACCACAAGTGGATAGGGGTGACGATATTCGCCCTGGCGGTAGCGCGTCTGCTTTGGCGCCTTTGCCATGCCGTACCGCCGCTGCCGGCGACAATTCCGTCGTGGCAGCTCCGCGCGTCGCAGGGCGCCCATGCCCTGCTTTACCTGCTGCTGTTAGCCATCCCCTTTTCTGGCTGGACATACAGCTCCGCGGCAGGCGTGCAGACAGTGTATCTGGGCCTGCTGCCTTTGCCCGACCTTGTTGCGCCGGACAAGGGGCTGGCCGCAATCCTTAAGGGTGTGCACTTTGCGATGAACGCGGTGTTGTTTGTGGTATTTTGCGTGCACGTTTGCGCCGCGCTGAAGCATCATTTTTTCGATCGTGATGCGGTGCTTGCGCGCATGTTGCCTTTCCTGCACAAGTGAAGCGGAGTCCGGTTTGAGCTTGCTTCGGTCCTTCAGTATGAACATCAATTTCAGGGCGCTCGCCGTTGCTGCGGCGCTGCTTTGTGCTGCGCCAATCGCAGGCGCGCAGCAGCTGGTTGCCGAAAAGAGCTTTGTGCGCTTTGTCTCCAAGCAGATGAACGTTCCCGTTGAGGGTGTTTTTCGCAAATTCACGGTGCAGATCGCCTGGAATTCGGCAAAGCCTGAAGCATCGACTGCGCGTATCGACTTGGAGCCCGGCAGCATCGAGCTTGGGATGGAGGACATCAACAAGGAAGCGCGCAGCAAGGATTGGTTCGACTCCGCTGCGCAGCCAAAGGCCACATTTGTGTCGACTTCCGTCAGACCCATTTCACCGGGACGCTTTGAATCTGCGGGCAAGCTGACCATAAAGGGAAAAACGCGCGATGTGGTCGCAGCCTTCAGCGCGAGGCCGGAGGCGGGCGGCATGTTGTTCGAGGGCGCGTTTCCGATCAAGCGCCTCGATTTTGGCATCGGCGAAGGCAGCTGGGGCGATCCCAACGTCGTCGCAAACGAAGTGGAAATAAGGTTCAGGCTGCAGCTCTCGGCGCAGCCGGCCAAGAAATAGATCTGCCGCGGAACGGTCCGCGGACAGTCTTGAACGAGGAGGAGGCACATGGACGGTATCAACAGGCTGGGTGCGGCGGTGGCCGCTGTATTTTCGCTCTCTGCGCACGCCGCGCCGGAAAACTATACGATGGAACCGCAGCACACCTTCGCAAGCTTTGAGATCATGCACCTTGGATTCTCAACGCAGCGGGGCATGTTCGAGCGCACGACAGGCAAGCTGGTGCTCGATGTGGCGGCAAAGACAGGCTCGGTCGACGTGGTGATAGATGCATCTTCGGTCAACACGGGTTTCAAGCTGCGCGACGACAATCTGCGTGGCGAACGTTTTTTCAAGGTCGCCGAGTTTCCGACCATCGCCTATAAATCCGGCGCGCTCCGGTTCGACGGCGACAAGGTGGTGGCCGCCGACGGCGAACTCACCATCCTGGGCAAGACCAACCCCGTTAGCTTGAAGGTTGATCGCATGCATTGCGGTACTGATCCGCTGACCAAACGCTATATTTGCGGTGCGGACCTGTCGACTTCGATCAAGAAGTCCGCGTGGGGCATGAGCGCATTCGGCTCGGCCCTCGGCGATGACGTAAAGCTGTCGATCTCGGTCGAGGCCATCCGGAACTAAAGACTTCCCGCCGGTCGGGCCGGCGGGATGACCGTGAGTGCGTGCGCACCCTACTTTGCTTCGTTGGGCAGCGGTGCGAGTGTGCGCAGATAGGCGATCAGCGCCGCGAGGTCGGGTGGGTTGAGCTTGCTGGTGGTGTTGGTTACCACCTCGCCCATCGCTTCGGCGGTGACGTCACCATCGGGCGACAGGCCCGACAGCAGGAACTCCTGCAAGTCCTTGTCGTTCCATTTCTTCAGGCCGGTCGGCGTGAGGTTGGCGACGCTCTTGCCCTCGGGGCCCTTGCCTCCGGCAAGGAAGCGGTTCTTGTTCGGACCGCCCATGAAGTTGCGCGGTGTATGGCATTCGCCGCAGTGACCGAGGGCCTGCACTAGGTAGGCTCCACGATTGACAGCGGGCGTCGCCTGCGCGTTGTCGGCGAACACACCGGGCGTAAAGAACAGCCATTTCCAGATGGTTACCGGGAAGCGAAAGCCGAACGGGAATTTAAGTTCGTGCGCCAGGCTGGGCTGCGCGCTCGGGGGAAGTGAGCGCAGGTAGGCCAAAATATCGCGCAAGTCGGCGTCGTTGATTTTCGTGAACGAAGGGAACGGAAAGGCCGGGAAGTAGTTGCTGCCGTCGGGACGTTCGCCGTGGCGCATCGCGCGGACGAACTGCGCTTCAGTCCAGCCGCCTATGCCTGCGGTCGGATGGGGCGTGATGTTGGGGCCGTAAAAGGTACCAAAGGGCGTTTTTAGCCCGCGCCCGCCGGCAAACGGCACGGCATCTTTTTTCTCTGCTGTATGGCAACCGAGGCAGCCGCCTGCCTTAATCAGGTACTCGCCGCGTGCGACTTCCGGAGTCACGGCTGCGGAAGTGGCCGCCACGGCTGCAGGCGCGGCCTTGGCAGCCGGTGCCGCAGGCTTGGCGGGCATTTGTGCCGTGACCGGTGCGGACAGGGCGAGCAGGACAAGTGCTGGCGCCAAGGCGCGCAGTAACCCGAGGGGTTTGCTCGAGAGAACGGGCTGGGCGGTGTGACGCATCGCTGTTTTCACCTTTTTTCCTGTACAAGTACACGTTGGGCTTGGGGCCCGCAGCGAGGGATTCTAGCAAGCGCGCGACCGATTTGGGGGCCGCAAATGAACAGCCCCGCCGTAGCGGGGCTGTCTTACCCGGCTCGATGAGCCGAAGATGTATTGCTTAGGGCTTGGCGCGGAAGCCGTCGTGGCATCCACCGCAGGTCTTGCCGACCGCGCCGGCGGCCGCTTTGATGTCCGCTTCGTTACCACCCTTGGCTGCGGCTGCGAGTTTGCCCACTTCGGCCTGGAAGCTGTCCGCGGCGGTCTTGAATTTGGCCGCATCGGCGTACACCGCTGGGAGGGCCGAGCTTTTCTCGCCGGAGGTGCTGGCATCAAAGCCGTCCCATGGCAGGTGGCTCAGAACTTCGAGGTAGCCTGCGTTGCGGGCGGCGACCTGCGCGTTGAACGGAACCCGACCGGCAGCCATGCCGCCGAGGGGGCCAAAGTATTTGGCGATCAGGACCATGCCGGCCTGGCGCTGCTTTACGAGGACGTCCGGCTTGGCCTGTGCGAAGGCGTTGGCGGTGACCACGCTGCCGAGCGTGATGGCGAGACTTGCAAAAAACATCTTTTTATTCATGGACTTCTCCCGGGTTAAAGTGGAACCGATATGAATTCAATGGTATTGCCATACAAAAGCGATAACAGGCGCAGGACGCAGTTTATTCCATTCCGATTTCCATCATGTGTCCGACCGTGCCTAGACGACCGCTTCATCTTTCTTCGCTTGCATCGGTTTGACCAGATCCTCGCGGCGCACGCCGAACCAGCGCACGAGGGGCGCCATGACCAACACAGACGAGTAAATGCCGAACAGGATGCCGATGGTTAGCGCGAGGGCGAAATAGTGCAGCGCCGGGCCGCCGAAAATCAGCATCGAGGTGACCATCATCTGCGTGCTGCCGTGGGTGATGATGGTGCGCGACATGGTGCTGGTGATGGCATTGTCGATGACCTCCTCTACCGGAGCCTTGCGCATCTTGCGGAAGTTTTCGCGGATCCGGTCGGCGATGACCACCGATTCGTTGACCGAGTAGCCGAGTACCGCAAGGATCGCAGCGAGGACCGGCAGGGAGAACTCCCACTGGAACAGCGCGAAAAATCCCAGGATGATCACCACATCGTGCAGGTTCGCGATGATAGCCGCGACGCCGAACTTCCACTCGAAGCGCAGGGCGAGATAAAGCACGATGCCAAGACAGGTGATGAGCAGGGCGAGTGCGCCGTTCTCGGCTAGTTCACGCCCCACCTGCGGCCCGACGAATTCGACGCGTGCGATCTGCGGTTTGGGGCCGGCATCGGCGAGCACCACCGCGGAGAACTTGGCTGAATCGAGCTTGCCGTCGATGCTGATCGAGGGCGCCGCGGCGTCCTTGAGCGCAAGGCGGATCATCACGTCGCGCGAGCTGCCGAATTTTTGCACGTGTGGTTCGGTGACGCCGGACTTGAGCAGGGCGTTGCGGATTTTCTCCAGGTCAGGTGCCTCGTCGTACCGCGCCTCGATGACCACTCCGCCGGTGAACTCGATCGACAGGTTGAGGCCCTTGGTGGCGAGGAACGCGCATGCGGCAAGGAAGGTGAGCAACGAGATGACGTTGAACACCAGCGCATAGCGCATGAAGGGGATGTCTTTGCGGATTTTGAAGAATTCCATGTCGGTGCCCCTTATTTCCAGGAAGTGTTGCCGATGGCCAGACCGGTGATCTTGCGGCGCGAGCCGTAGGCAAGATTGACCAGGGCGCGCGACACCACAACGGAAGAGAAGATCGAAGTGAGGATGCCCAGGCAGTGCACCACGGCGAAGCCGCGCACCGGTCCCGAGCCGAAGATCAGCAGTGCGAGGCCTGCGATCATGGTCGTCACGTTCGAGTCAAGAATGGTGCCGAATGCGCGCTCGTATCCGGCATGGATGGCCGCTTGGGGCGTCGCACCGTTGCGCAATTCCTCGCGGATGCGCTCGTTGATGAGCACGTTGGCGTCGATGGCCATGCCCAGCGTCAGCGCGATGGCCGCGATGCCCGGGAGGGTGAGCGTGGCCTGCAGCAGCGACAGCAGCGCGATCAGCATAAGCACGTTGGCGCACAGCGCAAGCGCTGAAAACAGCCCGAACAGCGCGTAGTACACGATGATGAAGAGCGACAGCGCGGCAAAGCCGTAGAGCGTCGAGTCAAAGCCCTTCTTGATGTTTTCAGCACCAAGGCTGGGGCCGACGGTGCGCTCCTCGATGATCTCCATCGGGGCTGCGAGCGATCCGGCGCGCAGCAGCAGGGCCGTGTCGTTGGCTTCAACGGTGCTCATGCGGCCGCTGATCTGAACGCGTCCGCCGCCGATCTCGGTGCGGATGACCGGGGCGGTGACGACCTCGCCCTTGCCCTTTTCGATCAGCAGTATGGCCATGCGCTTGCCCACGCTCTCGCGCGTGACCTCCTTGAAAATGCGCGCACCGGTCGCATCAAGGGTAAGGTGCACCGCCGCCTCCTGGGTCTGGCTGTCAAACCCGGGCTGCGCGTCGGTGAGCCTGTCGCCGGTCAGTACCACCTGCTTTTTCACCAGCAAGGGCGCGCCGCCGCGTTCGACATAGTATTCGTCGCCGAAGGGAACCTGTCCCTGGCCGGCTGCATTGAGCGCCGTCGGGTTCATGTTTTCCTCGTCGACCATGCGGATCTCCAGGGTCGCGGTGCGTCCGAGGATTTCCTTGGCCTTGGCGGTGTCCTGCACACCGGGCAGTTGCACCACGACGCGGTCGGCACCTTGCTGCTGGATCACGGGCTCAGCAACGCCCAGTTCGTTGATGCGGTTATGCAGCGTGGTGATGTTCTGCTTGATCGCCAGTTCCTGGGTGCGTTTTTGCGCTTCCGGGCGGATCACGGCGGTCAGGCGGAACTCGGTGTCCGCCTGGGAATCGGTCAGGAGCAGGTCGGGCAGTTGATCCTCGATCAGCTTGCGCGCCTTGGTGCGGGTTTCGGCGTCGCGGAAACGCACGGTGACAACCGAGCCTTCGCGTGTGATGCCGCTGTGACGTATGGTCTTGTCGCGCAACTGGGTGCGGATGTCGCCGGCAAGGCTCTCCAGGCGTTTGGTCAGCGCCGCCTTCATGTCGACCTGAAGCATGAAATGCACACCGCCGCGCAGGTCCAGTCCGAGGTACATCGGCAGTGCGTGTATGCCTGTCAGCCAGGCCGGTGAGGCCGAAAGCAGGTTGAGTGCAACGGTGTAGGATGCGTTGGCCGGATCAGGATTCATCGCCTGAACGAGTGCGTCCTTGGCTTTCAACTGGGTGTCGGTGTCGGCGAGGCGGACCTTCACGCCAGATGTATCCAGAAAGAGGCCGCTGTAGGTGATGCCGGCCTTCTTGAGCGTCTCTTCGACCTTGGACTGCACGGTGCCGTCGACTTTGATGGTCGCGCGCGCCGATGACACCTGCACCGCGGGGGACTCGCCAAAAAAATTCGGCAGGGTATAGAGCAGGCCCAGCACCATCGCGAAGGCGATGGTCACGTAGACCCAGATGGGGTAGCGGTTCATCGTTGCTGGACGGGGTTCAGGCCCGGCGCCGGCGCAGTGCGCATGTCACGCATCCACCGGGGCCCGCTTTATCCCGACTCCTATTCAGATTGATTTGATCGTGCCCTTGGGCAGCAGGGTCGTGACGGCGGATTTTTGCAGGCTGATCTCCGTACCGGGCGCGATTTCGATGGTGATGTACATGTCACCCGCCTTGGTGATCTTGCCTAGGACGCCGCCGGCGGTGATCACTTCATCGCCTTTTTGCAGCGCTTCGGTCATCGCCTTGACTTCTTTTGCGCGTTTCATTTGCGGACGGATGAGCATGAAGTACAGCAGCACGAACATCAGCACGATGGGCAACAGCCCGAGGAAGCCGGATTCGGGGCCGGCAGCGGCCGCTTGGGCGTGGGCAGAGGAAATGAACATTAATTCTCCAAAAGCTTCTAAATAAACAGTCGATTGTACCAGTTATGCCGGGGCAGAACTGACCCTTCGCGGGGCATTGACTCTCCCCCTTGCCCGGCCGGTGTTCAGGCGCTCTGAGCGGCGTTTTCGGTCCCGCCGTCGCTGCCGCTTTTATTTCCGAGGCTGGCGCGTTCGCGATGAAATCGCTGCACATAATCTGCAAGTCGTCCGGCGACGATGGCCTCTCGCAGTTCGCGCATCAGTGTCTCGTAGTAAAAGAGGTTGTGCAGGGTGTTGAGCCGCGCGCCAAGGATTTCGTTGGCCTTTTGCAGGTGGTGCAGATAAGCGAGGCTGAAGTTGCGGCAGGTGTGGCAGTCGCACGAAGGGTCCAGCGGCCCGGTTTCAGCGCGGTAGCGCGCATTGCGGATCTTGATGTCGCCGTGACGTGTGAACAACCAGCCGTTGCGGGCGTTGCGCGTGGGCATGACGCAGTCGAACATGTCGATGCCGGCGGTGACCGATTCGACCAGATCTTCTGGCGTCCCCACGCCCATCAGGTAGCGCGGTTTGTCGGCGGGCAGGCGCGGTGCGGTGTGGGTGAGAATGCGCCGCATGTCCTCCTTGGGTTCTCCCACCGAAAGGCCGCCCACGGCGTAGCCGTCAAAGCCGATGTTCACCAGTCCGGCGAGCGATTCGTCGCGCAAATCCTCGAACATGCCGCCTTGCACGATGCCAAACAGCGCGTTGGGGTTGCCTGCGTGGGTATTTTTCGAGCGTTCCGCCCAGCGCAGCGACAGGCGCATCGAATCGGCCGCCTGTCTGTGGTCGGCAGGATAGGGCGTGCACTCGTCAAAAATCATCACGATGTCGGAATTCAGCACGCGCTGAATGCGCATTGATTCTTCGGGCGTCAGCATCAGCTTGTCGCCGTTTATCGGGGACTGGAACCGCACACCCTCTTCGGAAATTTTGCGCATCGCCCCTAGGCTGAAGACCTGGAAGCCGCCCGAGTCGGTGAGGATGGGGCCGTCCCAGCCCATGAAGCGGTGCAGCCCCCCGTGCGCACCGATCACATCAAGGCCCGGCCTGAGCCACAGGTGGAAGGTGTTGCCCAGGACTATTTGCGCCCCGAGGTTCTTGAGTTCGTCCGGGCTCATCGCCTTGACGCTGCCGTAGGTGCCCACCGGCATGAACACCGGCGTTTCGACCTTGCCGTGCGCGAGTTCGAGTGTGCC
>CAITSH010000187.1 GCA_903895005.1 uncultured Pseudomonadota bacterium
CGTGGCTTAAGAGGGAACCATGTCTCGTATCGCCAAATATCCAGTATTGTTGCCCAAGGGTGTCGAAATCACGCTCGGCGCCGCGGAAGTGTCGGTCAAGGGGCCACTAGGTGTCCTTACCCAGCACCTCAATGGTGACGTAAAGGTCGTGAAAGAGGGCGACACGCTTTTGTTCGCAGCCGCCAATGACTCACAGCAATCCAATGCTATGTCCGGAACCCTTCGCGCGCTTGTTGCGAACATGGTCACCGGCGTGACCACCGGGTTCCAAAAGAAGCTTATGTTGGTTGGCGTGGGTTACCGCGCACAGGCGCAGGGTGACAAGCTGAACCTTACGCTTGGGTTTTCCCACCCTGTTGTTCATCAGATGCCCAAGGGTGTCAAGTGTGAAACTCCGACGCAGACCGAGATCTTGATCAAGGGCTCGGATAAGCAGGTGGTGGGCCAGGTCGCCGCGGAAGTTCGCGCCTACCGCTCTCCGGAGCCTTACAAAGGCAAGGGCGTGCGTTACGCCGACGAAGTGGTTGTCATCAAAGAGACCAAGAAGAAATAAGGATTAGCTATGATGGATAAAAACCAGTCGCGCGTACGGCGCGCCGCCCAGACCCGGCACAAAATAAGCCAACTCCGTGCTGTGCGCTTGTCTGTGCACCGCACTAACAGCCATATCTACGCTCAGGTCATCGACGCAACAGGCAGCAAGATTCTGGCGGCAGCGTCAACGGCGGAGAAGGAAGTACGCGCCGAATTAGCCAATGGCAGCAATAAGGCCGCTGCAGAGTTCGTCGGCAAGCGGATTGCCGAAAAGGCCAAGCAACTCGGGATCGAGCAAGTCGCGTTTGACCGCTCGGGCTTCAAGTACCACGGCAGGGTGAAAGCCCTCGCTGACGCCGCCCGTGAGGGCGGTCTTAAGTTCTGACAAGGAACGACGATGGCAAGAATGCAACCCAGGATGCAAAACAACGAAGAGCGTTCCGACGGTCTTCGCGAGAAAATGGTCGCCGTCAACCGCGTCACCAAGGTAGAGAAGGGGGGGCGCATCATGGGCTTCGCCGCGCTCACAGTAGTTGGTGATGGAGACGGCGGCGTTGGCATGGGAAAAGGTAAGGCACGCGAGGTTCCTGTCGCTATGCAAAAGGCCCTTGACGAGGCACGCCGCAAGATGTTCCGTGTGAGCCTCAAAAATGGAACGCTGCACCACGCAGTCATCGGCCAGCACGGCGCCTCGCGTGTTCTGATGCAGCCTGCTTCGGAAGGTACCGGGATCATAGCTGGTGGTCCGATGCGTGCGGTATTCGAGGTGGTCGGCGTCACCAACGTACTGGCAAAAATCATCGGTTCAACCAATCCCTACAACGTTGTTCGCGCGACGCTGGATGGTTTGAAGAAAATGAATACGCCGTCCGAGATTGCCGCCAAGCGCGGCAAGACGATCGACGAAATTCTCAACTAACGAGAATCATCATGGCTGATAAAAAAGTGAAAGTGACGTTAGTAAAAAGCGTCATCAATTGCAAGGAATCGCATCGCGCCAGCGTGCGCGGTCTCGGTTTGCGCAAGATTAATCAGACTGTTGAACTGGTGGATACGCCGGAAGTTCGTGGAATGATTAACGCCGTAAATTACCTCGTCAAGGCCGTTCCGGCCTGATCTGGCATACAGGAATCACCATCATGGAACTCAATACCATCAAGCCGGCCGCCGGCGCGAATCGCAAACGTCGTCGCGTTGGTCGCGGCATTGGCTCCGGGCTGGGCAAAACGGCGGGACGCGGTCACAAAGGGCAAAAATCCCGGTCGGGCGGATTTCACAAGGTGGGGTTTGAAGGCGGTCAAATGCCCTTGCAGCGCCGCCTGCCAAAGCGTGGATTCGTCTCGCTCACGCGCTCATTGTGCGCAGAGGTC
>CAITSH010000188.1 GCA_903895005.1 uncultured Pseudomonadota bacterium
CTGACCTCGTCCTTTGGGGACCATCCTGCGCCGCTGATTTCAAGGAAGGTGGCGATGCCGATGCCGCGCAGCATGCCTTTCGCCGCCGATGCCTTGCGGCGCGCGGCAAAGCCGTCCCAGTCCCCGAGTTTGAGCGCCTTGTCCATGACCGCCGCAAATTCACCGCAGTCATAGACGGTGCCATTCGCGGTTTTGTAGGGCATGGATTCGGGCGCGACCATGTTGCGGCGGCGCAGTGCGATCGGGTCGAAGCGGTGTTCGTGCGCCGCTTTGTCGACGAGCATCTCGATGGCGCATGCGATGTCGGGGCGTCCCGCGCCGCGATAAGACGAGACCTGCGCTGCGTTTGAGTAGGCGACGCGGCAATGGCCGTAGAGCGCCGGTACGCGGTAGATACCCCCCATGGTGATACACAGGCTGCGGCTGCCTATCATGGTGCCGAACGGCGTTGCGTAGGCGCCGATATCGGCCCGATGGTCCCAGCGCATGGCAAGAAAGTTGCCATCCGCATCAAGGGCGAGTTCTCCGGTCAGTGACAGCGAACGGCCGTGGTTTTCGGACAGGAACAGTTCCGAACGCAAGGCCACCCACTTGACCGGGCGCTTGAGCAGTTTTGCCGCCAGCATCACGGCGATATGTTCCGGATACACATGGCTGCGCAGGCCGAAACTGCCGCCGACATCGCCGGTGAGTACGCGGATACCCGATTCGGGCACGCCGGTCACCTGCGCGATATGGCTGCGCATCCCGGTCATGCCCTGGCTTGGCGTGTGCACCGTGACCGCATCACCCTTCCATTCGGCGAGAAAGGCGCGCAATTCCATCGGGGCGCCGGCGATGCGCTGGCTTTCGAAGGTGACCTTGCTGCGCAGGCTGGCGCGCGCGAACGCCGCATCGACCGCCGCCGCGTCGCCCGACTCGAATTCGAAGGCGATGTTGCCCGGGGCTTCGGCATGGATCTGCGGGGCGTCGGAACGGGTCGCTGCCGCAAAGCCGATGGCTGCCGGGAGATCTTCGTAGTCGATCACGATGGCCTCGGCGGCATCCTGCGCCAGGGCAACACTGTCCGCCACCACAAGCGCGACCGGCTGGCCGACAAAATGCACCCGTCCTGATGCGAGGGCGGGCCAGAAGGGCTTTTTTATTTTTTGACCGCCCTTGCCGTCAAAAGGTACTCCGCCGGGCATCGATTTCCAGCCTGCGGCATCGAGATCCGCTGCGGTTATTACGCTGTGCACACCCGGCATGGCAAGCGCCTGCGCGGCGTCAACGGACGCGATTACCGCATGCGGACGATCCGAGCGCAGCACCACGGCGTAAAGCTGGCCGGGCAGGTTGGTATCGGCGGTGTAATGTCCGCTGCCCGTGAGCAGGCGCGCGTCTTCGCGGCGTAGCGTGGTTGGGTTCATGTCATTTCAGTAGATGGAAGGATTGGAATCGCAAAGGGCTAGGGAAAGGATGTGGCGGCGGATAATTGGGTTAGTTGAAAGCCTGAGCATCATTTTAACGGGAAAGGCGGGAAACGCAGCCCGGCCTGGGTTGGGGGGCAGTTTCGCGCCAGCCGCCCGACGCTGTCGCATCTTCGCGTATGAAGTATCAATAAGGTCGACACCGTCAGTAGGTCAAATGGGCTATTGAGTTTGGCCGGGCTTGGGGCTTCAATCAATACACTCACCAAAAAAGCGTCTCGTAACATTCGTTTCAGTAGTTTTTCAATGCTTTCCCGCTGCAATCATTTTCGCGGCACGTAGTTGCGGCGACCGCCTTCCGGAGTAGTTCACATGCAAAAGAGCGGGGCGAGCGCGCCATGCTGTAGATCCGGTCATGTCGGAGAAGGCTCCGGTTTTGGCGATATGGCCTGCATTACGATTGCCAGCGTTGTCTTTGTCTAAGCCAAGCCGAGAGCTGGTTGCTGCAGCGTCCGAGCCGGTATCGGTAGATGAATCCGTGGACTCCCGGGCAGGCACGGCCTGCCATGCATGGCCGTTGCAGGAGCACGACCAACCCGACATCCTGGCGGCGTTGCGCGAGCTGGAGATGTTCAGCCAGTCGCTTTCGCACGACCTGCGTGCGCCGCTGCGGGCCATTCGCGGTTACGCCGCGATCCTGGTCAATGAGCACGGCGCGACGCTGCCCATCGAGGCGCGTGAACTGGTGGTTCGCATGGCCGCCGCCGCGGGTCGTGTCGACGCGCTCGCCGAGGGCCTGATGGCCCTGGCGAAATCCGGGCGCGCGGCGTTACGCCGCGGGGAGGCCCGCCTCTCCGAGATCGCCGACGTGATCGTCGCAGAGCTTCGCGATGTCGAGCCGGCCCGAGAGGTCGTGACTGAAATCGAGCCGGGGATGCTTGCCATCGCCGATGCCGTGCTGGTCGGCGACGTCTTGCAGAACCTGCTTGGCAACGCCTGGAAATTCACATCCAAAAAAAGCCGCGCACGCATCACCTTTCGTCGCTGTGCTCTTGAACCGGAGCGCGTTTACGCGGTGTCCGACGATGGCGTCGGGTTTGACAAGATCTTTGCCGATCGCTTGTTCCGCTCGTTTGAGCGCCTGCATTCCCCTTCGGAATTTGCCGGGACCGGACTTGGTCTGGCGACCGCAAAGCGCATCATTGAAATTCATAATGGCCGGATCTGGGCGGAGGCGCGGGTCGGCGAGGGCGCCACCTTTTACTTTACGCTTGGCGAGACCAGCGACGAGGCCATCGTGGCCCGGGAACAGACCAACGGTTTCTGAGGCGACCGCCCGATTCGGGTTCGGCTTGTCGACAATGAAACGGACGACTAGGCCAAAAGGCATAGTGCCGTCCGTCGAAGAGCAAGTTATGCTTAAGTATCCTTTTTCCGCCAGATACTTGTTGATCACAATGACGACGTGCCGCGCGGCTTTTCAAGCTCTTTCCTGTGCCCCCCGCTACCGGGTGACGTGGCGCGCGGGTCGGCCTTTCGGTATATCCGCCGCCAGGCCGCGTTGCGCGTCAAACGGGATGGCCGCGCAATGAAAATCCTTGTCGTCGATGATCACCCGCTCATTCGCGAGGCGCTCAAAGGCGTGCTGCGCGATCTTGACCCCAGGATCGATCTTATCGAGGCCGAATCGGTGCAGGAGGCCTTGTCGGTGGTCGCCTTGCATACTGATTTGCGCCTGATGTTGCTTGACCTCAACCTGCCGGGCGAAAGCGGACTGGACGCGTTGCCGCAGCTTCGCGAAAGCCATCCGCAACTGCCGGTCGTCGTGCTGTCGGCGTCAGAGCAGCCGGGCATCGTCACCCGCGCCATCGATGCAGGCGCGATGGGTTTCATTCCCAAGACGTCCTCGCGCGACCTACTGGTGAGCTCCCTGCGACGCGTCATCAGTGGCGGGGTCTACCTTCCTGATGAGGCCTTGCTCGAGCAGGGAGATTCGGCAACCGGCGGCACGCTGTTGAACACCGATGGGCGGGCCCCTGGACTCCAGGATATCGGCCTGTCGGAGCGCCAGGGCCAGGTCCTCGCGCTGCTGGTGCAGGGCAAGCCAAACAAGATGATCGGCCGCGAACTCAACCTGGCCGAGGGCACCGTCAAGATACATGTGGCGGCGATCCTGAAAACGCTCAAGGTTTCCAACCGTACACAGGCGGTATTTGCCGTGAGTACGCTCGGGTTGAGACTGCCCCAGCTTGCCCCGGACGCGCTCTCCGTGCACTAGCGGGGCGGACCGTCATGCAGGAGCAGCCGGTTAGCCGAAACGCCAATAGTCCGGATGCCAGAAAAATGAAAATCGGCATCATCTCGGTTTTTACCGATTACCACCGCCGCGGCGCCCACCATCGCGGTGTCCTGCAGCCACAGATCGGCCCGCTGATTGCAGCGCTGCTGCCCGGAGACGCCGACATCCATGTCGTCAACGACGCCTGGGATGACCCGGACTGGACCCGCCGCTACGACCTGTTGTTCGTCTCCTGCCTACACTCCGATTTTGACCGTGCTCGGCAGATTTCACACTACTGGCGCCGGCGCGGCGCGAAGACAGTACTCGGTGGCACCATGGCGAGCACGCATGCGTCACTGTGCGCGCCCTACTTTGACGCCATTGCGGTTGGAGATCCCGAGGCGCTGGTCGCTGAAATCGTCGCCGATTTTGAAGCGGGCCGCCTTCAAAGCCGCTATGTCGCCACCCCTTTTGACGCGCGCCGGGTGCCGCATCCCAGGCTCGACCTGGCCGCACACCAGCAGGTGTTGCCCCTTGCCATCGAGGCGACGCGCGGCTGCCCCTTCACCTGTGAGTTTTGCGCGCTCACCGGCATAGGCACACGGTTTCACACCCGGCCGGCTCAGGATATCGCCGCGGAACTTGCCGCCGGGCAGCGCCTGCTCGCCGGCATCGCTTCCTGGCTGCACCGGAGGATCGCAATTTTTTATGACAACAACCTGGGCGGCAACCCATCCCACATGCGCGCGGTGTGCGAGGAAATCGCGCCGCTCGGGATTCGCTGGGGCGCCTGCGTCACCTTTAATGTCATTCGCGACGAACAGAACGTCAGGGCACTGGCGCGCGGGGGCTGCCGCTGCGTGTTTGTCGGGCTCGAGAGCTTCAACGGCGAGACGATCCACGAAATGGGTAAGCACCAGAACATTCTGTCCGAGACCGAGGCGGCGATCAGGTTGTGCCACGACAACGGCATCCTTGTCATGGCCGGGCTGATGCTGAGTCCTTCCAACGACAGCCTTGAGTACATCGAGGCGGTGCCGCGACACCTGCGTGCCGTGGGCCTGCATGTGCCCACCTACATCTGTTTCGAGACGCCTTTCCCCGGCACGCCGCACTTTCAGCGCCTTGCTGCCGCCGGCGATGGTGCGCTGATGCCCAACACCCTGTTGCGCGACCTCAACGGCTACACGCTCGCCGTGCCGCCGCGCTTCGGGACGCCCGCGCAGTTCATCGAGGCTTTCCGGTACACCACCGAAAAAGTTTATTCACGCCGGTCGCGCCTGTTGAAATTTTTCTCGGACCTACCGCGACTTGCCTTGCGCGGCCGCGCCGCGCCCCTGCTGTTCAATTTTTATGAACTGCTCTTTGCCGACGGCCGGCTCAACGCGGCGCGCAACTTCATCGCCGGCATCGATATTGAGCCTCCCGAAACGCATGCGATCCCGTTTACGGACGCGGATTTTGACTCTGCGAAGCACCGCGCGTTCATCACCGAGCCATGGCGTGTGAGTGATGAGAACGGCCGCGTTCTGCCGATGTGGCGCGCCTCAACCACGCTGTACCGCGCCAAAGGCAGGGTGAACAATGTGGCGCCGCAGGCTGCGACCCCGGCGAGCCACGCCCCTTCCCCTGTATCGCATGCAACCTCCCGAGGTCCGGCTGTAGCGCCGCTGGCGCTTGCCGGCGACGGCTTCGCGGGGCGGTGAAGCCCTAGGGGCTGCGATTTTCGCCGGCGACGACCCACAGCATGGCCCCCCGGGATCCCTTGTTTGCCGTGCGTCGGACTGCGAAAAATCTGCAGTACGCCGCGGACGTGGCCGTGTTCGCCGAGCTGAACGCCAGGACGCCCAGATCGGCCAAACCCATCCATATCGTGTTTGTCCATGGCGGACTGTCCTGTTGCTTTGACGCGTTTGTCGATCTTTTCCCGCGCATCAGAACGAGCCTGGTTGAAACAGGCGTCGCTGTGCAGATGGTCAGCATGCTGCGGTTTGAGCACGACACCTACCAGCCCATTCGCAACAATGCCGAGCGCTTGTGCGCGCTGGTGATGCAAAAACTTGCACCTGAGGACGGTGGTGAATGCCCTGATCTTCTGTTCATCGCCCATTCGCGCGGCGGACTGGTCGCGCGCCTAGCATCCGACCTGCTGATAGACCGCGCCAACTGGAGCAAGGAACGGCTGGAAGTGTTCACGTACGGCAGCCCGCACCGTGGTACGCCGTTTTTTGAGAGCGAAGTCACCTTCATGGTCGACCGGTTAATCCGCTGGGGCGGGATCGCAGCGTTCGGCCTGTCGCGTTTTATCCACGACCTGCGTCGCCGCGGCGTCGGTCCCACAATGCGGCGCAACGTGTTTGCCTGGTTGCGCCCAGGGATGCTGATGGGCATGGGCGCCGGTTCTTCGACGCTTGCGCTGCGGCGCATGATTTTCGGGCGCATCGGACCGGGCCGCGCAACGGTGCGCGGGCAGGGGCCCAGCATTCTGAGCTGGCCGCCCGGCATTGAGGATGTACGAGAGACCTCGGATTTTTTCCAGCAGATTGCGCCGCAACCGCGCTGCGCGCGCTTCTGGACCTTTGGCAGTGCCTATGATTTGCGCCAGAATCCGCAGAAGCTTGATGTAGCATCGCGCTATGTTCTACGACTGGTACAAAAAGCCTTCGTGCTGCTCTCCGATCCGGATGAGCCTGCGCGCGTGCCCTTACTCCCGGCTTCAGCCTCAGTCTCACCGTCTCGTTGGCGCAGCAACCGTGCGTCGCCACAGACCGAAAGCAACGATCTCGTGGTGTCCATCGATTCAGCCACCGCGATCGGGCGCGGCTTTCGAGTCGAGGAAAACCTCTGGCATTGCGGTTACTTCAAGGGCTCGCCCGGCGAAAAGCTCGCACGCTACCTTGAGCAGGCGATGTTGTTTGCCCAGGGCGGTCACAGCCTGTCGCACCGCCCGGTATTTGACGAGCTCGCCTGAGCGGTGCTTGAGGTGAGTGCTGCCGAGATGAAGGGCGCCGACGCGCGCGTCGAACCGACCGCGTTGTTGCCTGAACATACCCTAACGATCATGGTGCGGCGCGAGCAGGTCGCGCTGCTCTACCAGCAACTGCCCACCTCGATCGCCGGCACGCTGGTGGGCATGGCGGTACTTGCGATGGCCATGTGGCCGGTTTCACCGCACCTGCACATCCTGCTGTGGTGCGGCTGGATCCTCGCCAACCAGTCCTGGCGCGCGGCGCTGTATTTTGGATTTCGAAGCCTGTATGCCGGCCGGGCGGATACCGCCCGCGGTTTGCCTGATGAGGATATCCGGCGCTGGGGAAACTACTGGGCGATCGGCTCGGGTATTTCGGGCGTGCTCTGGGGCGCAAGCGCGTGGTTGTTTTTTGCCGCCGAGTCGCCACTGCACCAGGCCGTGCTGACTGTGCTGGTGTTCGGCATCACCGCCGGGGCGGTGCCGCTGATCGCGTCGCACACGCGCTCGTTTTACGTCTTCTTGCTGCCAGCCCTGCTGCCCTTTGTGCTGCGCAACTTCCGCGAGGACGACCTGCTGCACGGCCTGCTCGGGGTGGTCACCTTTACCGTAATGCTCGCGCTGATATCCTTCGGCCGCAATCACAACCGCCTGCTGATCGAATCGCTGCGCAACCGGTTCCAGAACGCTGCCCTGGCAGAGCGTCTGCGCCAGCAGAACGACGATCTGGCGCTTGCGCGCGAGGCCGCGGCCGCGGCAAGCCGCTCCAAGACGCAGTTCTTTGCCGCGGCAAGCCACGATTTGCGCCAGCCCTTGCACGCGCTCGGTCTGTTTGCCTCGGCACTGTCGGCCAAGGTGCGCGAGCCCGAGGCCGTGCACCTTGTGGCCAGTGTTAATGCCTCGGCCCATGCGCTCGAGGAACTGTTCAACGAGATACTCGACATCTCCAAGATTGACGCCGGCGTGGTCCAGCCGGTGTTGACGACGCTGCCCGCCGACCGCGTGCTTGAGCGCCTGCGCATGGACTTCGAGCCCGAAGCCTTCGAGAAGGGCCTGCGCTTTCGCATGCGTCGGTGTGCCGTTTATGTGCGGACCGACCCGGTGCTGCTCGAACGCATCCTGCGTAATCTTGTCGGCAACGCGCTGCGCTATACCGAGCAGGGTGGTGTGCTGGTGGGCTGCCGAAGGCGCGGTGACAAGCTGGTGTTCGAAGTACGCGATAGCGGCATCGGCATCGCCGATGCGCACCGGCAGAAGGTCTTCGAAGAGTTCTACCAGGTCGGTAACGCGGAACGCAGCAGCAAGCGCGGCCTCGGCCTGGGCCTTTCGATCGTGAGGCGCCTGAGCGACCTGCTCGGCCACGAAATCGAACTGGCCTCCTGGCCCGGGCGCGGCACGCGTTTCCGGGTGGTGGTGCCGATCGGTCCGCAACCGCTTCCCTCAGCGGTCTCCGAGAGGCGCGAACTGCGCGGCGACAGCGATATATCCGGCCGATTAATCGTGGTCATCGACGATGAGACGGCCATACTGGAGGGTATGCAGGTGTTGCTCGGCAGCTGGGGTGCCGAGGTCATTGCTTCGCCCGACGGCGAGGATATCGTTGCGAGGGTGCAAGAGGTCGGGCGCCTGCCCGATCTGATCATCGCCGACTACAGGCTGGCCGACAATCGTGTCGGCACTGATGTCATCGCCAGGCTGCACCGGGAACTCGACCCGGCGATACCGGCCATCATGGTCACCGGCAGCAGTACGCCCGAGCGCAGCGAAGAGTCGGCACGCCGCGGTTACCACCTCATGATCAAGCCCGTGATCCCGGAAAAACTGCGCGCGCTGATCGCCTTCAAGCTGCGCGAAATACCTCGGCGCTGATACGCGCCGGCGTGCGGGTGTTTCCGGTTCAATGGTCCAGGTGATCGATCAGCCGCCCGCTGGTAATGCGAAGGCGACGGCTCATCAGGCGTGCGATGCGCAGAACCAGCTTGCAGCCCAGCGCCGGATGCTGCACGCAAAGCCGCTGAAACGCGTTGCGTGTCAACAGCAGCAGGGTCGCGCGCTCGGCGACACTGCAGGTGGCCGAGCGCGGCTCACCGTCGATGAGGGCCATTTCGCCGATCGAGCGGCCCTTGCCGTCAAAGGAGACAAGGGCCTCGCCGTCGTTGCCGTGCTTTGACGTGCGCACAGTGCCGCCTACCAGCAGGCACAAATAGCCGCCTGGGTCGCCTTCGCGAAACACCACGCAGCCGGGCTCCGCTTCAAACGCCTGCAGGAACGTGCCAAGCTGCTCGGTTTCTCGCCAGCTGAGGCCCTCAATCAGCTCGATGTTCTCCAGCAGGGCCAACAGCTCGTGACGAAACGATGCCCCGCTTCCCAGCAGTTTCATCGATGTTGTAGGTGGCGAGGCGTTCGCGGCATTGAAATCGGCGGCGGCAGTGTCAAGCATGGGGCGTGTTTTCCGTGTTCGGTAAACCTGGCGGATGGCGCGGCACGGCAGCCGAGCGCGCCTCTACACATGTATCGGCAAATGCAGTCAAATAATGAGGGTATCCAGGCGCGCGATGGCGGCGGGCGGCCAATCTGCGTTATTCTCGCAGGCATCCGCAATCGCATCGCCCGCCACCCATGCACCCGATCCGCCTTCACGCAATATTCACCACTTCGCCCGCCGGCATGGCCGTACGGCACCAAGCCTGATGGCTGCCGGTCGTGACTGGGCGTTTTCGTCCGATATGCAGCCCAAAGCCGACGAGCTGGGTTTTGACCTGGATGTCGCGCTCGATGCCATGGTGTTGCTGCGCGTCGAGGTCCCCGAGGACGCCTTTACCGCCGAGGTGCTGGGTACTGAGCGTGCCGGCTACGGTGTGGTGATCCGCCCCGATGGGTTGGTGCTCACCATCGGCTATCTCATCACCGAGGCCACCACGGTTTGGCTGACCACCCAACGCGGTCAGGTTGTGCCCGGGCACCCGCTTGCCTACGACCAGGCCACGGGTTTCGGACTGGTGCAGCCGCTGGGTCGCCTCGATGCCACGCCGCTCAAGCGGGGCTTCTCGGCGAGTTGTGCGCCCGGCGACGAAATGATTCTCGCCGGCCACGGCGGCCGCGCGCACGCCCTGGCCACACGCATCAGCGACAAGCGCGAATTTGCCGGCGCCTGGGAGTACGTACTCGATGAGGCGATCTTCACCTCGCCGGCGCACCCGCAGTGGGGCGGTACCGCACTGATCGACGAGCACGGCCTGTTGTGCGGCATCGGCTCATTGTTGCTGCAGGAGGGCACCGGTGGCAAGGCGTCCCAGGGCAACATGGTGGTGCCCATTGACCTCCTCGACCCGATTCTCGACGAGATGGTCAAATTCGGCCGGCCGCGGCGCCCGCCGCGCCCCTGGCTGGGCTTGTACGCCTCCGAATCAAACGGGCAGCTGGCGGTTACGGGCCTTGCAACCGGCGGCCCGGCCGAACGCGATCGCGTGCAAAGCGGCGACCTGCTGATCGAAGTCGCCGGTGAGCGTGTCAAAGGGCAGGCGGATTTTTTCCGCAAGGTCTGGCGTCTCGGGGCGGCCGGCGTGCAAGTGCCGCTCACGGTGGGCCGCGCCGGCGACGTGCTGCGTTTGTCGGTGCGATCCGGGGATCGTCAGGACTTTCTCAAAAAGCCCTACCTGCACTAGCCAGGACGGGAAGAGCGGCAGCGCCTTTGCGCGCCCGATATGTGCGGCTAGTTTCTGCGCCAGCCGCGTGACTGTGCCAGCAGCGCCAGGATCGGCGCACAGATGATGATGCCGCACACCGCCAGCCAGCCCGATTGCGCCAGCGCCATGCTGGCTACAAAGGCCCCCACTGCGTTGCCCCCCCACACTGCTGCCGAAAAAATCGTGTTTGAGCGGCTGCGTGCATCGGGCGCGATGGTGTTGATCAGGGTCTGATTGGCGACCATGGTGGCGCGCAGGCCGCAGTCGAGCAATATCGCGCCAATCACCGCGGCGGCGACCCAGGTGGTTGCAAAGGCAAAGCTGAGGTAGGCGGCGATGACAAGGCAGATGCCGGTGGTGACCACCGGCGTCACGCCGCGCCTGTCCATCCAGCGCCCGGCCGGCCGCGCGATCAGGATGCCGGCGGCACCCGGGAGGCCCATCAGCCCGGCCTGTGCGGGACCGAACTGGTGATAGAGCAGAAGCATCGTTGCGATGGTCGCCCAAAACGCCCCGTAGGTCATGCCCAGCAGCGACTGGATGACGACGACGCGCCGCAGTGCCGCGTGTTCGCGCAGCATCGCGATGATGGAGCGCAGCAGCGCAAAATAACTCAGCTGGGTGCTTGGCGGCGAACTTGGCAGGTTGCGATAGAGCACGGGGAGCAGTGCGAGGAGCATTGCGGCACTGATCACATACATCCAGCGCCAACCCAACGATGCCGCGACGATGCCGCCTGCAACACGGGCAAACAGAATCCCGGTAAATAGGCCTGTCATCAGGGTGCCCACCGTGCGCCCGCGTTCGCTTACGCGGGTCATCTCGGCGACCATCGGAATGACGTTCTGGCTCGAGGAAGAGCAGCCGATGCCGGTGAAAAAAGCCGCGCCTGCGAGCACGGCCAGGCTTGGCGCCCCGGCCATGGCGAGCAGCGCAACGATGGTCAGCACAAACTGCGCGAGGAACAGTGTGCGCTTGTCAAAGCGGTCCCCGAGCGGCACCAGGAAGATTGTCCCGGTAAGAAAACCGGCGAACGAAAGCGTCGCCACCCAGCCGGTCGCCGCCGCGTCTGCACCGAACTCTGCGCCGATGCTGGTGAGCATGGGCGTCTGGAAGTGGATGGTTCCGGAGCAGGCGAACATCGTCAGCGCCAGAATCGCCATGAGGCGCGGCGTCAGTACGGCGGGGGTGGGGCGCGGGATGGAGCCGGGTGGCATGGGAGAATGCGGCGTGCTTTTTCGATTAAGACGCTATTGTAGAGGTTAAACAATGGCCCGCTGCGCAGCCGGAAAAATTGTTTGTGTACTGTCTAATTTGTACGTCCCCGATGCGGCGCTGCCTTGCGGTGGAGTTGGCCTAGAATGGGAAAACCGTCGCTGCGCCATGCCATGAGCACACTCGCCACCGCCACATCCACCACCGTACGCCCTGCCGCCGTCGCCGGCTTGTTTTATCCGGCCGATCGCGGCGAGCTTGCGCGCGAAGTCGATGAATTCATGGATCACACGCCGGCGGTCTTGCCCGCGCCGGGCTGGCCCAAGGCCTTGATCGTGCCGCACGCCGGCTTCAAGTATTCGGGGGCAAGCGCGGCGCACGGCTATGCGCTGCTGGCAGCCGCGCGTGGGACGGTGCGCCGTGTCGTGCTGCTTGGTCCGGCGCATCGCGTCGCGGTACGCGGCCTCGCGCTTCCGGCTGCCGCGGCCTTTGATACGCCGCTCGGGCGCGTTGCCGTGGATGCAGCGGCGGTGCGCATGCTCAAGGACGCAGCCCTGCCTTTCGTTGTTGAATCGGCCGAAGTGCACCGCCAGGAACACGCGCTTGAAGTGCAATTGCCCTTCATCCAGCAGGCGTTGGGTGATGTCGGGCTGGTGCCGCTGGTGGTGGGCGATGCCACGGCCGCCGAGGTCGCCGCGGTGCTCGAACTGCTGTGGGGCGGAGACGAGACGCTTATTATCATCAGCTCGGACTTGTCGCATTACCACGCTTACGATGAGGCAAGGCGCATCGACGCCGCCACGGTTCAGGCCATACTGGCCACCACGCCCGTGAACCACCAGCAGGCCTGCGGAGCCACGCCGATCGCCGGGCTCATGCTGGCGGCCCGCGCCCGTGGCATCGCGCCGGTGTTGCTCGATGCGCGCAATTCAGGCGATGCCGCCGGCGGGAAGGCGAGGGTGGTCGGCTACGCGGCGTTCGCCCTATATGAGCAGGTGCCGCAGTTCACGCCGGAGCAGGGCCGCACCCTGCTTGGCCTCGTTCGTGCCAGTATCGCGGCTGCGTTCAACAACGTGGGTATGCCCTTGGGTGAAAGTGCCTGGCTGCGCCGGCGGCAGGCGAGTTTTGTGACGCTCACGCGCGAGGGCGCGCTGCGTGGTTGCATTGGGTCGCTGCAGCCGCACCGTTCGCTGTTTGACGACGTGGCCGCCAATGCGCGCGCCGCGGCCTTTTCTGATCCGCGTTTTCCGAAACTGACGGCTGACGAATTTGCCCATGTCGATGTCGAGGTCTCGCTGCTGGCGGTGCCGCGCCGCCTGGTGTTTGCCGACCACGCGGAACTCATCGAGCAACTCGTGCCCGGCGAGGATGGCATCGTGCTCGATTGCGACGGGCGGCGTTCCACCTTCCTGCCCCAGGTGTGGGGCAGCATCCCCGATCCCGAGCAGTTCATCGCCCAGCTCAAGGCCAAGGCCGGTCTGGCCGCAGTGGCCAGTGCGCGTTGCAAGGTCTGGCGCTATCGCGCCGCAAAGTGGCGTGAAGCCGACTTTCGCTGACTTACGATTACGATTGTGCACGCACTGATGGGCAACCACCGCATGGGTGAGCGCTGATGCCCAACTACGAAGCGCGCTGGTGGAGCCGGCTCGATGACGGGCGCATCCAGTGTGACCTGTGCCCCCGTGAATGCCGCCTGCACGAAGGCCAGCGCGGCGCGTGCTTCGTGCGCGCGCGCGAGGGTGATCGCATGGTACTCACCACCTATGGCCGCTCATCCGGGTTTTGCGTAGACCCGATAGAAAAAAAGCCGCTCAACCATTTTTATCCCGGCAGTTCTGTCCTGTCGTTCGGCACCGCCGGCTGTAACCTCGCCTGCAAGTTCTGCCAGAACTGGGACATTTCCAAATCACGCGAAATGGACACCCTGATGGACGAGGCCTCGCCCGTGACCATTGCACGCGCTGCGCGTGAACTGGGTGCAAGGAGCGTTGCGTTCACCTACAACGACCCGGTGGTGTTCGCCGAATACGCCATGGACGTGGCAGACGCTTGCCGCGACGTGGGCGTGCAGACCGTTGCGGTCACCGCCGGCTACATCTCGCCCGAACCGCGGCGGGCGTTCTACGCAAAAATGGATGCCGCCAACGTCGATCTCAAGGCTTTCACCGAGGAGTTTTACTGGCGCGAGACCGGCTCGCACCTTGCCCCGGTGCTCGACACGCTCGTGTACCTGAAGTACGAGACGGCAGTGTGGTTCGAGATCACCACACTACTGATACCCGGACGCAATGACAGCGATGCCGAACTCACGGCCTTGTCGGCCTGGGTGGCGAAAGAACTCGGCCCGGACGTGCCGCTGCATTTCACCGCCTTTCATCCGGACTGGAAGATGCGCGACGTCACCGCCACGCCGCCGGCGACGCTCACGCGTGCGCGCCGCATCGCGCTCGATCACGGCCTGCATTACGTCTACACCGGCAACGTGCACGACAGCGAGGGTGGCAGCACCCATTGCCCGCATTGCGGCAACGCGGTCATCGCGCGCGACTGGTACAACATCCTCAATTACCGGGTGTCCGAGTCCGGGCGATGTCGCGAATGCGGCGGTGCCATTGCCGGGCGCTTTGGTGTGTTTGGCGACCAGCACGGCAAGGCATTCGGCGCAAAGCGTACCCCGGTGCGGCTGGCGGCGCATCGCTGAAGCTAAAGGTATGCCGTTGGCTGGAAAGCCCCGCCAGGCAAGGGTTTTCAGGCTGTGCGCCTGTGTTATCAACCCCGGGCGTGCGCCGCCCCAATCGCCGCGGCGAGCAACAAGCCGTGCAGCGATGCCGCCATGATGGTCAGCCGGATGGCCGGCGCGAGTTCGCCCGGCGTAGCGGCAAAGCGCAGCAGTTCACGCGCAGCCTTGGCTGACAACAGCGCGGGCAGCATTGCGACCAGCGCAAGCCGGGGCAGCGCGCCGGCTATTACAAAGGCAAGCAGCCAGGCGTAGGCTGCGGTGGCGATGCCGGCGTAGGCCCAGCGTGCGCGCTGCGGGCCCAGTCGCACCACCCAGTGGTGCTTGCCTGCCGCTTCGTCGGCCTTGCGGTCGGGGAACTGGTTGATGAACAGCAGGTTGGTCACCAGCAGCGCATAGCTTGCACCGGCGATGATCGGTGAAATCGAGAAGCTGCCGCGCTGCACGAAATCGCTGCCTACCGTGATCAAGGAAAATCCCGCCCAAACGCAGGCCTCGCCCCAGCCGCGGCTATTGAGCTTGAGCGGTGGTGCCGAATAGGCCCAGCCGATAAACAGGCCGGCGGCGCCGATCCAGATCAGGCCAGCGGAAGACACCGCGGTCAGCCACAGGCCCGCGGCGATCACGATCACCAGCAAGCCGGATCCGAACAGCGCTGTTTCGCGCAGCGACAGCACGCCGTTCTGGATAAAGCGGCTGCCGCCGGTGAACGGAAAAATACGCCCTGTGTTGGCGTTGTCCGTGCCGTTCAGGGCGTCGTAGTAATCGTTGAGCACGTTGATGCCCGCGTGTGCGAGCAGCGCAAAGAGCATCGTCGCCACGGCGCTGGCTGGTGCGAGGCGCACGGTGTCGACCCAGGCGCTGGCCAGCCCGATGAGGACGGCGAACAGCGTCACGCTGAGGAACGCCGGCCGCGTGGCGAGCAGGTAACGCAGCAGCGGATTGGAAAGGCGTGCGAGAGACGGTTCGGCGGCGGGCATGGGCGTTGCCTTCGGGTGGGGCGCTGACAGTGCGAGTGTGGCAGCGCGCCGCGCGAGCGCTTTGCTCCAGGTCAAATCCTGCGCCTGCCCTTGTCCGCATTTTTATCTGAGGCGGCCGCATAAATACGCCGGAAAGCCGCGCCAGTCGGCCGTTTACAGGCGATGGGTGGGAGCGGTGTCAGGCAACGCTTAAATAACTTGCTCCACGAACTACGCGCCCCTACAACACCTGCAGCACGACGTAATGGGGGGTATCAAGGTTGTTGTAGATGTCGCCGGCGGATCCATTTCGGAGAATTTCATTCCGCCCTTGAGACTGCCGGAAACAAGCTGGAAAGCCGCGCGCTGCAAGCGTTTTCAGCCGGTTGCGCTACCAGTCTGCGATGTCAGCGCGCTTTTCCGGGCGCGCCAAAGCGCCCCGGCCGGGCTTACGCTTATCTCTTGGCGTCGCTTTTCGGCGTTTCTTTAACTAGTTCAGACATGCCCGGCATGCCGTGGAACCTCAGATCGCCTTGCCACGCGTCGCGTGGCGATGCCGCTTGTAGCGCCGGCTAGCGGTAACGCCTGAACTGCCCGACGACCACGCCGAAAATCTCCAGGTCTTCCTTGGGCCGGATGGTCGGGTAGGCCTTGTTCTCGGGAATCAGCACCATGCGCCCTTTTTCGCGGCCAAGGCGCTTGAGCGTGAACTCGCCCTCGACAATCGCGACAACAAGGTCGTTCACGTTTGCCGTGGCGCGTTTTTCAACCACCACGATGTCACCATCGTGTATGCCGGCGTCGATCATCGAATCACCCTTGACGGTGATCAGCGTGGTCTTGGACGGGTGGTAAACGAGGTAATCGTCAATCGACACGGTGTCCGGGCGCGACTCGAAGGCGGGGTGCGGCATGCCCGCGTGCACGCTCTCTTCTATGGTGCGCTCGAAAAAGCGCTTGCCCGGTTTGAGCCTCCTGTCGGGCGTGCTCTCGACGAGACGCTCGGCCTTGAGGCGCAGCACCAGTTCGGCCACGGAAGCCTTGGAGGACAGGCCCACCAGTTCACCCAGCGTCGCGTAAGACGGCATCACGCGGTGCTTGGCGTAGTAGTCCTGAAGTTTTAAAAGATATTGATTATCGTCAGCCATGGGGGTACATTACCGAACGTTCGTTCGGCTGTCAAGGCTTGCCAGATTTTACGTATTACCACGGCCCCGGCAGCAAAAAAATCGTTGGCAGGAACAGTCAACCCGGAAGACGGCCGTACCGTTTATGCGAGAATGGAGACAAACATGCTGACA
>CAITSH010000189.1 GCA_903895005.1 uncultured Pseudomonadota bacterium
AGCGTGTCCGTGTCCGCCTTCAGGTTCGTCACCGCGTTGTCCGACGTATCGAGCGTGTAGACGCCCGCCGCACCCCGCAGATCCAGCGTCGCCGCCGTGATCACCCCAGACTGCGTCACCGTCCCGGTCGAGCTAAGGGTAAGCGTACCTCCGCCAACGTTAGTTGCTCCAATGCCGGTAATTCCGCCAGAACCGGCTTGTAAAGTCACATTGCCGCCTGCCGTTGAAATACCGAATCCCGCCATGGTGATCGCGTTTGCCGCATTCGCGTCAATCGCGAGCCCAGACGTCTGCGCCATTGAAAGTGAAGTTTCAAAAATAATATCGTGCGCAGCCTGGAGGGTGACTGTGGTCCCGGTAATTGCCTCGATTGCCGCCTTTGTGGCGTAATAATTATTGACGCCGTCGTTAGCCTGAAAAGGGTTGGCAGTATCCAGAACAGCAGTTGCGTCTCCCGCAGGTACACCGACGGAGATGAACAAGTCATCCGGATCCAGAAGCAGAGCACCCGCACGACCTAGAGGCGACGAAGCATCTACACGACCGTTAAAAAGCAAATTGCTCTTTCCCGACACCTCGACGCGCCCGCCATCGCCTCCAGTCCGCCCGCCTCGAGCCGAAATAGAACCGAAATAACGGGAATCGCCTTTCGCCCAGACGACAACGTTGCCGCCATCGCCCCGCTCTAACGCATCGGCTCGAACGCTAACACCTGATCCGACGAAGGTGCGCTCCGCCTGCTGAACACTAAGGTTCAGACCTTGAAAATCTCCGCCAACAAGAGCAGTGCCCCCGCCCATTTCACCCGAAACATCCACGCTCGCAGCGCCGACAAGGCCAACCTGGGCACCAAGCAATTGCACAGTGCCACCCTTGTCGCTAGCACCCTTGGCCTCAATCACGCCTTCAGCCAGCAGCGTGCCGCCTTCAGCCTGCACCGTAACCGTGCCGCCCTTCGGACCATTCGCCGTAATAGTTGAAGTCGAATCAAGCGTAACGTCCTTGGTCGCCTTGAGAACAATCTTTCCCTGCTCGTTGACCGTGGCGCCATTCGCGCTAATCACCCCGCTGTTGCGAATGCTCGCTCCATAGATCCCAACCTTGCCAGACTGGCTGATCAGTTGCCCGACGTTGAGTGCGGCGTTGTCCGGCGCAGTTAGCTCAACCCGCAGATAAGGGCTCTGGGAATTGACGAGTTCTACGCTCTTGCCGGCGGCGAGCACGATCTCGCCGGTCGGGGACGTGATGACCCCATGGTTCTCCACCTGGGGCGCCACGAGATAAACAAAGCCGCCGTCCCCGGACTTGATCGTGCCTTGGTTTATTACCTTTCCAGCGCCCGGGACTTCGTCGAATTTGTATCGTCCCGCGAGGAAATCGGCATCAGTGAATTTAAGCGAGCTTGCAACAAAGCCGGCGGTATCAATGACCGCGCCGCCACCGACAAACACCCCGTTGGGGTTGATCAGAAACACTCGACCATTGGAAAGTAACTGGCCAAGGATGTTCGAAGCCTCATTGCCGGTCACCCGGTTGAGCACCGAAGAAAGATTGTTTTGCTGGATGAAGCGGGTAATTTCGGCAGAACCAATCGAAAAACCCTGCCAGTTAATGATCGTTCCGGGCGTGTTGGTAATGTTCAGGGCATTGCCTGCCTGGCTGAACACGGCACTGCCGGAAATGACTGTCGGGTTGGTTGGCGCGGAGTGCGCATTGCCGGCGAATGCGGACGAAACGGCCAATGCGACGAGGTTGCGGCGGAGGACGCGCGCAGAGGGCGTTAAACGAAGGGCTTTGGACAAAGCATTTCTCCTGGTCGTGCGTTCCCGCCCCCCCGCAAGAGCGAAACGCACTAAGCCTTACAACTCAATTAGGTATAGCCAAAACTTAAACTTACTTAAACTTTTACCTTATTAATCAAGACTGAGTCTAGCACAACCAGCAGCAAAAATAGGCGTCATAAGTCACACTAACCATACTTTTGGCGCTCAATTTTTACGCCTTGGGGCCGCCCGCACTGAACATCGAGCCCGAAACTCAAATGTGGAGATCAAGCGTAGCGGCTCACCGATTTTTTATTTAAAATTAATGCATTAAGAGCGATTTAGATTGCCGCAAAAGGCCGAGCGTCAGCAGAGTCCTTTTCATATGCTTGCCCCTCGCCCTCCCCAAAAAAACAGCCGTGTTCATGCTCCAACTACCGCAAATCCTCATATCGGCCCCGAAGGAGTCAAGGGAACAACCCCGATTAGCGTTTAAATGGGGTAGCTTCGCCACGAGCCGGGCGGCAGCAAACCATCGAAGCTTCGCGTGGATGTAGCAGGAGGTAATGCCTTATCCGGACGCCCTCGCCTAACGATGAGCGACGCCCTCAGAACAAATACGACATGTTCAAGTGACCGAGGCCATTGCCCCGCGCAACCGTGCCGCCAGGGTCACGCACGATACCGAAGTCCAAGCGGATGAAAAGGTTCGATCCAACAGCAATTCTCACCCCGAAGCCGGCGCTCGCAATAGTGTGGCTCTGAGTCTCAAGGATGGTCGCCTTATTTCGCATTACGCGCCCCCAGTCGTAAAACGTTAGCGCTCGAACACGCGTGCTAGAGCCTTCGCCGCCCAAGTTCAAGGCGGACGCAAAATCAGGACTGTAAAGCTCCACCGAACCTCGAACCCCTACATCGGCAGCAAGCTCACGCTCCGCAAACCCGCGCACCGAATCAGCGCCTCCAATTCCAAATTGCTCTCCGGAAACCAGGAGATCCTTTGTCATTTGTCCGGAAAGGCTGCCCCGGACCTGCATGTCATTTGCGAACGACCGATTGTGGCTAATGCCAAATCTTTGAAGAGAGTACCAATCGCTCGCTCCAGCACGTGAGGCGGTAAACGCCAATTGCCCGGCTGTCTTGTCTCCTGGAATGTTGTCATAGGTCCCGAAATAAAATGTTGTTTCACTGGTCGCCGCACGCAGCGTGCCGTAGTACGTCATGCTTATCGGACGGACGGTGACATTGGGTACCAACTGGGGGCCGCCGACGAACTGCGTCACGTTGCTCTCGTAAGCGCGCCAATCAGCACCGAACACCAACTTTTGCTCCAACTCACCCCACCGCGGGAGGTTGTAGTTGTAGCGGGCACCCGCAATGGTTCCAGCGCCGGCGATATTGAACGAACTTGCAACAACGCCCGAATTTACGTTCGATTGTCCGACCGTAAAATCCATCGAATTCCCGGATTCGTAGAGGGGAATGTGATAGGAGCCCCCGATGATGAATACGTTTCGACTGGGCCCCAGCGTAACTTTCTCAGGGTTTATCGGATCATTCGGCGCCATCACATACTGCATCGAAAGCGTGTGGTCGCGATTCCACATGTTCGATTGCTGGAATCCGAGCCCGACACGGAACTTGCCGGTCTGGGGTGTTCCGGTATTGTCGAGGCTGACGCTGTACTTGACCGTTTTCTCGTCTGCGACCCGGACAACCGCGTCCACCTGCGCCTCCTCGGCGCCGCCGCGCAACAACACGGTCGTCTGCTTTGACGGACTTTCATTTGCAATACGAAGGTTATCCGCGACAAATTGGGTGTTTGGTGCCTCGCCCTCTTTAAGGGCCGGCAGGCTCCGGCGAATGTTTGCTTCGTCAAAGTTCTTGTTGCCTTCGACGATGACCTTGCCAATTTTCGCCTCAACAACCTTGAACCGTACCTCACCCTTTTCGAGTTCTTGTTCGGGCAAGATGATCTGGACGGCGCTGAACCCCTTGCTGGAAAACACTTTCTCCAGCGCTTCGAGCGCACGCTGAACGTCAGCAAAATTTTTGCTCTTTCCCGCGAAGGGCTGCGTTGCGGCCTCGAGTTCTGCAACGCTCACAAGGGTCGCCCCCTCAATCACGTAACGGCGAATTTCGAACCTTGGATCGGCCGGCGCAGAAGACTGGGCGTACGCTGACGACGCACAGCAAAAAGCCATACAAAGCATCGCTAGCGACAAAAATCTAGACGTTCCGGGACGGCGCAAAGCCGGCCTCCTTAACCTGAATATCACGAAAGACCGATTATACGAAATAAATTCAAACAAAACAATCGCTTGGCACTGTTAACTTACATTTACTGAGAGGGCTCGAATTGGCGCAATTCTGCTCAAAGACCACTCACGATATAATCTGGGGTTTGCGGGTGGCAGTGAAATTTTAATAGCGGCAGCGGCGCAAACCGCACGAGCTTACTCCGTTTAACTAATTGTTTTAAATGATTATTAGGCATTCACCCATGACCAAACCGGCCCGCCACATTCGCCTTCTCATCCTCGGCTCCGGCCCCGCCGGCTATACCGCTGCAGTCTATGCAGCGCGCGCCAATCTCAAGCCGGTGCTTCTGACCGGACTTGCACCAGGGGGACAGCTCACGACCACCACAGAAGTGGATAACTGGCCGGCCGACGCATCCGGCGTGCAAGGCCCGGAACTGATGGAACGGTTCCAGAAACACGCCGAACGGTTTGAAACCGAGATCGTCTTTGATCACATCCACACCGCGCACCTGAAGGAAATGCCGGTACGCCTGGAGGGAGACGCCGGCGTCTATACCTGCGACGCGTTGATCATTGCCACCGGCGCATCGGCTCGCTACCTCGGGCTCGAATCGGAAACCAAATTCATGGGGAAGGGCGTGTCGGCCTGCGCCACCTGCGACGGGTTCTTCTACAAGAATCAAGATGTCGCGGTCATCGGCGGGGGCAATACCGCCGTAGAGGAGGCGCTTTATCTTTCCAATATCGCGCGCCACGTAACGGTGGTTCACCGCCGCGACAAATTCCGTGCCGAAAAAATCATGCAGGACAAACTTTTTGAGAAACAAAAAGCCGGCAAGGTCACGATCAAGTGGAACCATGCCCTTGACGAGGTGCTCGGTGACGTAAAGGGCGTCAACGGCATCAGCATAAAAAATGTCGACAGCGGCGCAACTGAAAAAATCGATCTCCATGGTTTGTTCGTCGCCATCGGCCACACCCCGAACACCGGAATCTTCGAGGGGCAACTGGACATGGAGAACGGTTACATCATCACCCACGGCGGACACAAGGGCGATGCCACCGCCACCAGCATTCCGGGGGTCTTTGCCGCCGGCGACGTGCAAGATCACATCTACCGACAAGCGGTAACCAGCGCCGGTTCAGGTTGCATGGCAGCCCTTGATGCCGAAAAATATCTGGACAACCTTGCCGCCTGAGTTCAACTGAAAGCGGGCTGCGCGCGCACGAACCGGAATGAGCCACTACCCGGGCTCTTTACATAACGGGCAGTTGACTTGAAAAAAAAGCTCCCTCTTGCCGTGGCTCCGAAGTTGGAGGACGGCGACCTTTTTCGCGACGCGGTTCGCGGTGCTATTCCGCTGCCAAAGCCGGACCGGGTCAACCTCGCCGTACCGGCGGCGCCTGCCATTCCCGTACGTTCGATTATCGACGGGGATGAAACCTTGTTCGATTCGCTTAGTGACGGACCGCCTGGCTGGGATGAGGCGTTGGAGGCCGGCGAAGAACTAAATTTTCTGCGCGACGGGCTATCTCGACAGGTGCTGAAGAAATTACGCCGGGGCCATTGGGTGGAGCAGGCCTATGTCGATCTTCACGGAATGAATCGGGAGGAAGCCCGCCAAGTCCTGGGCCAGTTTCTCGCCCAAGTAATAAACCGCGGCTATCGCTGCGTGCGCATCATCCACGGCAAAGGGCTCGGGTCAAAGAAACGCGAACCCGTGCTCAAAGCGAAAATAAAAACATGGCTGTCGCAGCGCGACGAGGTGCTGGCCTACTGCCAGGCAGCGCCCCACGAGGGCGGTGCCGGTGCGACGATCGTATTACTAAAAGCCTGAAGCAGCCTTCCCCGCTCCAACACGACGTTTCAGCCCGGTACGATCAGACTGCCGCTTCGTTCGTTTCTCCGGTTCGGATCCGGACAACCTGGTCCACGCTGGACACAAAAATCTTCCCGTCGCCGATCTTTCCGGTACGCGCGGCCTTGATGATCGCCTCGATCGCCGGTTCAAGCATCTTTTCGGTCACGACGACCTCGATTTTCACTTTGGGCAGGAAATCGACGACGTATTCGGCGCCGCGGTAAAGCTCGGTGTGCCCTTTCTGACGCCCGAAGCCCTTAACCTCTGTCACCGTCAGACCGGTTACGCCAACCTCGGCGAGAGCCTCGCGGACTTCCTCAAGCTTGAACGGCTTGACCACTGCTTCTATTTTTTTCATGTCACGCTCCAGGATCTGATGCCACAAATTATAGCAAGAAGGCACACTCTCGCGTAGGGCTCGCCACCGCGCAATTTATGCCGGCACACCGGCTTGCGCGAATCGACATGCCAGGTACACCTCGTCAGTACGTTTCCCTGTACTTCGAGGTGATCGGATAGCGCCAGTCCTTGCCAAAACTACGGTGCGTAATACGAATGCCCACCGGAGCCTGGCGGCGCTTGTACTCGTTGCGCTTGATCAACTCAACGACACGCTTGACGTCCTCTTTACGAAATCCCCTCGCGATGATTTCCGCAGGGGTCTGGTCGTCCTCCATGAACGCCGCCATGACCGGATCGAGAACGTCATAGGGCGGGAGACTGTCCTGATCCTTTTGATCCGGTCGCAGTTCGGCGGACGGTGGGCGCGTCAGGATTCGCTCCGGGATATCGGGGGTCCTTGCATTGCGCCAGCGGCAAAGCTGGTACACGAGGGTCTTGGCCACGTCCTTGATCACCGCAAACCCGCCAGCCATGTCGCCGTACAGGGTCGCATAGCCGGTGGCCATTTCTGACTTGTTGCCGGTCGTCAACACGATAGACCCGAATTTATTGGACAAGGCCATCAAGATCGTGCCGCGAATTCTCGACTGGAGATTCTCTTCCGTCGCATCCATCTCCTTGCCGGCAAACTCGGCTTGCAGCGTGGAGAGAAACGCCTCGAACGCAGGCTGAATGGAAATCTCGTCGTATCGGACACCGAGATTTTTCACGAGTTCACGCGAGTCGGTCAAGCTGATCTCTGCCGTATAAGGCGAAGGCATCATGACCGCCCGCACCCGGTCCGCACCGAGCGCATCACACGCCACAGCAAGCACTAGCGCCGAATCGACACCGCCCGAAAGACCAATAAGCGCACCTGGGAACCCGTTTTTTTGCACATAGTCGCGCACGCCCATGCAAAGAGCACCATACACCTCGGCTTCGCGCGAGAGCTCGGGCACGAGTTCACCATGTACCGGCCTACCGTCTTCGAACCGGACCAGACGCAGGGCCTCTTCAAAACACGGCAATTGGTGCGCAACCTCGCCCGTTGCATCTAGCACGAAAGAGGCACCGTCAAAAACCAGTTCGTCCTGGCCGCCGACGAGGTTGCAATACACGAGCGACATCCCGGTTTCCGCCACGCGCTCGCGCATCACGTCGTAACGCGAAGCCTGCTTGCGCATGTGAAACGGCGATGCATTTAGCACCAGCAGCACCTGCGCCCCGGCTGCGCGTGCGCGCCGCGGCGCCTCTGCCAGCCATGCATCGGCGCAGATACTGAGACCCGCACGCGTCGGCGCCGCCGGATCGGCCGTTACCGGCCCCTGCTCACCCCAGGTGTCTTCGCAGATGTTTACCCCGAACTGCACACCCTTCATCGCAAACACACAGGGCTCGCCTCCAGGGACGAAATAGCGCTCTTCGTCAAACACCGTGTAATTAGGCAACGCATGTTTGCGATAGGTTGCGAGCACGCGACCGTCCTGCAGCACCGATGCTGCGTTGTAACGTCGGCCATCGGCCTCGAACGGATGCCCCACCACCACAAGAATCCCGCGGATCGCCTGAGCCAAAGCATGCAGTGCAGCCTCGCAATCGCGGTAAAACCCATCGCGCAAAAGCAGATCTTCTGGCGGATAACCGCAAAGGGACAACTCGGGCGTGAGCAGCAGGTCGGCTCCGGCATCGCGAGCACGCGCTGCGTAGTCGATGATTTTCGCACTGTTCCCGGCAAGATCCCCGACCACACAGTTTATCTGCGCGATCGCGATGCTTACCCGGTCGGGTGAGTTTGGGGAGGAGGTATTGGCGGCGGTCATAGGGTTCAAATTATAACGCCCGCCTTGCCTCCTCCGCTGCATTGCCGAATAATACGCACTCGATGAAATCGCAGAAACCCAGCCTCGGTGTTGCAGCGCCGCCAAAAATATCCCGTGCCGGGGCACCGCGTTCAAAGTGATGCCGGCCGGCAACGCCCCCACAGTACGCATCCTCGATAGCCTCGCCGATGTAGCCCCGGAACAATGGGACAGGCTGGCGGGCGGGCATCCGTTTTTGTCGCATGCTTTTCTGCATGCGATGAACGAAACAGGTTGCGCCAGCGAACAGACCGGCTGGCTGCCGCAGTTCGTGACACTTTGGAACGGAGACACCCTCGCCGGCGCCCTGCCGCTTTACCTTAAAACCCATTCGTACGGCGAGTACGTGTTCGATTGGGCCTGGGCCGAGGCCTATAACCGCCACGGCCTCGAGTACTACCCGAAACTGCTCTCAGCAATACCGTTCTCCCCGGTGAGCGGACCACGCTTGCTCGCCCCGGACGCCGCCACGCGCCGCCTGCTGATCGATGCGGCAATGTCGCTCGCGCACCGCCTGTCCTCGCTCCACTGCCTGTTCCCGCCCGAAGAAGAGGCGCGAGAGTGGCAGGCAGCCGGACTGATGCTGCGCCAAGGCGTGCAGTTCCACTGGAAAAATCAGGGTTACGCCGACTTTGAGGCGTTTCTCTCGCAACTGTCGCACGACAAACGCAAGAAAATCCGCCAGGAGCGACGGCGCGTCCGTGAGGCCGGCGTTGTGTTGACACGGTTTTGCGGCGCAGATATCACCGCCGAACACTGGACATTCTTCACGCACTGCTACAACCTGACCTATCGCGCCCACCATTCGACGCCCTACCTCAACCTAGCCTTCTTCGAACGCCTGGGCCAAACCATGCCGGAAAACGTGCTCCTGATCATCGCCGAACGCGATGGGAGACCGATCGCGAGCACCTTGAATATCTTCACCGAGGAAGCGCTTTACGGGCGTTACTGGGGGGCTACCGAACACGTGCCCATGCTCCACTTCGAAGCCTGCTACTACCAGGCGCTTGAGTTTTGTATAGAACGCGGCATCAAACTGTTTGAAGGCGGCGCACAAGGCGAGCACAAGCTCGCACGCGGTTTTTTGCCGACACGGACCTGGTCGGCACACTGGCTTCAGCACCCGCGCTTCGCCGACGCCGTAGAGGATTTTCTGGTTCGCGAATCCAAGGGGATAGAGCGCTACGTTGACGAATTGAACGAACACTCGCCATTCAAGGCCGCAACACCGTCCGGTCAACCGGACGCTGGAGCCTGAGTCGCCACCGGCGCACCGGGCCGGTCAGAACATCGGCTTTTTCTTCGCCTTGTTGTATCGCTCGATGCCGTTAGTGATTTCTTTCTTCGCCGCCGCAGGCCCGGACCAGCCCTTGACCTTCACCCACTTGCCCTTTTCGAGATCCTTGTAGTGCTCGAAAAAATGCCTGATTTGCGAAAGGCGCTCGGGTTGCAGGTCCTCCGGCTTTTTCCAATGCCGGTAAATAGGCAGGATTTTGTCGATGGGTACGGCCAGCAGTTTGGCATCCTGGCCCGCCTCATCCTCCATCTTCAAAAGACCGATGGGACGGCAGCGGATCACCGCGCCGGTAGTCACCGGGAAGGGCGTGATGACGAGCACATCCACCGGATCGCCGTCCATGGACAGCGTATGCGGAACGTAGCCGTAATTGCACGGGTAATGCATTGAGGTCATCATGAAACGGTCGACGAACAATGCACCGGTTGCCTTGTCGACCTCGTATTTCACCGGGTCGGCATTCATCGGAATTTCGATGATGACGTTGAAATCCTCCGGCACATTCAGGCCGGAACTCACTCGATCAAGATTCATGGGCGACCGGGATCAGGTTTTGCGTATGCCACCCAACAGTGCGGCGACCTGGCGCACCGGGCGGTTTGCAGAGCGCGGTGCCTCGGGCTGCGGCTGCGCGGCCGGCGGCGACTGCGGCTCATAAGGCTTGCTGAACAGCGGATCCTGTGACTTGCTCGAAGGACGCGGCCCCGGCGACGGACGCTCGCTTCTTGGATCGGGCCTCGGCGGACGGTCGCCACGGGTCAGGCTGGGACGTTCGGGGCGACCGCGCCCACCGCCGCCCTCACGACCTTCACGTCCCTCGCGCCCCCGTGAAGGCGAGTACGAGGGTACATCGCTTGCGTCGGGCTCAAACCCGGGGACAAGGCTCTGCGGAATCGACTGCTTGATGATTTTTTCGATCGCCCCAAGGCGGTCATGCTCCTCGGCGCAAACCAGCGAAATCGCTTCGCCGGTCGATCCGGCTCGTCCGGTACGGCCGATCCGGTGGACATAATCCTCGGGCACGCTCGGCAGTTCGAAGTTGACGACATACGGCAACTCGACGATATCGAGGCCACGCGCCGCCACGTCGGTGGCCACCAGTACGCCGACTTTGCCGGTCTTGAACTCCTCGAGTGCCTGCATACGCTCGCTTTGGGTCTTGTCACCATGAATGGCTGCGGCGTGCACGCCCTCGTGGTTGAGCTGGTAGGCAAGGCGGTTGGTACCCAGTCGCGTGCCGCAGAACACCAGCACCTGGTTGAGTTTGCGCGACTTGATCAGGTGCACCAGCAACTCGCGCTTTTTCTCGCGCGCAACGGGGTGAACGATGTGGGTGATCAGCTCGGTGACGGCGTTGCGGCGCGCCACCTCGATCAGCACGGGCGCATTGAGCATGGCATCTGCGAGCTTCTTGATCTCCTCGGAGAAGGTCGCCGAGAACAGCAGGCCCTGGCGCTGCTTTGGCAGCAGGGCGATGATGCGCTTCACGTCGGGGATGAAGCCCATATCGAGCATGCGATCGGCCTCATCAAGCACCAGCACCTCGACCTGCGACAGGTTGATGGTGCGCTGCTGGACGTGATCGAGCAGGCGGCCGGGTGTGGCCACCACGATTTCCACGCCGCTGCGCAAGGCCTGCGTCTGCGGGTCCATGTTCACGCCGCCGAAAATCTGCACGCTTTTTAACGGCAGGTATTTGGCGTAGGTTTTGACGCTTTCCTCGACCTGCGCCGCCAGTTCGCGCGTGGGCGCGAGAATCAGCGCACGCACAGGATGGCGCGCCGGGGAAGCCGAGGTGTTGGCGTGACGCGCAAGGCGTTGCAAGATCGGCAGCGTAAAGCTGGCGGTTTTGCCGGTACCCGTCTGGGCGCCGCCCATCATGTCGCGACCGGACAGTACGATCGGTATAGCCTGGGCCTGGATCGGCGTGGGCTGGGTGTAGCCGCTCTCTTTTACCGCCCGAAGCAACTCGGGCAGCAGGCCTAACTCGTCAAAGGACGTGGCGTGCGGGGTGTCGCTCATAAGCTCCTAGGGTGATGCCTTGTCACGTGATACGCGTGCCTGGACCGGGATGGGGGTCGCATGCGCTGCCGGTCACATTTGCGTGCTCCAGCTAAGTCCGGAAGTATAGCAGACGCCCCCTGTCAAGCCCTGCCTTGCCAAGAAGCGGCCAAAATCTCGGCTCTACGCCTCCCGTGGACGATTCCCCCCTTATAATCGCGGCCTTTTCCGCCTCGGCGCTTCGTTTTGATTACTTTGCGAAAACTCACCCTGCAACGCGGCATAAAAGTGCTGCTGCGCGAGGTCGACCTCATGATTCATGCCGGCATGCGCATCGGCCTGGTCGGAGCCAACGGCTGCGGTAAATCCAGCCTGTTCGCGCTGATGCTGGGCGAACTGCACTCCGAAACAGGCGACATCGACATGCAGGCCGGGCTGACGATCGCCCACGTTGCACAGGAAGTCCCCTCCACCACACAGGCCGCGATCGAGTACGTGACCGATGGCGACAGCGCATTGCGCGCGATCGAAGCAGGCATTGCATCTGCGGAAAAATCGGGCGATGGCGAGCGCCTCGCCCTCGAGCACGAGCGCTATGAACACGCAGGCGGCTATGGTGCCGCCGCGCGCGCCGCCGCCCTGATGCACGGATTGGGCTTTTCCGCCTCCCAGCAGGCCACGCCGGTTGCGGAATTTTCCGGCGGCTGGCGCATGCGCCTTAACCTGGCGCGCGCCCTGATGTGCCGCTCCGACGTGCTCCTGCTCGACGAGCCGACCAACCACCTCGACCTTGACGCGGTCATCTGGCTTGAAAACTGGCTGCGCAATTACCGCGGCACGCTGTTCCTCATCTCCCACGACCGCGAGTTCCTTGACGCCTCGGTGAGTTCGATCATTTATGTCGAGCTGCAAAAGCTCAAGCTTTACACCGGCAATTACTCCGACTTCGAGGTGCAGTACGCCGCGCAACTCGCAAACCAGCAGGCCGCCTACCAGAAGCAGCAGCGCGAGATCGCGCACCTGCATTCCTACGTCGAGCGCTTTCGCGCCAAGGCGACCAAGGCGCGTCAGGCACAAAGCCGCATGAAGGCGCTGGCGCGCATGGAAGTCATCGCGCCGGCCCACGTCGACACCCCCTTCACATTCCGCTTTGCCGACATCAAGGCCAGCCCCAACCCCCTGCTCGCACTCGATGACGCGGTGGCCGGCTATGGCGACAAGGTGGTGATCCAGAGCACCACCTTATCGATCCCCGAGGGCTCGCGCATCGGACTGCTGGGCGCCAACGGCGCGGGCAAATCAACGCTGATCCAGACCCTTGCCGGGATGCTCGAACCGATAGCCGGGAAGCGCCGCGAAGGCAAAAACCTCAAGATCGGCTACTTCGCTCAACACCAGCTCGAAGCGCTGCGCAATGACGAAAGTCCACTGCGCCATTTGATGCGACTGGAGCCGACGGCGCGCGAGCAGGACTTGCGCGATTTTCTCGGCAGCTTTGATTTTCGCGGCGACATGGTCACCGGCACCGTGGAATATTTTTCTGGTGGCGAACGTGCGCGACTCGCGCTGGCGATCATCGTGCGCCAGCAACCCAATCTGCTGCTCCTTGACGAGCCGACCAACCACCTTGACCTCGACATGCGCCATGCACTCACGCTCGCGCTCTCGGAGTACGAAGGCGGCCTGGTGCTCATCTCTCACGACCGCCACCTCATACGAACGACCACAGATACGCTGATGCTTGTCGCCGACGGGCGGGTGCAACCCTTTGACGGCGATCTTGACGACTACCGCGACTGGCTGACCGAATCGCGTGCCACGCAAAAGAGCAGCAGCGCTGAAACATCATCAGGAAGCAACCGCCGTGACCAGCGCCGTAACGAAGCGCAGGCGCGCAACGCGTCGTTTGCGAAAAAGAAGGGCGTCATGCGCAAGGTCGAGGCGGCCGAAAAACGCATGGCGCAACTCACCACCGAGAAAGAGCGGCTCGCCGCCCTGCTGGGCAGCGAAGGCTTTTACGCCGGCGACGACCGCGACAAAATCCAGGCTGCGGTGTTCGAAGCGGCGCGCGTGGACACGGCGCTGCAGCAGGTTGAAGGCGAATGGCTGGTGCTGCAGGAGGAACTGGAGTCCCTTGGCACGGAGTAGGTAGCACCAGGGCTGAGGGTCCTGTAACCTGAAAAACAGGGATGACAGGGATACATGACCGTCCGGAAAGCCCCGCCAGGCGGGCATTTCCAGCCTATTGCTAAAAATCGGGATGCTAGTTCAGCAGCTTTGGCGCGCCCTCTTCGGCGCTTGCCACCGTCGCGGTGGGCAATGCGAGCGCCAGATCCCACTCGGCCTTTTGCACCGCCTGATGCAGCAGGCTGGTAATGCCATGCAGCAGCTTGTAATCGAGGCCGAGGTTGAGACCCTGGCCTTCGCGCGGCAGCAGCGTAAGGACATTCTGCCCGTCGGGCGAGCGCCCGCTGTTCATGCGCGCCACCAAAATGGGTTCGGTGCCAAGCGGGTAGCTGGCGGCCTCTTCCTTGTAGGGCGTGGCGAAGTCGGCCTGCGCCAGCGCCTTCTCGTGTTCCATCCCCAGCAGAGCCTTGCGCGCCTCGGGCGCCGCCTGGGTGACGATCGTCGGCGCCGACTCGGCCATCTTGATCAGGATGGGCCATAGCAGGCGCACACAGCGCCGCGTCAGCCAAAGCCGCAATTCCGCGCCATCATTGGTGGAAAAGCGCGCCAGCAGGCGATCCTGCTCCGCATTGAATTCTATTTTTACCTGCCGGATGTTCATTGGGGAAATTCTAACCGCGTTTCATCCACCGAAGAGCGCTGCCGGCGCCACTAAACAAAAAAGCGGGCAAGCCCGCTTTTTTGTTTTGCCCGGACAGCCCGGTGTACTGGGTGAGGCTTACTTCGCTTCCTTTTCCATGAGCTTGTCGACGAGGCCGGCGGGCACCTCGGCGTAGTGCGCAAATTCCATGGTGAAGGTACCGCGACCGCTGGTCGTGGAACGCAGGAAGTTGATGTAGCCGAACATTTCCGCCAAGGGCACGAAGCCCTGCACAAAAGCCGAAGGACCCTTCTGGCCCTGGTCGGTAACCTGGCCGCGACGGCGGTTGATGTCGCCGATGATGTCGCCAAGGTACTCGGCCTCGGTGACAACCTCCACGCCCATCACGGGCTCAAGCAGCTTGGGCTTGCCCATCTTGTGCGCTTCGCGGAAGCAGCTGCGTCCGGCGATTTCGAACGCCAGCGCCGAGGAGTCCACATCGTGGAATTTGCCGTCCAGGAGACGTGCCTTGAAGTCGACAACTTCGTAGCCGGCGATCTGGCCCTTCTTGCTCTCGGTGCGGATTGCATGCTCGACCGCCGGGATATATTCACGCGGGATACGGCCGCCGGTGACTTCATCGGAGAAATGCACGCCTTCGCCCGCCTCAAGGGGCTCGAACACCATTTTCACCTCGGCGAACTGACCGGAACCACCCGACTGTTTCTTGTGGGTGTAGGTGTGCTCGACCATCTTGCCAAAGGCTTCGCGGAAACTGACCTTTGGCTTGCCCATCACAGCCTCAACGCCAAGTTCGGTGCGCATCCGATCGATGGTGATTTCAAGGTGCAACTCACCCATGCCGCGGAGCACCGTCTGGCCGGTTTCCTGGTCGACGTTGAGGCGCAGTGACGGGTCGGCCTTGACCATCTTGTAAATGGCGGTGGACATCTTGTCGATGTCGCCGCGCGTCTTGGGTTCGACCGACACGCTGATAACCGGATCGGGGAAGCGCATGCGCTCAAGCAGCACCGGATGGTCCGGATCACACAACGAGTCACCCGTCTCGGTGTCTTTCATCGACACGAAGGCGCAGATGTCGCCTGCGCGCGCCTCTTCGATGTCCTTGGTGATGTTCGCCTGAACCTCGACAATACGGCCGATACGCTCTTTTTTGCTGCGCGTGACGTTGTAGAGGTTGTCGCCCTTCTTGATCACGCCCGAATATACGCGCACAAAGGTCAGCGTACCAAACTGGTCGTTGATGACCTTGAACGCGAGGGCACGGGCCGGGGCGTCGTCCTTGACTTCCTGCTCACCGATGTTCTTGCCGTCTTCGTCCACCAGCGAAATGCCGCCGTTCTCGCCCGGGAAGGGCATGTAGTCGATGACGCCGTCGAGAAGTTGTTGGACGCCCTTATTCTTGAACGAGGAGCCGCAGAACACCGGAACCAACTGGCCGGTTACCGCGCCCTTGCGGATGCAGGCCTTGAGCACGGCCGGATCGAAGGTCTCTTTTTCGACAAATTCCATGAACGCGTCGTCATCGAGCGCGAGCGCCGATTCGAGCAACTCCTTGCGCAACTCGGGCAGGCGGTCGATCCAGTCGTTGTCGTAGGCCGCGGTGAACTTGAAACGCTCGCGGATTTGCTCGAGCGGAATGGTTTCCCATACGCTGTCCTTGTCCTCGGATTCCCATACGTAGCCGACACCGGCGACAAGGTCGACCATGCCGACGAACTCGTCGTGGCTGCCGATCGGGATCTGGCACAGGAGGGCATTGGCGCCGAGGCGCTCCTTGATGCCCTTGACGCAGTGCGCGAAGTTGGCGCCCATGCGGTCCATCTTGTTGATGTAGCACATGCGCGGCACGTTGTACTGGTTGGCGAGGC
>CAITSH010000190.1 GCA_903895005.1 uncultured Pseudomonadota bacterium
ATAGAGCGCCTGCTCGCCGCCCGCTGATCGCGGTTTCCCCTCCCGCAATACCCCACCTTCCTACAAGGATCAGGATCGCCATGAATGCACCAGAAAGAATGTTGCTGCCCGACGTCCAGGCCACCCCGGACGGCCGTGCCGTCGCAATCAACCGCGTCGGCGTGAAGTCTGTGAAGTTTCCGCTGTCGATACGGCGTGCCGATGGCAGCGAGCAGGCCACAGTGGCGATGATAGACATGTATGTGGGCCTGCCGCACCACGTCAAGGGAACCCACATGTCGCGCTTCCTCGAGGTGCTGCATGCCAACCGGGGCGCCCTGGACATGGCCGGCCTTCGCGGGCTTATGAACACCATGCTCGCGCGCCTTGACGCCAAGGCGGGATACATCGAAATGCGCTTTACCTATTTCATTGAGAAGCTGGCGCCGGTGTCGGGCGTGGCAAGCCTGCTCGACTACGAGGTGAAAATGCGTGCAGAGGTGGACCAGGCCGGCCATTACGATGCTGCGCTGACGGTGCTGGCGCCGGTGACGAGCCTTTGCCCGTGCTCCAAGGAAATCTCTGAGTACGGTGCGCACAATCAGCGTTCGCACATCACCATCGAGGCCGTACTGAACCAGCCGATGTCCATAGAGGAACTGGTTGCTGTGGCGGAAAAACAGGCCTCGTGCGAGGTCTACGGCCTGCTCAAGCGCCCCGACGAGAAATACGTTACCGAGCGCGCCTACGACAATCCTAAGTTCGTCGAGGACCTGGTGCGTGACATCGCGCTGTCGCTCAATGGCGAGCCACGTATCGACGCCTACAGCATCGAGTCGGAGAATTTCGAGTCCATTCACAACCACTCGGCGTACGCGCTGATCCGGCAGGACAAGCGCGTAGCGAGCTGAGTTTTTTGATCGCTGGATGGCGCCGCCGCCTAGGGCGGGGCGCCTGTTCCCCAACCGACGCTCCCGGACAGTTCCGCGTGCGTCCTTTTTGCTTTTTGCCATGACTATCGCCGCAACACCCCGCAAACGCATCGCCGTTGTCGGCGCCGGCATCGCCGGCCTCGCGACGGCATGGCTGCTGTCGTGCCGGCACGATGTCTTCTTGTTTGAGGCGAACCAATACCTTGGCGGACACACCAATACTGTCGACGTCACCCTCGATGGCGTGACGCACCCGGTTGACACCGGATTTCTGGTGTTCAATCACCGCACGTATCCCAATCTCGTGGCCTTGTTCCGGTTTCTCTCGGTCGATACGGCTGCATCTGAAATGTCTTTTGCGGTCAGCCTTGGTGATGTTGCCGATCCGGGGCTGGAATGGTCGGGTACGACGCTGGGCGCGCTGTTTGCGCAAAAGCGCAATCTGCTCAGTCCGGCCTTCTGGGGCATGTTGCGCGATATCCTGCGCTTTAACCGCGTCGCCACCGCGATGGCCCGCGATGCAGGTAACGGGAAGGGCAACGACGCTTGCGAAGCGGATCACGGACAGACGCTCGAGACATTTTTGGCGGCAGGCCGTTACGGCCGCCTGTTTCGCGAGGCCTACCTGTTGCCCATGATAGGCGCGATCTGGTCCTGTCCGACCGAAACCATGCTCTCTTATCCGGTGGCCACGCTGGCGCGCTTTTGCGACAACCATGGTCTTTTGCAAATTACCAACCGCCCGCAGTGGTATACGGTTTGCGGTGGGGGGCGTGAATACATCAAAAAGCTCGTCGCGGGCATACGCAATATCCACATTGGGGAAGCGGTGTTGTCGGTGACCGTGAAAGGCGAAGGCGTGCAGCTTGAGACGGCCAAGGGTACGGGGCGCTTTGACGAGGTGGTCCTTGCCTGCCACAGCGACCAGGCCCTGCGCTTGTTGGGTGAGGCGCCAGCCGACCTTCGCGAGGTGCTCGGCGCCATACCCTACCAGCGCAATCGCGCGGTGCTCCATACCGACACCGCGCTGCTGCCACGCGCGCGCAAGGCCTGGGCTGCCTGGAATTACCTTACGGCCCGCGCTTCTACGGACCGGCGCCCCGTGGGGGTTTCCTATTGGCTCAATCGGCTGCAACCGCTGCCGTTCCGGCGCCCTGTGATTGTCACGCTCAACCCGCCGCGCGAGCCCGATCCGGCGAGTGTCATTGCCGAGTTCGATTATGAACACCCGGTGTTTGATCTCGGTTCTGTTCGAGCGCAACAGACGCTTGCCGGTATGCAGGGTAGGGACGGGCTGTGGTTTTGCGGCGCATGGTCGGGCTACGGATTTCACGAGGACGGCCTTAAATCCGCGCTCGCGGTAGTCAATGCAATGGGCATTCGCGCGCCCTGGCAGGCGCGCGCGGACCTGTCGGAGGCGCACCCCCGCGGCCTCCGAACCGATGTGGCGCTGGGTGCTGCGGGATAGCATGGGCGCACGGCTGTACTTTGGCGAAGTCATGCATGCGCGTCTGCGTCCGGCGCCCAATCGCTTCGTCTATCCGGTGTTCTTTTTGCGCGTTCCGCTTTCAGACCCTGAATCACTGCGCGGCGTGTTGTTCGGACTCAATCGCTGGAACCTGTTCGGTTTTGATTTTCGCGACCATGGCGCACGCGACGGCACGTCGCCCCTTGCGTGGATTCGCGCCCTGCTGGAGAGGGAGGGCATGGGCGATGTCGACGGGGAGGTCTGGCTGCAGGCGTTTCCGCGCGTGCTCGGTTACGTGTTCAATCCGGTGAGTTTCTGGTTTTGCCACGACCGCGCCGGCGGCCTGCGCGTGATCTTGTGCGAGGTCAACAACACCTTCGGCGAGCGGCATCATTATCTGCTGGCGCAACCGGGTGGCGGGGCGATCCCGCCAGGGGCGGCGCTCAGTGCGCGCAAGGTCTTTCACGTTTCGCCATTTTGCGCCGTCAAGGGTGACTACCGGTTCCATTTTTACGAAGGTGAAGACGGGAGGGTGCTCGCGCGCATCGACTATGCCGATGATGAGGGCGACCTGCTGCACACCAGCGTATCCGGGCGCGTAGCGCCGTTCACCACCGCCGCGCTGGCGCGCGCATTCGTGGTGTATCCATGGATGACCGTATTGATGATCCTGCGCATCCACTGGCAGGCGGCGCGCCTGTGCGTCAAGCGCGTCCCGTTTTTCTCCAAGCCCCTTCCCCCCGTTGAGGATGTAAGTCGATGAACCGTTCCGTAACCACGATCAGCGAGGCCGGCGCGGCCCGGCTCGCTGAACGTCCTGGCTCCGCTGCCCAGGCGGCGCAAGCCCCGGTGCGAGCGCAGGATTTCGAGTTCGGCCTCCTGCCGTTCGCCGCACGCACCGTTCTGGGCCTGTTCCGTCGAATCGCCCACGGCGCGCTCACCGTGACACTGCCTGACGGGCGGTGCCTTGAGTTTGGCTCGGGTGAGCCGCGTGCAAACCTCGTTGTCAGGGAATGGCGGGTGTTTGGAGATTCGATATCCGGCGGGGATATCGCATTTGCCGAGGCGTATTTGCGCGGCGATTGGACCAGCACCGATCCGGCGGTCCTGCTCACCCTGTTGACCCGCAATCGCGATGCCATCGAGCGTGCGCTGTACGGTGGTTTCTGGGGCAGCCTTCTTTATCGGGTAAAACATCTGCTCAATGGCAACACACGCAAGGGCAGCCGGCGCAACATCGCTGCGCATTATGACCTGGGCAACGAGTTTTACCGGATGTGGCTTGACCCTTCGATGACCTATTCGAGCGCACTGTTCGGCGATGACCCCGGACGCGGTGCAATACCGCTCGAGCAGGCTCAGCAGGCCAAGTACCGGCGCATACTCGAGCGCCTGGCACCCCGGCCGGGTGAGCGCATCCTGGAAATCGGCTGCGGCTGGGGGGGCTTCGCCGAGATGGCGATACGCGACTTTGGTTGCCATGTCACCGGTTTGACCCTCTCCCGCGCACAACTTGAGTTCGCCAACGCCCGTCTGGCGCGAGCCGGGCTCGATGGCAAGGCCGATTTGCGCTTTTGTGATTACCGCGACATCGACGAGGTGTTTGATCATGTTGTGTCGATAGAAATGTTCGAGGCGGTTGGCGAGCGCTACTGGCCGGATTATTTCCGCGCCGTTGCGAAGGCGCTGCGTCCGGGCGGCCGCGCACTGATCCAGACCATCACCATTGCTGCCGAACTATTCGAGCGCTACAGCAAAGGCACGGATTTCATCCAGCAATACATTTTCCCCGGAGGCATGCTGCCCTCGCCACCGAGGTTTCGCGCCGACGCTGCCGATGCAGGCCTGCGTCTGGAGGGCGCCCACGCATTCGGTCGCGACTACGCCGAGACGCTTCGCCGCTGGCGCGCGGCCTTCATGTCGGTGCTGCCGGAGGTGCGCGGGCAGGGCTTTGATGAGCGCTTCATCCGCATGTGGGAGTTCTATTACTGCTACTGCGAAGCCGGTTTTGACAGTGAATCCACCGATGTCTTCCAGTTCGAACTGGTGAGGGCTGCCTGATGAGACGTTTGGACGCGCGCCATATCGCTCTGGCCTTCGCGCTGGTGCTGTCTCTCTCCATGGTCCGGTCGGCCCTGGCGTTCACGTTGCCCGGTGGCTTTGCCAGCCTGGTGCCGGGTGCGCGCGAGGCGGGCGGAGGAAATTTCCGCTACTTTGGCCTGCTCATCTATGAGTCAAAGCTGTGGATTTCGGGCGCGCGCTTCGATGAAACCGCGCCCTTTGCGCTGGGCATCCGGTACGCGCGCAATATCAAGGGTGCGCGCCTCGCGGAGGAGAGCGTCAACCAGTGGCGGCGCATGGGCTATGGGGCATCGGACAAATATCCGGCATGGGGTGGGTTGATGGAGCGGGTCTTTCCCGACGTCAAACCGGGCGATGAACTCATCGCGTTCCACATACCCGACAAGGGCGTACAGTTTTATTTCAACGGCGAACTGCGCGGTGAAATCAGCGACAGCACGTTTGCGCGCGCGTTTTTTGCCATATGGCTGGACGCGCGTACCACCGAGCCCGAACTTCGACGCGCGCTGATCGGGGGAAAATAGCCGTGCGGCCAACGGTTTTTTCCTGCGTGCGGCTTGCCGCGCCGTGAAAAATATCTGCATGCGCCGCCTGCTTGCCTACGGCTTGTTCGGCCTCCCGCTCGCGATGGCCGCGCTGCCCCTGTATGTGCATTTGCCGCGGTTTTATGGCGAGGTACTGGGTCTCAATCTCGCGCTGGTCGGGGCGATCCTGCTTGCCGCGCGGCTGCTCGATGCGATCCAGGATCCGCTATTGGGCTATTTTTCCGATCGCGCGCCCGGGCGAAAGCGCTTCATCCTGGCGGCACTGCCCCTGCTGGCAGGCGGCATGCTTGGGCTGTTCAATCCGCCCGCCGCAATGCTGGGAACCGCGGGTCCGCTGGCCGGCTGGCTGCTCGCCTGCCTGCTCGTTGTCTATCTTGGCTTTTCGATGGCCTCCATCAGCTACCAGGCTTGGGGGGCGCAGTTATCGACCGACCGTAATGAGCGCACGCGCATCACCGCCGGCCGTGAGATGTTCACGTTGGTCGGGGTCGTGATGGCGGCGGTGCTGCCGGCGCAACTTGGAACGGGAGGCGAGGTGCAGCTGTCCCGATTCTCATGGGTGTTCGCGGGCTTGCTCGTTGCGTGTGCGCTGGTGACGCTGGCCTTCGCGCCGGAGGTGCCACGCCGGCCGGCTCCTGCAGGCGCGGCATTGGGCGAGGGCCTGTTCGCGGCGCTAAAGCGCGTCTTGTCCAATGCGCCGTTCCGGCGCCTGCTGGTGGTGTTTGTCCTTAACGGTATCGCCTCTGCGATTCCGGCCACGCTGGTGATGTTCTTCATGGCCGATGTGCTGCAACTGGGTGAACGTGCGGGGCTGTTCCTTGCGCTCTATTTCATCAGCGGGGCCGCGTGCATGCCCCTATGGGTGCGCCTGTCGCGTCGTTACGGCAAGGCGCATGCATGGATGGGTGGAATGGTGCTTTCAGTGGGGGCGTTCGTGTGGGCTTTTGCCTTGGGCGAGGGTGACGCCGCGGCCTTTGGCGTCGTGTGTGTTCTATCCGGTGCTGCGCTGGGCGCCGATCTTGCGCTGCCACCCTCGATGCTTGCCGATGCCATTGACGACGGTTCGCATGTCCCGCCCGGGACCGCCGCGGTGCGCGACGAGGGCGCGTATTTCGGCTTGTGGAACCTGGTGACCAAACTCAACCTTGCGCTCGCGGCGGGGATTTCGCTGCCCTTGCTGGCTGCCCTCGGTTACGTTCCGGGCACCGTTGGCGGCGCCGCGGCGCTGTCGTTTGCCTATTGCATCGTGCCCTGCGCGCTCAAGCTTCTCGCCATGATCGCGCTCAGGCGCCATTTTTTCATCCCGCAGTTCAATCCGTTGTCCAAGTCAGGAGCATGACATGCGCGGCATCCTTGTTTGCTTGATCGCAGCAGTCTTGATGTTCGCGTTGCCCGGTTGCGCCGGACCCGGCGTCGAAATATACCGGGCCGAAAAGCCGCAACTCGACCTCAAACGTTATTTCAACGGCACCGTGGACGGGTGGGGCATGGTGCAGGACCGCTCCGGCAGGGTGTTGCGGCGCTTCCATGTGGTGATCGTCGCCACTTGGGATGGTGACAAGGGCGTGCTCGACGAGCGCTTTGATTGGTCCGATGGCAAGAAGGAGTCGCGCGTCTGGACTATCGTAAAAAGCGGCGACCGGTACAGCGGCAACGCCGGCGATGTGGTCGGCACGGCCACCGGCGAGGCAGCCGGCCACGCACTGCGCTGGGCTTACGTGCTCAGGCTCGCG
>CAITSH010000191.1 GCA_903895005.1 uncultured Pseudomonadota bacterium
CCGGTGTGGCGAGCGACAGCGCGCACGGACAGGTCACCACCAGCACTGATACGGCGATCCAGAGCGCACGCGAAGGGTCGATATGCCACCAGACGAGGCCGGCGGCGACGGCCAGCAACAGGATGACGCCCACAAACCAGCCCGCAGCGCGCTGCGTGAGTTCGATCCAGCGCGGACGCTCTGCGGAGGCGCGCTCCATCAGGCTGACAATGGCGGCCAGTGCCGTGTCCTTGCCGACGCGTGTTACGCGCATGTGCAATGCGCTGCCGCTGTTGACCGAGCCGCCGATCAGGGCGGCGCCGGCGCTCTTGGCGAGGGGACGGCTTTCACCGCTTAACATGGCTTCGCTCAGGGTGGCGCGCGGGGTTTCAAGCACCCCGTCGGCCGGCAGGGTTTCGCCGGGGCGGACAAGCACGCGGTCACCCGGTACGAGAAGGGCGCGGGAGATGGTTTCGGTTTCATCGGGGACGGCGGGCTTGCAGCGGTGGGCGGTTTCGGGGGCGAGTCGCGCCAAGTGCTGCAAGGTGCTGCCGGCGCGCTGGCGTGCCAGCAGTTCGAGATAGCGTCCGGCGAGCAGCAGGAATACGAACATCGTAACCGAATCAAAATAAACCGCGCCGCTTTCAATGAGCGTGGCCCAGACGCTGGCGATGAAGGCGACGGCGATGCCGATGGCCACGGGCACGTCCATGCCAAGGCGCATCATGCGAAGGTCGCGCAGCGCACCGCTGAAAAACGGTGCCGCAGAGTAGGCCATGACAGGCAGCGTCAGCACCAGGCTGGCCCAGCGCATCAACTGCTCGATATCGGCGCTCATGCTGCCTTCTTCGGCCAGGTATACCGGCACCGCGTACATCATCACCTGCATCATGCCAAACCCGGCAACGAACAGGCGCCACACGGCGGCGCGCCGCTCGCCTTTTTCTATCAGTGCGAGGCGACCCTCCTCAGAGGGCCAGGCGCGGTAGCCGATACGCCGCACTGCCAGCAGCACCGCAGACAGGCGGGTCGTGGCTGCGTTCCAGCGCACTCGCGCCCGGTGGCTGGTGTAGTTGACCTCGACCCGTTCCACGCCCGGGGTGCGCAGCAGTGTCTGCTCGATCAGCCAGACGCAGGCGGCGCAGCGGATGCCCTCGAGCAGCAACTCCGCCTCCGGTTTGCCCTCGATATCGCGCACGAAGCGCGTTTGCAGCAGGGGTTCGTCATAAAGAGACAGGTCCGGATTGAATCCGTCGTCGGCCTGTGGTGTTCCTGCGGACGAGGCTACCGATTCCCGCAGTCGGTAGTAGTCGTCCAGTCCCTGTCCGACGATCACGCGTGCGAGGGTTTCGCAACCGGGGCAGCAAAGGCTGCGCCACGTGCCGTTGACTTCGAGGCGATAGGTGCTCCCTGCCGGAACCGGCAATCCGCAATGAAAGCACGCGGCATCCTGCCTTGCCGCCGGAGGGGACGGTGGCGTCCTTATTTTGCCGGGGTCTTGCAAGTACTCAGGCCAAACGGCACGTACAGAGGACAAAAGCGCATGAAACCGGTGGCCACGGGAATCAGCGCGAGAAGGCTGAACCACCGGGTGTTACCGGGAAGGAACAAAAAAAGAATGGTCATGACGAGCAGCCCTGCGACGATGCGGACGACGCGGTCGGTGCCGCCTATATTAGATTTCATTTCGGTCTCCAGCGTGGGATACGCCCTTGATCCGAATGCTAGGGCTTCTGCCCGACGGCACTTTGACCTGGATCAATCAGCCCCCCGACTCTTGCCGGGAGCAAGACCCCGTGCGGCTTCTCAGTCAAGACTGACGCTCTCAAGGTAATCGGGAACCTCGCATGGCCAGTTTAATGTCTGCTCGATGCGCTGGCGCAGCGCGTCTGCCGGACCCGGCTCACCGTGGGTAATGAAGGTGCGCCGCGGCGGCGTTTCGAATCCGCGCAACCAGCCGATGATTTCGTCGCTGTCGGCATGCGCCGAGAGGTTGTTGATGATGTCCACTTCAGCGCGCACAGGCACCATCTCGCCGTGGATTTTTACGGTCGGTTCACCGGCAACGATGCGTGCGCCACGGGTACCGCCGGCCTGGTGGCCGGTGAACAGGATGGTGTTGCGCGCATCGGGCGCGAATGCGGTGAGGTGGTGTGTGACGCGGCCGCCTGTCGCCATGCCGCTGCCTGCGATGATGATCATCGGGCCCTTGCGACGGTTGAGCGCCTTGGATTCCTCCGGCGTATTGATGATTTTCGCCGCTCGGCACATGGCTTGGCATTCTTCTGGTGCAAGCCGGTGTTCTTTGCGGTGGGTCATGAACAGCTGCGTCGCATCGGTGGCCATCGGGCTATTGAGGTAAACGGGCGTGTCGGCTATGGTGCCTGCGACCTTGAGCTGGTGAATGTAGTACAGCAGGCTTTGTGTCCGGCCTACGGCAAAGGCCGGGATGATGAGAACCCCCTGGCGCGCGACCGTGCGGTTGATCACTTCGGCAAGCTTGATGCGCGGATCCTCTTGTTCGTGAATGCGGTTGCCATAGGTGGATTCGATCACCAGGTAATCGGCTGCGGCCACACGCACGGGAGAGGGCATCACTGCGTCATCGGGGCGGCCGAGGTCCCCAGAAAAAAGAACCGAACGACCGATGGCGGCGATTTGCACGAAGGCCGAGCCTAGCAGGTGCCCTGAGGGCAGCAGTGTCGCGGTGACGCCGGCACCGAGGTCAAGCGCCCGGTCGTAGTCGGTCGCCGTGAATTGCTTGAGGCTGCGCAGCGCGTCCTGTTCGGTATAAAGCGGCAGGGCCGGCTTGTGCCGCGAGAAATTATGTCGGTTGGCGTAATTGGCCTCTTCTTCCTGCAGGCGTGCGCTGTCGGGCAGCAAAATGGTGCACAGGTCGCGCGTCGCCGCGGTGCAGTAAATCCGGCCGTGAAAGCCGTTGCGTACCAGCAATGGCAGGTAGCCGCTGTGGTCGATGTGTGCATGTGTGAGCACGACCGCATCGATTGTTTTCGGATCGACCTTCAGTGGCGACCAGTTGCGCAGGCGCAATTGCTTGTAGCCCTGGAACAGGCCGCAATCGACCAGAACGCGCCTGGCACCGGCTTCAAGCAGGTATTTGGAACCCGAAACAGTTCCGGTCGCACCGAGGAATTGCAGTTTCATCCTTGCTCCGATTCATGTTTGACGCGCGCCGGCATTGCCTTCCGGGTTTATGCGTTGCCGCGTAATTATTTCAGTCGGGCAATATGGCCCTGTTCGCATTTAAAGGCTGGAAAGCGTTGCCAGACGGGCATTTGCGGGCTGTGGTCGTTCGTATCAGGCGCGATGAAAGCCAGTTGCGTATCCATAAATTGCCGCGTGACGAGGGCCATCCTGGCTACGTCGGAGGTTAGAACGGTGTCGTTGAGGTGGGGCGGGATACGAACCGGATGTTGTTGCAGTACGACCGGTTTGCGGAGTTTCCAGATGCCACGAACAAAAAACGTCAGCCCGGACAGCGCAGCAACGCCGATATGCAGCAGTTTTACGCAGGCGAAATCCACGTGTCTCCGCCTTCTGCCTTCGTTCCCGTCGGTCCCCGGGGTGGCGCTGGCACCAGCCAGCAGGTGAAACGGGCGGAACACCAGCGCTGGCAACGCCGGACTCAGCGGCGTTGCCGGTCTCGGGGCGGTGTTCATCGCGACACTACCCGATTCTTTTCAGGGCCTGGGGCTCGCCGCGCTGAACTGTGCCGGCTTGTCCATGACGCGCAAAAGCAGCAGCGACAGGCGCCTGGCGGCGAGTTTTCTTTCCAGTGTGCGCTGGATGGCTGGCAGTGAGGTTCGTTCCGGATCAAAGGTGATCGAGAGCGCAGCCGCCTCGGCCGACGCGCGTGCGCTGCCCGGGTCGACGCCGCGAGTGCCCGCGGCGATGCGTTCCAGCACCTGCCGCGTCGCTTCGTCGGCCGCGAGAACGCCGTCCATGGCGAAAAACACCACTTGGTGTTTTGCAGCCAATGCGCGCGTCACCGCTGCGTGGTCATAGACCGCCGCGATCTTGTCCTCGACGCAGTGGCCGCAGGCGAGGGCGCCCGCAGATTGCAGCACCGTTGCCAGGGCCAATACGATGCCGGCGATGAGGCGCGGTTCGCGCATGTCAGTGACCCGCCTGCGCCGACACCTTGCCCGGCTTTTGCGCGTCGACCCAGTGGAAGTACTTGAGGTATTGCTTGATCTCAGCATCCGACAGCGACTGGTTGGGCATGGGGATGTTGTTGAACTCTTTCAGCATGGCCTTGGCGTCGGGGTCGGTTTCGAGCATTTTCTCCGGCGACTTGAGCCATTTGGCCAGCCATTCGTCGCTGCGACGCTTGGTGACGCCTGCTATGTCCGGCCCGAGCTTCTTACCTTGCCCGACAGAGTGGCACGCAAGGCATTTGCTCTCGAACGCGAGCTTGCCGGCGACGGCTTCCGGCTCGGTCGGCGTGGCGCTGGCCTCCATGTTGTGGTGCTCGAGGTCTTGCTGCGCCGCTTTTGCCGCGGTCGAAACAAGGCCGATGGCGCCCTGAGAGGCATTGGCAAAATGGTGATCCACCATGATGTAGGAGCCGTCCTCGGGAATCATGAATTCGACAATGGCGCTGTTGGATGACCCGAGCAGCACCGTCTGCATACCCCGCATCTGGTTGTCCGGATTGCCCTCGAACCAGACGCGGTCGAAGATGGTGCCTACGACGTGGAAGCTCGAGGTTTTACTCGGGCCGACGTTGAGCACGAACAGACGGACTTTTTCGCCTGGCTTGGCAGGCAGCGGATTTTTCACCATGCCGTTGTGCACGCCGTTGAACACGGTGTAGGTCGGCTGCGAGGCCTTGAGCTTGTCGTTATCGAGCACGTAGAGCGGCGCGCCGTCGACCTTGCGCTTGGCCGGGTCGGGTTTGGCGTAGAACTCGCTTTGTATCACCACGTACTCGCGGTCGGCCTTGGTCGGATAGCCCTCACGCGGCTCGACAATGACGGCGCCGTACATGCCCGAGGCGATGTGCTCGAGAATCATCGGCGTGCCGCAGTGGTACATGAACATGCCAGGATAGTTGAGCGTGAACTCGAACTCTATGGTCTGGCCGGGGGCGACCGAACGGTATTTGTCCTGCGGCGAGACCATCGCGGCGTGAAAGTCCATGGAATGCATCATCGGTGCAGCGGTCATTTTCATCTCAAGGCCCGGCACCGTCTCGTCGCTGCGGTTGGTCATGGAAAAGCGGATCTTGTCGCCTACGCGCGCGCGCACCGTCGGGCCGGGCACGCTGTCGCCGAAGGTCCAGGCGCTGAATTTCACGCCAGGGGCGATTTCAATGATCTTGTGCGTTGTGTCCAGGCGCACTTCCTTGACCGGGGAGGGGTCAAGCGGCTTGAGTTCGGCGGTCATGCTTAGCGACTTGCCCTGGGCGAAGGCGCCGGTGTGGCGTTCGGTGCTGAGCTTGGCCGGGGTGGGTTTGAGGTCCATTTTGGACATGTCGTACTTGTCCGCGACCGCGGTAGTCGAGACTGGCGGCGCCGGGTTGCAGGCGGAGAGCATAGACAACATAAGGGCGGCAACAACTGCGCTGGCGCGGGTTTTCATGGTCAGTCCCTCCTTGGTTCTTTTGTGTGATTTCCTCCGATCAAGTTACGCGTGCGAACCCGCACCGATTTGATGCAGGTCAATGTCGAGTCAAATACTCGGATACAAAAAAGCCCTATTAAACATAGGGCTTTGGGTTGGGCGCGCGATGCCTAGTTCAGGCGTACATACTCATATTCGACCGCGAGATTGTTGATGCCCCGATCGGGCGGCGCCACCCAGCCGGCCATTTTTCCCGGTTCCGTTACGCGCTGCATCAGGCTTTTCACATAGCTGCGGTCCGCCTCTGTCGGGATCCAGTCGCTGGCAGATTTGTCGAATTCCTCGCGGCTGATGATTCTGCCGTCGGGCGTGGTCGGCACGCCGGCCCATACACCGATGCTGCGGCGAAAGCGGGTGGAGGGCAGCGTCAGTTGCTGATCGTAACCGGCGCGCTTGATCTGCATGTTCCAGCGCTTGACGCCGATTTCGCAGTCCTTTACATAGGCAAGGCGCGTGACTTCGTTCATTGCGTTGCGCATGGCCACGGTCTCCTTGCCCTTGGGGCCCTCCAGGTCGAAGCTCGCGTCGGTGCAGATGTGGTCGGTGTAATTGACCTCGTCGGGACGGCCCTTGATGCCGCTGGCGAACGAGGTGGCGGCATTGGAAGAGACCTCCGAACCGAACAGGTCGAGCGAGGACGTGAACCAGAAGTTGAGATATTTCTGCAAAAGTGGCAGGTCGATCACGCCGGCGCGGCGCAGTGCCGCGGTGTCGTCGGTGCCCAGTTCCTTCATCACCTCGAGCGTGCGGCGCACGACCCGGCCGATGCCGGTCTCGCCGACGAACATGTGGTGGGCTTCCTCGGTGAGCATGAAGCGGCAGGTGCGCGACAAAGGGTCGAAGGCCGACTCAGCGAGGCTTTTCAACTGGAACTTGCCGTCGCGGTCGGTGAAGTAGGTGAAGCAGTAAAACGACAGCCAGTCGGAAATCGGTTCGTTGAAGGTGCCGAGGATGCGCGGCTTGTCGACGTCGCCGGAGTGGCGTGCAAGCAATTCTTCGGCCTCTTCGCGACCGTCGCGGCCGAAGTAGGCGTGCAACAAGTACACCATGGCCCACAAGTGGCGGCCTTCCTCGACGTTGACCTGGAACAGGTTGCGCAGGTCATACAGTGAGGGGCAGGTATGGCCAAGGAGGTGTTGCTGCTCGACCGAAGCGGGTTCGGTGTCGCCCTGTGTCACGATGATGCGGCGGAACTGCGAACGGTATTCGCCCGGTACCTGTTGCCAGACCGGCTGGCCGAACCCATCGCCAAATCCGATCGTGCGGTTCTCGACCTTGTCTGCGAGAAAAATCCCCCAGCGGTAATCGGGCATCTTCACCGCACCGTATTGCGCCCAGCCCTCGGCATCGACACCGACTGCGGTGCGCAGGTAGACGTCCGATGACGCAAAATCATGCGGCCCCATGTCGCGCCACCAGTCGAGAAACGCAGGCTGCCAGTGCTCGAGGGCGCGTTGCAGCGTCTTGTCGTTGGAGAGGTCGACATTGTTGGGGATTTTTTCGCTGTAATTGATCGCCATGATTAAATTCTTTCCCAGTTGAATTTCGCTTTGGACCCGGTGCCGAACACTTTCAAGGCGCCGGCCTCACCGACGGCGTTGGGTCGGATGAATATCCAGTTCTGCCACGCAGAAAGGCGGCCGAATATGCGTGTCTCCATGGTTTCGGCGCCGCCGAAACGCAGCGACGCTTCCATTCCGGTGAGGGCGTCGGGCGACAGGCTGGCGCGTTCTTCGATAGCGATGCGTACTTCCTCTTCCCAATCGAGCTCATCGGGTGCGTAGGTGATGAGTCCGAGCTCTTCCGCGGTGGTTGCGGATAGGGGCTTGCCGATATGCGCGCGCAGCGCGATGACGGCATCACTGTCCCCGCAAAAGCGCGTGGCGATCCGGGTGAGGCCGTTCACCTCGGGGTAGGTGCTGAAATTCAATTCCGACAAGGTGATTTGCGGCGCCGCGGACGGGTCGTCGGGAAGGGCCAGCATATAGCTGCGGTCGCTGGCAAAGGCCAGTTCGGCCAGGGTGCCGGCAAAGCAGGAATCCCGGTCGATGATGGCGAACAGCGTGCGCGAGGACACATCGAGTCGGGCGAGGGTGCGGCGGAGCAGGGCGGTGGTTTCCTTTACCAGCCAGTCGGCCTTGTGTCGTTGCAGCGTGGCATCGATGGCCAGCGCCACTGCCGCGTCGCCGCGCGTCTTGAGCAACCAGGTGCCGATCTCGGTGTGGTTGGTGCGCAGCATCAGGATGGCGTCGTCGAGTTCGCGCGCCATCGCCAGCGGCCACCAGTCGGCGGCGGCGGTGTGAATCCCCGGGATGTCCTGCGGCCCCGCGTCGGCGGGTGCCGAAACCGTCAGCGTTGCCGTACGTGCCGCCGGGTCGATGGCGACATCGACATGCTTGTAGCGATAACTCCCAGTGGTGGCAACGCGTGCGACCGGGGGCAGCGTCACGCCTTTGCTCGCACCTGTCCCGGCTCCGGGGCGCCCGCTTTGCTGCGCCAGCGTCGCCGCATGCTGCTTGATCGCATCCTTGAAGGCCTGCGGCTTGGCGACATGGTCCACCAGCCGCCATTGTTTGGCGCGTTCGGCACGCACACCTTCGGTGGTGGTGCAGAACACGTCGGCGAGGTCGCGCCGCACTTTGCGCTTGTCGGTGATGCGGGTCAGGCCGCCGGTGCCGGGCAGCACACCGAGCAGTGGCACCTCGGGGAGGCTTACCGCCGAGGAGCGGTCGTCGATCATCAGGATCTCGTCGCAGGCGAGCGCGAGTTCATAGCCTCCGCCGGCACAGGCGCCGTTGACTGCGGCAAGAAATTTCAGCCCGCCGTCGCGGCTGGAGTCTTCGATGCCGTTGCGTGTTTCGTTGGTGAATTTGCAAAAATTCACCTTCCAGCCGTGGCTGGAGAGTCCCAGCATGTAAATGTTGGCACCGGAGCAGAACATGCGCTCCTTGGCGCTGGTGATCACCACCACTTTTACTTCCGGGTGTTCGAAGCGGATGCGGTTGAGTGCGTCGTAGAGCTCGATGTCCACGCCAAGGTCGTAGGAGTTGAGCTTGAGCTTGTAGCCGGGCTTGAGCCCCTTGTCCTCGTTCACATCCATTGCGAGCGTGGCTACCTCCCCTTCGAAGCTCAGCTTCCAGTGGGCGTAGCGATCCGGATGGGTATCGAAGTAAAGCGGCGGCTGCGTCGCGGGTGCGGCGAGCTTGGTTGATTCGGTGACGGTGTTCATTCGGCTTGATCCTCCAGTTGCAGCGTGATGGCCCGCGTCAATTCGTGCAGGCTCTTTTCAGTGGTCTTTTCGGCGGTGTCTATGGTGATATCGGCTCGGCCATAGAGTGCGGCGCGGCTGTCAAGAATGCGGCGCAGATCCTGCATGGCTTCGCGATTGCCGGCCATCGGCCGCGTATCGCCCTGTGCGACGACGCGGGCCATATGCTCTTCGGGCAGGGCCTTGAGCCAGACTGTGGTGCATGAGGAGAGCAACAGGTCGTAGGTGAGGGGTTCTGCGACCAGGCTGCCTCCGGTGGCAATGACGACGCGGTCATGGTCTTTGATGATGTTTTCCAGGCAACGCTTTTCGTAGCGGCGGTATCCGGGCTGTCCGTAGAGCAGGAATATTTCCGACAAACTGGTGCCCGCTTCGCGCTCGATTTCGCGGTCAAGTTCGATGAAGGGCATGTCCAGTTCACGCGCGAGGCCGGCGCCCAGGGTGGATTTGCCGGCGCCGCGCAACCCGATGAGGGCGACACGCCGGCCTTTTTGATCCTGCTCCTTCAGGCTCCTGCCAAACTTACGCTGGAGATCGGTGCGCAAGGCGGGGAGCTTTTGCGCGGGGATGCGTTGCAACAGCGCATTGATGAGTTCAAGTTCCGCCATGTGCGCGTGCGATTGGGAGACGGCATGGCGCCGCGACAACAGTGCTGCGAGCGGAATGTTCAGTGCGGTGGCGATGCGCAGTAACAGTACGATTGAAATGTTGCCGCGTCCGGATTCGAGCAGGGACAGATAGCGTTCCGAAACACCTGAATCCTGCGCGAGGCCGCGGCGGGTCATGCCGTTTCGCGTTCGCTCATCGCGGACGCGTTCGCCAAGCGTTTGAAGCAGGGCGACCTCGGCGTCCGGCTGTCCCGTTGTATCGCCCGTCGCACGCCGACTGGCCGTGCTCGAAGTGGGGTGTAAGGGTGGATGCATATCGGAAGATCCAAGCGTTACGGGAGAAGGCCGGGGAGCATGAGGAGAGCAATATAATGCTTGAAACGAAAGTAGGCGTGAATTATAGTGCAGCTCGCCCAAAATGCAATATGCGCGGAACTTTCAATACGTTCAATATCCAGCGCACATTCCGGGTTGCACGTTTCGAAGTACCCTTCTGGGGTACAGGCAGTACAAAAATAAATAGTGTGGCAAAGGCGCGAAAACATGTCCCTCGATCTCACGATCCTTGTTGGCACGATGACCGGCACGGCACAACTGGTTGCCCAGGAAATAGAACTCACACTTGAAGATGGGCAGGCCCGGGTGCGCACCCTGGAAATGGATCGGCTGGATGCATCGGTATTTTCATCCGCCGGAACTTATCTTGTGTGTACCTCGACATATGGTCAGGGGGACGTTCCCGACAACGCCAAGGCATTTTACGATTCGCTCGCAAAGATGCGACCCGACCTGTCGGGTGTACGCTACGGCGTGTTCGCGTTGGGTGATCGCACCTATGGCGACACCTTCTGCTTTGGCGGAAAAAAATTCGATGCCTTGCTGTCCGAACTGGGGGCGAGGCGTCTGGGAGAAGTGTTATTGCACGACGCATCGGCAGGCACGATGCCCGAGGAGGTGGCGCTTGAGTGGGTACAAGGGTGGATCAAGCTTTGCGGGCATTGCGACAGTGCCAGTAACAACGACAACGGCGAGGTTCTGGCCGGATAGGCCGACGACGCAGCAGCAAATGATGCCGACAAAGTAGCGGCAGCAACAGAGGAGAAAACAATGCCCGGACTTTCTTCGGCGGACCACAGCGTCAGCCCGCCGCGTGTCAGCATCCCACGCGACTACAACGCCGCATTTGACCTGGTCGAGCGCAACCTCCTTGCCGGTCGTGCGGGCAAGATCGCCTTTATCGATGATTCGGGCGCCGTCAGTTACGGCGAGCTCGCCGAGCGCGTGAATCGCGCGGCCAACGCCCTCGTTGCTATGGGCCTGCAAATGGAAGACCGCATCGTGCTAGCCCACCTCGATACGGTGGATTTTGTCGCGGTCTTTCTTGGTGCGATCAAGGCCGGTATTGTCCCGGTTGCAGTCAATACCCTGCTTACCACCGCAGATTACGAATTCATGCTTTCGGACAGCCGCGCCAAGGCGCTGGTCGTGTCCGAGGCCTTGCTAGCGGTCTTTGCGCCCTTGCTTGACGCCGAGCCTATCAAGCTGCCTTTCCTGAAGCACGTGCTGGTATCGGGCCAGTTCGGACACCGCCATCACCGCCTGGCGGATGTCGTGTCCAAGGCCAGTTCGAAATTTGAGGTCGCTCCGACTACCAGCGATGATGTCTGCTTCTGGCTGTATTCCTCCGGCTCGACCGGCGCGCCAAAGGGCACGGTACACCTGCATTCGCACCTCATGCAGACTGCTGAGCTGTACGCCGTGCCGGTGCTGGGCCTGCGCGAATCTGACGTGGTGTTCTCCGCTGCCAAGCTGTTTTTTGCCTATGGCCTGGGCAATGCGCTTACCTTCCCGATGGCGGTGGGGGCGACGACCATCCTGATGGCCGAGCGACCAACGCCGGTGGCGGTGTTTGCCCGCCTGCTGGGTGCAGGCGGAGCGCATAAACCGACCGTGTTCTACGGTGTACCAACGTTGTTCGCGGCATTGCTGGCGAGTCCCGATCTGCCGAAAAAAAGCGAGCTAGCACTGCGTATCTGCACGTCGGCGGGCGAGGCATTGCCTGCGGACATTGGCAATCGCTGGACCGCGCATTTTGGCGTGGAGATCCTCGACGGCATCGGCTCGACCGAGATGCTGCACATCTTTCTCTCCAACCGCCCGGGGCAAGTGCGCTACGGCACCACCGGCAGGGCGGTGCCCGGTTACGAATTGCGCCTCGTTGATGAAACGGGCGCCATCATGAGCGGCGACGGCGAGATCGGCGAGTTGCAGATTTGGGGGCCAAGCAGCGCCGCCGGCTATTGGAACAACCGCGCAAAGACCCACGCCACCTTCATGGGCGACTGGACGCGCAGCGGCGACAAGTACTCGGTCGATGCCGATGGTTACTACACCTATGCCGGTCGCACCGATGACATGCTCAAGGTGGGAGGTATTTACGTGTCGCCCTTTGAAGTGGAGGGCGCGCTGGCAACACACACGGCGGTGCTCGAGGCCGCAGTGATCGGATTGGCCGATGATCAGCAACTGATCAAACCCAAGGCTTATGTTGTGCTCAAGCCCGGTCAGTCGGTCACGGAAGAGGAGCTAAAGGCGCATGTGAAATCGCGTCTCGCACCCTTCAAGTACCCTCGCAGCATCGAGTTTGTGACCGAGCTGCCCAAGACGGCCACGGGGAAAATCCAGCGCTTCAAGCTGCGCGCGCGCGGCCAAGTCTAACGGTGCGATACAAACGGGGGTGACGCCCCGTTTTCATCCGGTCGGGGACATCAACCGCCTATAAGGCCTACTCCCGCAGCTTACGCGCTTCTTTTGCCTGAGGACGCTCGATGCTGGCCATCAGCCAGGCCTGAAAATGGGGGAATTTTCCGAGGTCGTACTTCATCGCGAAGAACGAATAGCAGACGCTGGCCACCATGAAGTCGGCCATGTCCCATTTGTCGCCGCCGAAGAAGGCGTTCTTCGCCAGGTGCGCATCCAGCACCTTGAGACGGGGCTGCAGTTTTGCATCCGAGTCGTCGGCCAGTTGGGCGTTGCGCTTTTCCGGCGGGAACATCACGCGGTGCTGCATTACTGTGACCATGTGCGGTTCGATGTCGTTGGCGGTAAAAAACGCCCACTGCAGCATGCGACCGCGCCGCTGCGGCGTTGCCGGCCAAAGCGGACTTTTATATTTTTCCGCGAGGTAGAGATTGATTGCCGCGGACTCCCACATGACCAGGCCGTCATCATCGATGGCCGGCACCCGCGCGTTGGGGTTCATCGCGGTGAACCAGGCCTCGCTTGCCTGCGGTGCGTCGCCGTAAATGCTGACGTTGACGTGCTCGTAGGGGATGCCCGATTCCTTGCACAACCAGGCGACACGAAACGTGCGCGAGCGGAATTGACCGTAAAGCTTGAGCATTGTTCTCTCCCTTGTCCGTTGATGTTTGTGGTAGGCCGGGCGGTTTTCGAGCGACGCTTACCCGCGCGCCATGCACCGCCGCAACCGCATCCATTCTAGCCGCGGGCGCTTTTGGGTGGCAATTAACTTTGAAACAAAGCTAATTTGACAATAAAAAAGTCGGCGTGTAGCGTGTCGCCATGGTTTCTGCCGTCAGAAAAAAAACCGAATTACGCACCATTTCCCGGTCCGCGCTGCTGGTCGCCGGATCGGACGAGGCATTTCGTGGCCTCATCCACGACCTCATGGCGTATGCCCATCATCTTGACGCCTGCCGCGACGGGTTTGGCGCGATCATCGGTCTGAGCGGCGTGCAGTACGAAATTTTCATGATTGTGCGGCGCTTCGGCATTGCGCCGGAGGGGAAGTCGCCCGGCATCAGTGTTGGCGAGGTCGCAGCCCGGCTGCACCGCAGCGGCGCGTTTACCACGATAGAGGCTTCGAAGCTCGTGGACCGGGGCGTGATCGAGAAGCGCACCGATCCGGCCGACGGACGAAAGGTCCTGCTTGTGCTCACTGCCGCCGGCGAATCCCTTGCGCGCACGCTCGCGCCCTACCAGCGGCAGGTCAACGATGTGTTGTTCGACTGCATCGACAAGCGCCGTTTCGAGGCCTTGTCGGCCATGGTGCGTGACATGGTCGACAGCGGTGACCGCGCCGTCGCGTTGTCTGAATTTCTTGTCGCACAGCTTGCGCAGGGTGCAAAAAAACGGGCCGCGTGAGCGGCCTGAACGTTCATTTTCGGAGGTGTCATGGTTCCCAAGCAGCATCTTGAGTTTGTCGGTGTAGACCTTAACGACCCGCGCTGGGAGGTGCCGCCCGGTTATCCGTCCGGATTCACGCAGCTCATCCTCGCTTCTGACATTGACGAGACGGCCAAGCGCGGCAGCCGCACGCGCCTTCTGCGGCTCATGCCCGGTGCCTTTTCGACGGTGCCTTTCGTGCACGACCACTGGGAGGAAGTGTTCCTGGTCAAGGGCGACCTCATCGTCGGCAACGACGACAAGGGGCAGGGCGGCAAGGCCTCGCACGCGTTTACCTATGCCTGCCGCCCGCCGGGCGTCTACCACGGCCCCTTCACGTCCAAGGAAGGCTGCCTGCTCTACGAAATCCATTACTACGAAACCAGCGGCAAGAAGTAAGCCGCGTCCCATGCCCATTACCCGAACGGAGTCCCGCCATGCTAAAGACCGGCGCTGAACACCTGGAGTCCTTGCGCGACGGCCGCGTCGTTTACATCGGTTCTGAAAAGGTCACCGATGTCACTTCGCATCCTGCTTTTCGCAACGCCGCGCACAGTATCGCCGCGATCTACGACATGAAGGCGTCACCTGAAAACCGCGAGGCGGCGAGTTTTGAGGAGGGGGGCAGTCGCTACAGCGCGTACTTTCTGCGCGCCCGCTCCAAGGCTGACCTTGAAAAGCGCACCGCGTTGCACCGCAAGATTGCGGCCATGAGCCACGGCCTGCTTGGGCGTTCGCCGGACCACGTGGCGAGTTTTGTCGCCGGCATGTCCATCAGCCCCGAGGTCTTCGGCGAGTACGCCGGCAATCTGAGTGCGTATTACGAACACATGCGCAAGAACGACATCTACGCCTGCTATGCGGTGATCCCGCCGCAGGCGGCGCGCAACCCCGAGTTTTACGTCAAGCAGAATATCCCCATCCCGACCCTGCGCGTGGTGCGCGAGGAGGATGACGGCCTCGTGATTTCGGGCATGAAAATGCTCGCAACGGGCGCGGTGTTTTCCAATGAAATCTGGATAGGCAACCTGATTCCGCTGGCGCCGACGCAGCTGGCCGAATCGGTGACCTGCGCGGTCCCATGCAATGCGAAGGGCCTGACCCTGTGGTCGCGCAAACCCTTTGAGCGCGACGCAAAGGTCGAGTTCGACAGTCCGCTGGCGCACCGCTTTGACGAGACTGACAGCATGGTCATGTGCGACGAAGTGAAGGTTCCCTGGGAGAAGGTCTTCGTCCACAATGACGCTGTTCTGGCACGCGACATCTACATAAAGACGCCGGCCCATTGCTATGGCAACCACCAGTCGAACGTGCGCTTTCATGCCAAGATGCGGTTGCTGGTTGGCCTTGCCTCACGCATCACACAGGCTTCCGGCGCCGACCAGATCCCGGCGGTGCGCGAAACGCTGGGTCGGCTGGCGGCGCTCGAGGCAACCCTGGGCGGCATTATCGCCGGACAGATCCAGGATGCCGAGGATTGGCCGGCCGCGCACATGACCTACAACCGCCGCTACATGTACGCCGGGCTCAACTGGTGCACCGAGAACCACTCGCAGATCATCGACTCGATCCGCGAACTGTGCGGCGGCGGGGTGTTCCAGATGCCGGCCGATATTTCAGTCATGAAGGATCCGGCGATGCGCGGGATGTTCGAGCAATACTGGCAGACGCCGCAAATGGGGGCCGTCGCGCGGATGAAGCTTTTCAAGCTCGCCTGGGACCTCGTTGGTTCGGAGTTCGCCGGCCGCCACCAGCAATATGAAAAGTTCTACGCCGGAGCATCCTTTATCGTGCGCAACCACAATTTCCGCGAAACGCCCTGGGATGAGTTGCACGGCGTGGTCGACGACCTTCTGGCGGGATATGACGTGCCGGCCTGAGGCGCGTTCGTCCGTGTTTTGGGCGCCGCTGAACGCGCGGGTGCGGCGCGCCAGATTAGGTAGAATGCCCAGTTGAATTCAATCGTTTTGCCCGAGGAGAGTGCCATGGAAAAGAAGTCCTTCGACCGCCGTAAATTCATCGCTGCGACGGCCGCCACCGGAGCCGCCGCTGGATTGGCCGGATTTCCTGCGATCGTCCGCGCCCAGTCAGCCAAGATCAAGGTCGGGCTGATGCTGCCCTATACCGGCACCTTTGCGCCGCTGGGGGTGGCCATCGAAAACGGCTTCCGTCTCGCGCTGCTTGAGGCGGGCGGCAAGTTCGCCGGTCGCGAAATCGAATTTTCCAAGGTCGATGATGAATCCGACCCGTCCAAGGCCACCGACAACGTCAACAAGCTGGTCACGCGTGACACGGTCGATATGCTGCTGGGCACCGTGCACTCGGGCGTCGCCGCCGGCATGATCCGCGTCACCAAGGAAGCGGGAACGCTGCACATCATTCCCAACGCCGGTTTTGCACCGGTCACAGGGCCGCTGTGTGCGCCGAATATTTTCCGCACATCCTTCTCCAACTGGCAGTCGGGCTTTGCCATGGGCACGGTGATGGCCAAGCGCGCCAACGTCAAGAACGTGGTGACGCTGTCCTGGCGTTACGCAGCGGGCGAGGAGTGCGTCAAGGGCTTCAAGGACGCCTTCCTCAAGGCCTCGGGCAAGAGCATCGTCAAGGAACTGTGGATTCCCTTCCCCAACGTCGAGTTCCAGGCGCTGCTGACCGAAATCGCGTCGATCAAGCCCGATGCTGTGTTCTCGTTCTTTGCCGGCGCGGGCGCGGGCAAGTACCTCAAGGATTACGCGCAATCGGGACTGATGAAGTCGGTTCCGTTGGTGGGCCCGGGCTTTCTCACCGACGGCGTGCTGGAAGGCCTCGCTGGTGCTGCAGAGGGTGTCGAAACGGCGTTGCATTACGGTGACGGTATCGAAACCCCCAAGAACAAGGCTTTCCGCCTGTCTTATGCCAAAACCTTCAAGCTCCAGCCTGACGTTTACGCCGTGGCCGGTTACGACTCCGGCCTGTTGTTCGCCGCCGGTCTCGCCGCGGTAAAGGGCGACCTGTCAAAGAAGGCCGATCTCATCAAGGCCATGGAAAAAGCCAAGATCGACAGCCCGCGTGGCGCGTGGTCCTTGTCAAAGGCGCACAACCCGATCCAGGATCATTACCTGCGCAAGGTGCGTGGCAATGAAAATCGCGTCTCTGAAATCGCCATCAAGGCGCTGGATGACGATCCGGGCATGATCGCGGCGTGCAAGATGCCGGCCTGATCCCATGTCAGGATTGGAGGCTTAGTTTTTGCATTGATAAAACCGGCGGCTTTTCAGCCGCCGGTTTTATTTTGATGTGTCGCGTTCTCCCTTTCCTTCAGGGGAGCGGGAAGGATAAAAATGGACTTCAACACCTTCCTGATACAACTGCTCAACGGCGTCCAGTACGGGCTGCTGCTCTTTCTCGTGTCCAGCGGCCTGACGCTGGTGTTCGGGATCATGGGCATCATCAA
>CAITSH010000192.1 GCA_903895005.1 uncultured Pseudomonadota bacterium
ACATCCCGCCGCACAACCTGTCCGAGGTTGTGGATGCCTGTCACGCGCTGCTGAAAAATCCTGATCTCGACATTGAAGACCTGATCAAGATCATTCCCGCGCCTGACTTTCCGACCGCCGGCATCATCTACGGCATCACGGGCGTGCATGAGGGCTATCGGACCGGCCGCGGCCGCGTGGTGAAGCGCGCGCGCACCCACTTTGAAGACCTGGAAAAGGGCAACCGCCAGTCCATCATCGTTGATGAGCTGCCCTACCAGGTGAACAAGAAGACCCTGCTCGAAAAAATCGCCGAGCTGGTGAACGACAAGAAAATCGAGGGGATCAGCGAGATCCGCGATGAGTCCGACAAATCGGGCATGCGTGTCGTGATCGAGCTCAAGCGCAACGAGATCCCCGAGGTCATCCTCAACCATCTTTACAAGCACACCCAGCTCCAGGACACCTTCGGCATCAACATGGTCGCCTTGCTTGACGGCCAGCCGCGCCTGCTGAATCTAAAGCAGATGCTGGTGGCGTTTCTTGGCCACCGCCGCGAAGTGGTCACGCGCCGCACGGTGTTCGAACTGCGCAAGGCGCGCGAACGCGCCCACATACAAGAAGGCCTCGCGGTGGCCTTGTCCAACGTGGACGAAATCATCGCCCTGATCAAACAGGCGCAGACGCCGCCCGAAGCCAAGATCAAGCTGATGGAACGCGCCTGGCGCTCGCCCCTCGTGGAGGAGATGTTGCGCCGCGCCGCCACCGACGTGTCGCGCCCGATCGGTCTTTCCGCGGATTTCGGGCTCAAGGACAACGGCTACATGTTGTCCGATGTGCAGGCCCAGGCCATCCTGGAAATGCGCCTGCAGCGCCTGACCGGACTCGAGCAGGACAAGATTGTTTCCGAGTACCGCGAGCTCATAGAAATCATCGCCGACTTCCTCGACATCCTCGCCAAGCCCGAGCGCATTACCGTGATCATCACCGACGAGTTGAAGGCGGTGAAAGAGCAGTACGGCGATGCGCGCAAGAGCGTCATCGAGATGAACACCCAGGAAATCGGGATCGAGGATCTGATCACCCCCGAAGACGTGGTGGTCACCTTCTCGCACACCGGTTACATCAAGGCTCTTCCTCTTGCCGATTACAGCGCGCAGCGCCGCGGCGGCCGCGGCAAGCAGGCGGCGGCAACCAAGGAAGATGACTGGATCGAGCGCCTGTTTATTGCCAACACGCACGACACGATGCTGTGCTTTTCATCGCGCGGCAAGGTTTACTGGCTCAAGGTTTACAACGTGCCGCAGGGCACGCGCACCAGCCGCGGCAAGCCCATTGTCAACCTGTTCCCGCTGGTTGATGGCGAAAAAATCAACGCCGTTCTGCCGGTGAAGCAGTACGACGACGAGCACTATGTGTTCCTCGCCACCGCCATGGGTACGGTCAAGAAAACGCCGCTGTCGGCGTTTTCCAACCAGCGCGAGAAGGGCATCATCGGCATCAGCCTTGATGACGGCGACCACCTGATCGGTGCGGCCATCACAGACGGCAAGCACGACATCATGCTGTTCTCCGAGGGGGGCAAGGCGGTGCGTTTCAAGGAGGACGATGTACGTCCGATGGGACGCGACGCGCGCGGCGTGCGCGGCATGAAGCTGCCTGACGGGCAGAGCCTGGTGTCAATGCTGGTGGCCGACAACGAGAGCCTTACCGTGCTGACGGCAACCGAAAACGGCTTCGGCAAGCGTACGGCCATCGCAGAGTACACGCTGCACGGCCGCGGAACGCAGGGCATGATCGCGATCCAGACCAACGATCGTAACGGCAAGCTGGTGGGGGCGGTGCTGGTGGGTGACGACGATGAGCTGATGCTCATTTCCACCGGCGGCGTGGCCATTCGCACCCTGGTCAACCAGATTCGCGAAATGGGCCGGTCGACCCAGGGCGTGGTGCTGATCAATCTTGATGCAGGCACCAAGCTCGCCGGTATCGAGAAAGTGGCCGAAGCAGAGGGCGCGTCCGACGTGGCCGCCGCGGAGGGCGATCCGCAGTGACGGGGCAGGTTAAGCGCGCGATCAATTTCAGCGCCGGCCCCGCGGCGCTGCCCGAAGAGGTGTTGCGGCTTGCCGCCGACGAAATGCTGGACTGGCACGGCAGCGGCATGTCCGTCATGGAAATGAGCCACCGCGGAAAGCAGTTCATCGCCATCCACGCCGAGGCAGAGGCGGACTTGCGCGAGCTGCTTGCCATTCCGGCCAATTACAAGGTGTTGTTCCTGCAGGGCGGCGCGATCGCCGAGAACGCGATCGTGCCGATGAACATGCTGCGCGGGCGTGATCGCGCCGATTACATCAATACCGGCGAGTGGTCGAAGAAATCCATCAAGGAAGCAGGCAAATACTGCAAGGTGAACGTGGCCGCTTCGGGTGAGGACCGCAACTTCAGCTGCATTCCTCCGCGCGAAACATGGAGGCTTGATCCGAACGCCGCATATGTCCATATCTGCAGCAACGAAACCATAGGTGGGTTGGAATACCACTGGGTTCCCGAGACGGGCGACGTTCCGCTGTTGGCCGACATGTCTTCGCATATTCTTTCGCGTCCGGTAGACGTCGCGAAATACGGCCTCATATACGGTGGCGCGCAAAAGAACATCGGCCCCGCAGGCTTGAC
>CAITSH010000193.1 GCA_903895005.1 uncultured Pseudomonadota bacterium
GAATATCTCGAACTGCTCGCGCTTGCCCAGGAACAGGCTGGCAAGGGTCCAGTAAAAGTCGTCGCGCCTCGTGATGCCGGTCGCTTCCAGTGCCCGCAGCGCGTCGATCACGCGGTCGGGACCGACCGGGATGCCCGCGGCCCGCAGCACGCGGGCGAAATGCATGACGTTGTCGCCCAGATGGCCGGCGTCCGCCTGCTCCCGGATCGCCGCGCTCATTTGCGTTTTGGCGACGTGCCTGACACCGGCGCGTCCTTGGCCAGCGACTCGAGCCGTGATGAGGCGATGACCTTGTGGTCCTTGACGTAGGCTTCGTGATTGGCTTCGACGTCGCCCAGCTTGTAGACGTAATTCACCATAAGCCCCGCTGAGCGGACCATGCCCGCCTCGGAAACATCGCCGAGCCAGTTGATGCGATCCAGGCGCGCGCCATTGGACAGGTGAAAGCGCGCCACCGGGTCGAGCGGTTCCTCGCCGTGCTTGGCGCGCAGCAGGTAGTGTGCACAAAGCTGGGTGAGGGGCTGCTGCAGCACCGCACTGATGCCCTTGTCCTCGTTCCATTGCGGATTGTCGAGATGCTCGAGGAGCAATGCGATCTGCCGCGCCTGCGCTTCGCTGGCGAGCTTGGCTGCCTCGACCGCAAGCCATTTGCGAAAACCCGGTATCGGGGAGAGTGTCGCGAAGGTCTTCAGGCGCGGGAACTCGCGTCCGAGGTCATCGGCCACCTGCTTGATCAGAAAATTGCCGAAGGAGATGCCGCGCAGGCCCTCCTGGCAGTTGGTGATCGAATAAAAAATCGCGCAGTCGGCGCGTGCCGCGTCCGAGATCGCCGAGGCCGGGTCGAGCAGGGGCTGCACCTTGGTACTCATGCCGTGGGTCAGCGCCACTTCGATGAAGATCACCGGTTCGTCTGGCAGCGCAGGGTGAAAGAAGGCATAGCATCGGCGGTCCGCCTGCAGGCGCCGGCGCAGGTCATCCCAGCCCTGGATCTGGTGCACGGCCTCGTACTGGATGAGTTTTTCCAGCACGATGGCAGAGGTGCGCCAGTCGATGCGCTGCAGGCTCAGGAAGCCGCGGTTGAACCAGGATGAAAGCAAATGCCCGAGGTCAGCCTCGCTACCCGCCCATTGCGGATGCTTTTTCAGCCCCATCAACAGGCGCCTGCGCATCTGCACCAGTGTGCCGGTGCCGCCGGGGGCCATGTTGAGACGGCGGAACAATTCCTGGCGCGGGGCCTCGACCACCTTTTGCAGTCGGATCAGGTTTTGTTGCGACGGATCTTTCTGGTAGGCGTCCGCTGCGCGCGACACGATCTTGGGGTCGGGAGAGAATTCCTCCCCCAGCAGGTCGAAAAACGCCTCCAGGCTGGCACCTTCGAGTGCCTGGTAGTCGGCGAGCGCCTCGCGCGCGAGCGACGCACCGGAGGCTTCCCCGCGCTCCGAGAGCAGTGCGTGGCAGCGTGCGATGACCAGCTTGGTACGGCGCGCCTCGGCGGCGGAAAGCGGGTTGTCAGCCTGCGTGACGGAACTGAGCAGGCGCTTCAGGAAATTGGGTTTGTCCACGGAACCGCGGTCCTTGCGCTGTGTTGTTCCCGGATCAGGAAGCCGCGAGTTCGGCTTTGACTTCGGCCAGCAGTCGCCCCGCCTCGCTGCCCTGGATACGGCCGATGTCATCCTGGTACTTGAGCAGCGCGCCGAGGGTGTCGTTGACTGTCGCCGGGTCCAGGGTCATTCGATCGAGTGCGACAAGGGCTTTGGACCAATCTATGGTTTCGGCCACACCGGGCAGCTTGAACAAGTCCATCTTGCGCAGGCGTTGGACGAACTCGACCACTTCGCGCGACAGGCGCTCGGATGCGCCCGGTGCCTTGCGCCGCAGGATGTCCAGTTCGCGCGCCGCATCAGGGTAGTCGACCCAGTGATAAAGGCAGCGACGTTTTACGGCGTCGTGAATCTCGCGCGTGCGGTTGGAGGTGAGAATGACGATGGGCGGCTTTTTCGCGGCGATGGTGCCGATTTCGGGCACCGTCACCTGGAAGTCCGACAGGATTTCCAGCAGGTAGGCTTCGAAGGGCTCGTCGGTGCGGTCCAGTTCGTCGATGAGCAACACCGGCGGAAGCCCCTTTGCCTCAAGGGCGCGCAGCAGCGGCCGGCGGATGAGAAATTTTTCCGAGAAGACGTCGGCGCCCAGCTTGTCCTTTGATTTTTCGCCCGCCGCTTCGGCGAGGCGGATCTCGATCATCTGGCGCGAGTAGTTCCATTCGTACACGGCGCTCGCGACATCGAGCCCCTCGTAGCATTGCAGGCGTATCAGTTCGCGGCCCAGCGACTTGGCCAGCACTTTGGCGATTTCGGTCTTGCCCACGCCGGCCTCGCCTTCGAGCATGAGCGGGCGCTCCATCTTGAGAGCAAGGAACACCGAGGTCGCAAGGCTGCGCTCGGCAACGTAATCGGCGCCGCTCAGAAGGGCGAGGGTGTCGTCGACGGATTTGGGGAGGGAAGGGGTAGCCATGGCGGAATTATGCCAGCAAGCGCCCTCACCCTGAAGCGCGATCGCGCGGTAGCGCGGATTCTGTGCGCGATGGACTCGCTTTCGGCGAGTGCTCTCAGAGTTTGATGCCGGTGGCATCGACCACTGGACGCCATTTTTCAATTTCGGTACGGATGAAGGCCGTGGCGGCCGCGGGGCCCGAGTCGGTATTGGGCTCGATGGCCATTGCGGCCAGTTGCTGGTGCAGGGAGGTATCGCTCATCACCTTCGCGGTGGCGGTGGCGAGCGCGGCGGTGACCGCTGGAGGCAGGCCCGCGGGCGCGGCGACGACATTCCACAGCGTTGCATCAAACCCCTGGGTGCCGAGGGCCTCGTCCACGGTGGGCACATCGGGCGCCAGCGCCGAGCGTTTGGCCGCGGCGACGGCGACAATTCTGATCTTGCCTGCCTTGTGGTTGGGCAGCAGCGAACCCAACGTGTCAACGGTCATTCCGACCTGGCCACCGAGCAGTGCCGGCATCGCCTGCGCACTGCCGCGAAATGGAATGTGCTGGATGTCGGCGTTGCCTCCCTCGCGCTTGAGGCGTTCGGCGGCAAGATGCAGGTAGGTGCCCTCACCCGGAGAACCGTATTGCAGCTTGCCCGGCGTGGCGCGAGCTGCCTCCATCAATGACTTGAGGGTTTGCGGCGCCCCCGGCCCGACCCCGAATGCCGCCGGTGCGCCGCCGACGATGGCGATATGCGTGAAGTCGCGAAGCGAATCATATTGCGGCTGTTTTGTAATCAGGTTGTACAAGCCGTGGGTTGAGGCGGTGCCGAACAACAACACGTGGCCGTCTGCCTCGGCGTTCTTGACCTCGAGCGAACCGCTGGCGCCGCTGGCGCCGCTTTTGTTCTCGACAATGACCGGTTTGCCGAGGATTGCCGAAAGCCGGTTCGCATACTGGCGCGCGAATACATCGGTCGGGCCTCCTGGCGGAAAGGGCACGATCAGGCGTATGGGCTTGGACGGATAGGCGGTCTGTGCGCGCGCGCCCGCGGTCAAGGCCAGCGCCGGTAGGGCGGCGAACAGAGCCAGTTTGAGCAGATGGCGGCGACGCATGGCGTGGTCTTTCTGTCAGAGGCCCGCGTCGCGCCAGGCCGGGTTGGGTGTGGCCGGTTCGGTTTCGCAGCCGGCTGCATGAACGGCTTCAATGGCACAGTACTCGTCCTTGTCCGAGGCGTCGCCACTGATGCCGATGGCGCCGACAGCCGTGCCCTGCGCATCAAGGATCAGTACGCCGCCGGGCGTCGGAATAAAGCGCCCGCCGGAGGCGGCCGCCAGTGCGCTCTGGAAGGCCGGGCGTTGTGCCAATCGGTCGCGTATCAGGCGCGAGGACATGCCCATGCCCAGCGCGCCATGCGCCTTGCCAAAGGCGATGTCAAAGCGCATGACACCGCAACCGTCTTCGCGCTTGAACGCGACAAGTTGTGCTCCGGCGTCGAGCACTGCGACAGCCAGCGGCAAAAGGCGTTCACGACGGCGGATTGCGATGGCTGCGTCGACGATGGCGGCGGCACGCTCCAGCGTCATGCTCGAGTGGATGTTTTTCAGTTGTTCAGGCACGGGGGGCTCGAGGAGAATCAGCAGGGCCGGCGGGGTGTCATTTTGTCGGCAGTTGTACCACGCGATCGGCGTCGATGCGAAAGGCCATCAGGTCTTCGCCGATCAGAAGCGGGCCGGCGTAGGTTTTTCGCGTCATGGTCAGCACTTCCTCCTCGGTCACCGCCGGCACCTTGGGTGTTCCCAGCAGAACGAAATGGTAGTACACCGCGAGCCTGGGTTTGGTGCGCGAAAATACCGTGCCCGCTTCCTCGGGTTTGGTGTGGTGATCGAGTATCACCTTGAACACCGGCGAATCCATCAACTCGGCGCGCACGGCGGCAACCTGGTGGATCAGCAAGTCGGTGCCGGTGGCGTGGTGGATCAGGTTTTCACTGAAGCGGGTATCGCCCGAAATCGTTACCGAGCGCCCGGCGAAATCGACGCGAAAGCCGAAGGCCGGTTTGAGCAGTTCGCCATGATCTACCTCGAAGGCGGTGACCGTGACGCCGCTCTTGCTGTAAATGACGCCCTGCCTGATTTCGCTTACCTCCGGCCGGACGTTGGCGGGGTCGAGTTTCTGGTCGGCAATGCGCGCCTTGATATCCCAGTCGTAGGCCTTGACCAGCCCGTCCATGAGATTTTGAGACCCTGCAGGACCAAAGACGCGAAACGGCCCGTTGCGCTGGGCATAGCCCGCTTCTAGCCAGCCGGTCAGCCACAGGTCCGGAATGCCGACGACATGGTCAGAGTGAAGGTGTGTGATGAACAGCGCATCGACCGCACCCAGTTTTAGTCCCACCTGCAGCAGGCGTTGTGTGACGCCGCGCCCCGAGTCGATAAGCAGGTTCTGGCCTCCTGCCTGCACGAGCACGCCCGGGCCAAAGCGGCGCATGGCGGGCATGGGGCTGCCGGTACCGAGCAGCGTAACGCGAAATTCATCTTTGGCGGCCGGCGCAGGCTGGCTTGCGGCGCCTGCACTGAAAAAGGCGAAGGCCAGGGTGAGCGCTGAAGCAAGAGCACGGATCCTTGTCATGCAGAAAGCCTCCCGTGGCGCCGCCGGATATGACTCCGGCAGGCGCGTCGTTCTGGTGATAGTCCTAGGTTTCGTCTGCGATGGTGTTGGACAGGATGCCCACACCTTCGATGTCGATCTCGCAAACGTCATCAGGCGCCATCCAGACCGGCGGTGTGCGTGCGTAACCAACGCCGGCGGGGGTACCCGTGATGATCACATCGCCCGGCTCGAGCGTAATGCATTCGGTGATGATGCAAAGCGACTCGACCACGTCAAACAGGAAGTCCGAGGTATTGGCATCCTGCATGATTTTGCCGTTGAGGCGCGACTGGATGCGCAGGCCCACGGCGCCGGCAGGCAGTTCGTCCGGTGTCACCAGCCAGGGACCGAAGCCCCCGGTCTTGTCAAAATTCTTGCCCAGGGTCCACTGCGTGCCGCGGCGCTGGAAGTCACGAATGGAGCCGTCGTTGTAGCACGAATAACCGGCGACGCAATCGAGTGCGTCGGCCTTGGTCAGGTGACGCGCATGCTTGCCGATGATAACCGCGAGTTCGGCCTCGTAATCGAGCTTGCTCGAGGCCTTGGGCCGGATGATGGCTTGCTGGTGGGCCACCTGTGAAACCGCGCCGCGCATGAAAAAGCTCGGAAACTCTGGCTTGGCATGGCCGCCTTCCTTGGCGTGATCGGCGTAGTTGAGGCCGAGACAGATGATCTTGGGTGGGCGCGGCACCAGCGGCAGGTAGCGAATGCCGGCGAGCGGCTTGACGGCGCTTGCCGGTGCCTTTTCGGCGGCGGCCTTGGCCGCTGCAAGCCCGTCAGGCATGGCCAGCAATGCGGTCATGTCCGAGGGCAGGTTGGGGGCGGCGGCGCCAAGGTCGACGAAGTCGGTGGCAGCGGCCGATTTGACCACGCCGATGGCGGCGCAGCCGTTGATGTCGTAACTGATAAGTCGCATGTCAGATTCCGTATTAGTGTGAAAAATTTCCAGCTTTGGCTGTGATGTCTATTCGACCTTGGCACCCGAACTCTTGACCACGCCGGCCCATTTGGGCACTTCTTCCTTGAGGAATGCGCCGAACTCGGCCGAGGTGTAATGCACGATCTCAAGGCCGTTCTGGGCGAAGCGCTCTTTTACGTCCGGCGCATCCATTGCCTTGTTGATGTCGGCATTAAATCGCTCAACGATTGCGGCGGGGGTGCCCACCGGCAGGAAAAAGCCGATCCATGTGTAGTCGTCAAAATCCTTGTAGCCGAATTCGCCCACCGTGGGTACGTCGGGCAGCAGCGCCGAACGCTTGGAACTTGTGACAGCGATGGCGCGCAGCTTGCCCGATTTGATTTGCGGCACTGCCGGGGGCATCGACGTCGAGGCCATCGGGGTCTGGTTGCCGACGACGGCGGTGATCGCCGCAGCGGGCTGGTAGGGAACGTGGGTGATGTCGACCTTGGCCGCGGTTTTAAGGCGCTCGATCGAAAGGTGGGTGGTCGTGCCTATGCCTGAAGAGGCGTAGGCGAGCGGCTGCTTGCGCGCCAGTTCGACGAGTTCCTTGAGGTCTTTGGCCGGCGTCGCCGGGTTGACCGTGATGATGTTGGGGGTGCGCCCGCCAAGCGACAGGGGAATGAAATCCTTGATCGCATCGTATCCGGCGTTTGGATAGAGCGATGGATTGACGGCGTAGGCGACGCTGTGCGCGAGCACGGTGTAGCCGTCAGGGGCGGCGCGTTTGACCTGCACCGTGGCGATGTTGCCGCCCGCCCCCGGCTTGTTTTCGACGACGAAGTTCGAGCCGTTCATCTCCACCAGTTTTTGCGCGACGATACGGGAAACGATGTCGGTGGTGCTGCCCGGCGCAAAGCCGACGATGATGCTCACCGGTTTGGCTTTGGGCCATTCGGCCTGTGCGAACGCGCTGGCGCTCGCGAGCATGCCGAGGGCGGCGATGGCCGCGGCGGCGGCGCGCGTGGAAAGGCGGGAATTCATGTTTGATCTCCTTGGATGTACGTTATGTACGGGGTGTGCGGCGCATCCGGATTCTCGGTTGTTCGTTCGGTCGAGCCGACCGCCCGAATATCCGTGTATGTCCGTTTCTTTTTTTTATATTGCGATGCCACAAGCATCAATATTATCGATGATATTGCACTATCAGCGCGTTTGTCGATTCCGGAACCGGATCGGGCGATCTGCCCGCGTTGAGTTACCGGTCCACAAATAAAGACCCCGCTTCCGGGAACCGGAAGCGGGGCGGCAGGGCGGGGCGTTGTATCGCTCCGGCCCCTATCCCCTCCCGTGAGGAGGGGAAACGTGTTTTATTTCAGCGCTGCCTCGACGCCGCGTTTGGCCATCACCGTAATGAGGTGCGCGCGGTAGTCGGCTTTGGCATGCATGTCGGAGTTGAGGTTGTGCTCGGGTACCTTGATGCCAGCCACCGATTCGGGGGCGAATTTCGCGGCCAGGGCTTTTTCCATTTCAGGCACGCGGAACACACCTGCTGCGGCACCGGTCACCGCGACACGCACGCTCGATCCGAAGTCTGCGATGAACACGCCGACGATGGCGTAACGCGAGGCTGGATTCTTGAATTTCATGTAAGACGCGCGCTTGGGTACGGGGAAGGACACCGCGGTGATGATCTCGCCCTGATGCAGGGCGGTTTCGTACATGCCCTTGAAGAATTCATCGGCGGAAATCTTGCGCTTGTCGGTGATGACCGTGGCGCCGAGGGCGACCAAGCCTGCCGGATAATCGGCCGCCGGGTCGTTGTTGGCAACCGAGCCGCCGATGGTACCCATGTTGCGCACCATGCGGTCGCCGATGCCGCCGGCAAGCGAGGCGAGCGCGGGAATGGCTTTTTTTACCTCGGGCGAGGCGGCCACCTGGGCGTGGCGCGTCATCGCGCCGATGGTGACGGTATTGCCTTCCACCTTGATGCCGGCGAGGTCCTTGATCAGGCCGAGGTCGACAATGTCCGATGGGTTCGCGAGGCGCAGTTTCATCGCGGCAATCAGGCTCTGCCCGCCGGCGAGGAGCTTGGCGTCGGCGTTCTTGCCGAGCACACCGGCGGCGTCGGCTACGGATTTGGCTTTCTGGTACGCAAACGAATACATGTTGTCTCCGGTTTTACTCTGTTTACTCAGGGGCTCAGGGGTTCAGGGCTTCCGAGGCGGCTTTAACCGACTTGACGATGTTGTGATAGCCGGTGCAGCGGCACAGGTTGCCGTCGAGCTGTTCGCGAATCTGTTCTTCGGTCGGACGCGGTGTGTTCTTGACGAGGTCAAGCGCGCTCATCACCATGCCCGGCGTGCAAAACCCGCATTGCAGGCCGTGGTTCTGGCGGAAGGCCTCCTGCATCGGGTGCAGCGTGCCGTCAGCGTTGGCGATGCCCTCGATGGTGGTGATATTTGCGCCCTCGGCCTGCATGGCGAGGATGTTGCAGCTCTTGATCGCGCGACCGTCGAGGTGCACGGTGCATGCGCCGCATTGCGCGGTGTCGCAACCGACATGGGTGCCAGTGAGGCGCAGCGTGTCGCGGATGAAGTTGACGAGCAGCGTGCGTTCCTCGACTTCGTGGCTGACGGCCTTGCCGTTGATGGTGAGCGAGACCTTGATGGTCATGGGGAGTTTCTCCTGAATTGCCTAAGTGTTCTGGTTGTTCTGGTTTTGCAGCTGCGGGGTGTTCCGCGTGTTCCGGGAGTTTGGCTTTTCTGACCGGGAATGACCGTAACCGGCGTCTGTCCCGTGAAGCCGGAAAAGCGATGGTTTCACGCCTAGGCGAATCCTAGCCCACGCATGGCCCATAAGCAAATTCTGCGCACCGGATTGATTACCCGGTGGGGTCGTCGCGACGGGACTTTCGATCTGATTTCAAAGCAGATTTGCCACTGGATGCGGCCCGCCCGCCGGGGCGGGCCGCTTGACCCGCGCGTCGCCTGCGACTAGTCTTGGGAGCTGACTTAAAAGCTGCTTGCGAGGACTATTGTGGATAGCGTCGATCTGGAAGTAATACGCAGTGCCATCGCCTGGACCGGTGCGGGCCACCGCACCACCATCGGTACGGTTACCCATACTTGGGGCTCCGCGCCGCGGCCGGTCGGCGCGATGCTTGCGATCCGTGACGATGGCCATGTCAAGGGTTCGGTCTCTGGCGGTTGTGTCGAGGATGACCTCATCGACAAGGTCAAGGCCAATGCGCTTGGCGTGACGCGCCCTTCGGTGGTGACCTATGGCGTCACCCAGGAGCAGGCCAACCGCTTCGGCCTGCCCTGCGGCGGCACACTTCAACTGGTGCTTGAGCCGGTCGGGCCGCAGTCGCGGCTGCAGGAATTGCTCGGCATCATCGAACGCCACGAACTGGTCGCGCGCCACCTCGACATGGATACCGGCGAGGTGCGCCTCGAACCGGGCAAGTGGTCCGACTACCTTGAGTTTGACGGCAAGGTGCTCAAGTCTGTGCACGGCCCAAGCTGGCGCCTGCTGATCATCGGCGCCGGGCAGCTGTCGGGTTTTCTGGCGCAAATGGCGCAGGCGCTTGATTACCATGTGGTGGTGTGCGACCCGCGCGAGGAGTACGCCGAGGAGTGGAATGTCGCCGGCGTGCCGCTCAATCGCGGCTATCCCGACGACGTGGTGCTGGAATTGAACCTTGACGCACACAGCGCCGTGGTGGCGGTGACGCACGATCCCAAGCTCGATGACATCGCGCTGATCGAGGCGCTCAAGTCGCCGGCGTTCTATGTCGGGGCGCTTGGCTCCAAGAAGAACAACGATGCGCGGCGCAGCCGTCTCACCGACTTCGACTTGTCGGCCGGCGAGATAGCCCGGCTGCACGGTCCTGTCGGCCTCAAGATCGGCAGCAAGACGCCGCCGGAAATCGCGGTGGCCATCCTGGCTGAAATGACGGCGGTGCGCCACGGCGTCAAAATTCCCGAGACCATCGAGCCGGCCAAGCACAACGTAAGCGCCGGCTGCGCCGTGCCTTCGGCGGGGCGCTAACACCGTCATCGGCTGGAAACGCCCGCCTGGCGCGGCTTTCCGGGCAGTGCCGGCGCGTATCGCGATGGTGGCGGGCAGTTGAATGGGCCTAGACCCGTTTGTCCCGATCAAAGAACAGGAGGTGTCATCGATGTTTCCCCAGGACTACTGGTACGTGTTGTGCGAGGCGACCGAGCTTGCGGACAAGCTGTTCGCGCGCACGATCCTGAACATGCCGCTGGTCGCCTATCGTGCGCCCTCGGGCGAGGTTGTCGTCCTTGAAGATTTTTGCCCGCACCGCGGCCTGCCGCTGTCAAAGGGATCACTGGAGCCGGAAGGCGTGCGCTGCGGTTATCACGGCATGCTGGTCGGCCACAACGGCCGCTGCCATTCGATGCCCGGCCAGCCGCATATCGACAGACTGCGCGGTGTGAAGAGGTTTGCAGCGATTGAAAAATTCGGGTTTGTCTGGGTCTGGCACGGCGATGCCGAGCGCGCCGATACGGCCAAGTTGCCGGCCCTGCCCTGGGGCGAGGGCACGGCCTGGACTTACGGTGGCGGCGTCTTCGAAGTCGGTTGCAACTACCAGTTCCTCATCGACAACCTGATGGACCTGACGCACGAAACCTACGTGCACCCCACCAGCCTCGGACAAAAGGAAATCGACCATGCCAAGCCCGAGCTCATTCTCAAGGGCGACGATGTGTTTCTTACGCGCTGGATGACCAACGTCAAGCCGGCGCCCTTCTGGGCGGTGATGATCAACACCGAAAAAAACTGCGACCGCTGGCAGATCTGCCATTTCGCGCCGCCCTCGAATGTTTTCATTGACGTCGGTGTGGCCATTACCGGGACCGGCGCGCCGCAGGGGGACCGCTCGCAGGGCATCACCGGTCTGGTAATCAACCTGATGACGCCGGCAACTGAGACCACGTCCTGGCATTTCTGGGGCATGGCGCGAAACTTCAGGATCGATGATCCTGCGGTGACCGAGCAGATCAGGAAAAATCAGGGTGCCGTCGTCCTTGAGGATAATGTTGTACTCGCGGCCCAGCAGCAAAGCGTGCTGCGTAACCCCGAGCGGCGCCTGGTCAACCTCGATATCGACCGCGGCGGTTCGAATGCGCGCAAGATCATAGAGCGCATTTGCAGCCAGCAGGTTGCCGAGGAACGGCTGGGTTCGGGGCAGGCCGGGGCGGCATCGTAACTGCGGTCGGCGTGTGCGCTGAATCCGAACGAAAAGATTAAGACTCGACGATGATTACCGGAATACTTCTAGCAGCAGGATCAGCGTCTCGTTTTAGTTGCGGCGTCACGCCCGCTTCGCGTGCATGAGCCTTCACTGAAACTCGACGATGATTACTGGAATACTTCTCGCGGCAGGGTCAGCGTCTCGTTTTAGTTGCGGCGTCACGCCCGCTTCGCGTGCATGAGCCTTCACTGAAACTCGACGA
>CAITSH010000194.1 GCA_903895005.1 uncultured Pseudomonadota bacterium
ATTTGTTTCGGCCAGTTTTCACCCGGCGCCTCCAGTGACAAGCACAAATTATTCCGTTCCGAATCAAACCTGCCCCGGACCCACATCCTGCGGAATTACGGCGGTATTAAGCCTGACCGATACCCGCGATTCCCGGTACCGCTATATGCAGGCCAAGGTGCCGAACAAATGAATCAGAGCCACGTTCGCTATACGGCAGCGTCACCCACCCGCGATGCAGCGCGTCGTTCGGTCTGCGGCGTCGGAGCCCCATGGAAATAGTCGCTCCATACGCTTGAATCAACCAGAATCACTGGTCTTGTCGCATCGGGTCGGTGTCGCCTTGCCAGTCTTCATTACAACCATGCGCATTTTAACGGTTGGGGGCGCATCTTGTAATCGAGCGCTGTGGCGCCGGGAATGCATGGTCCCAGGAGACCCAATCGACCCCGGCACCCCCAGGCAGGCGGCCTGCCAAGCGATGATACAGTGCCACCCGCGCCGCGCCGACCCGATTCGACCCGAGTGCCACCCATTGCGCACGCCATCCGGGCATGTCTTGGTTGATGAGAACTTTGATGACAACCGCACATTCTTGCCGTTGCCGGCGCGAGGGCAAACGACACCGACCATGACCTCCCACACCAAGCCCGTCCGCATCCCCATGCCACCAGGCGGACCGAACCTGTCTCCGGCCACATCATCATCGCGGCCCCCTTCTGCATCGCAATCCCAATCAAAAGGGCAAACGACTTTCAACGCACTGGTAAAACAGATTGGTGAGAAACGCCAGGAACTCGCGCAATGGCAGGCCGTTGTTGACGCCTGCGACCAAAAAATCGCCGGCAACCTGATGCCTCTGCTGCGAACCTATCGCGCCTTGCAGGCGACCATGGTGCACAGCCTGGACCGCGCTCTCAAAGTGAACGCGCTCGGCAAGTCGGATCGCCGGGCTGTGCAGGATGTGATCTGCCACGTGGCACAACACCTGCTGGCAGATTCCGGTGATGCCGCGCTCAAGGAAATTTACAACCGGCACAGTCCGATTGACTATGACACTGCGCAGACCGCGGACATCGGGCCGGATTTCACCGCCGACACATTCGGCCCGGATGACGCAGATCCGGTCGAACTGATGTCACCAGAGAACGCACAGTCCGAAGCAGCGGAATCGCAAGATGCGGAGGCGCCAGGCGGACGAAATCACAAGAAGACGGCAAAAAAAATCGCCCGCGAGGCGACCCTAAAAGCGGAAGCCGACCGGACCAGGCTGTCGATTCGCGAGGTCTATCGCAAGCTGGTGAGCGCATTGCATCCTGATCGCGAACCCGACGCCCTGGAGCGCGCACGCAAAACCGCGCTGATGCAACGAGTCAACCAGGCCTACGACAAAAACGATTTGCTGCTCCTGCTTGAACTGCAAATTGAACTCCAACATATCGACGCGCACACCATGGCAAGCCTGCCCAAGGAGCGCCTGAAGCACTTCAACAAACTGCTCAAAGCGCAGCTGGGCAGGCTGGAGCAGGAAATTTTGCGCATGGAAATGCCCTTACGCACGCAGTTCCGCATGCCGCCGTCACCACGACTGACACCCGGACAAGTCATGCCGCGCCTGAGCCAGGAAATAGCCGAATTAAAACGCGACATACGCGCGCTTGAGCAGGAAATACGATTGCCGACCAACCCGGCGGCATTCAAGGAGTGGATAAGGGCCTTGCGCCGCGAAGCCAGGTCCTAGTTAGCGGGCAACCGCATGCCAAAAAACTAGTCCGGGCCGCTTATCGCGACTCCCCCGAGCGCGCCAGCATTTGCCGCAAATCGGTCTTCAACACCTTGCCGGTGCCGTTCTTGGGCAGCGATTCGACAAACCGGTAGGTGCGCGGACGCTTGAAGCGGGCGATATTGGCAAGGCACAGGGCGTCAAGGTCCTCTTCCGATACCGGCACGCCAGGCTTGGTCACGACGAAGGCGAACACGTTCTCGCCCCACTCCGGATCCGGTTGGCCGATGACCGAGGACTCGAGCACGCCCGGGTGGCGCAGCAGCACCTCCTCCACTTCGCGCGGATAGATGTTCGAGCCGCCGGAAATGATCACATCCTTGTTGCGATCCTTGAGCGTGAGAAACCCCGCCTCATCGAGGCTGCCAAGGTCGCCCGTATGCAGCCAGCCATTGCGCAGCGTTGCGGCACTGGCTGAAACATTGTTCCAGTAGCCGAGCATGACGGTGTCACCGCGCACCAGCACCTCACCGACCTCCCCCGCGGGCAGCGGATGGTCGTTTTCATCGCCGATGCGCACGCGCACCCCGGTGAACGGAATACCCACGGACCCCAGGCGCACCTCGTAGCGCGGATGCGTCACGTCGCGGTGCAGGTGCTTGGAAAACGCCGTGATGGTCATGGGCGATTCGCCCTGGCCGTAGATTTGCGCAAACTTGTAGCCAAAGCGCTGCATCGCACGCTTGGCGTCCTCCACATACATCGGGCCGCCCCCGTAAACGATGGTCTTGATATTGTCGGCATCGCCGTTGCCGCCGTATTCAACCAGTCGCCGCACCATGGTGGGCGCTGCAAACAGGGTCATGCCGCGCAGGCCTTTTTGCGCGCGCAGCAGGGCAAATATCTCATCGGGCTCGAAACCCGCAGACTCTGGGACGGCATTGAGCGCACCGCGCGCCACATGCGGCAGGATGTAAAGCCCGGAGCCGTGCGACATCGGCGCGGCATGCAGGATCGAGTCCGAGGGCGCGATCTCGTCAACGTCGGCAAAGTAGTTGAGCGTCATCGCCATCAGGTTGCTGTGCGTGAGCATCACGCCCTTGGGCCGGCCGGTAGTCCCGGAGGTGTAAAAGAGCCAAGCGAGCGCGTCATCCGCGATCTCATGCACGCTCAGCGGCTGCGCCGAGAGCAGCCGCTCGTACTCGAAGCCGACCACATTGATCACGCGCGCCAGCACGCCGCAGCGGCCGACGAGCGCGCCCACGTCGTGTTCACGATCGGCGGTCACCAGGCACAGCTTCGCGCCGCAGTCGGCGATGATGTAGTCGAGTTCCAGCGCGTGCAGCTTGGCATTGATCGGCACCGCCGCAAGGCCCGATTGCCAGCAGGCGAACAAGGCCTCGACGTACTGCGGGCAGTTGCCCATGACCAGCGCGACGCGGTCGCCCGGCACAAGGCCACTCTCGCGCAGTCCCCCGGCAAGGCGCGAAACGCGCAACATGAGTTCGCGATAGCTCGCGGTACCCACCGTGCCCAGCGCCAGCGCCGGTCGGTCGGGGAAAACGCTCGCAGAGCGAACAAGCAGGGAGGCAAGATTAATGGCGGGCATCGGCGAAACCGGGGAATGTGGGATATGGCGGCGAAGGGTCAAATTATAAATCGGGCGCTATCGCGTATCGCGACGGGCGCGCCTGGGCGCACGGGTCGTGGCCGGGGATTCGGGCGGCAGGGGCAGAGCGGTTTTGTACTTCACCTGCTTTAGGGCGAAACTCGACTGGATGTTACCCACGCCGGGCACGCGCGACAGGAAATCGACGATGAAGCGCTCGAGCGCCGGCACGTCGGGCACCACCACGCGCAGCATGTAATCGGACTGGCCGGTCATGAGGTAACACTCCATGACCTCGGGACGTTCGCTGATGGCGTGCTCGAACGCTCCGAGCGAGCGCTCGACCTGCTTTTCCAGGCGAACCTGGATGAACACGCTGACGCCAAAACCGAGCGCCACCGGATCGAGCAGCGCGACATAACCGCCGATGACCCCGTCGCTCTCGAGCTTCTTGACGCGTGCGAGGCAGGGCGAGGGCGACAGGCTGACCTGTTGCGCGAGTTCGACGTTGGACAGCCGCCCGTCCTGCTGCAACGTGCGCAGGATACGCCTGTCGATTTCATCCAGTGATTTTGGCATGTTTAACTGTTAATTCCACTATTTCGATTGATTATGCCGAATTTTAATGTTTTGCGAGCATGAATTAACAGCACATGCCGCCGTTCCCTGACTATGATTACGTTATTACCCGACACCAACCCGCGCGCAAGCGAGACTGCCATGACCGACATTTCCGACTTCCACCCTGATTTTCTTCCGCTCTGGCGCGTGCAGCCCAAGGACACCGACCAGGTTGAAACGCGTGAATGGCTGGAGGCCTTCGACGCGCTGATCGCAGCCGAGGGGCGCGATCGCGCCACCTTTGTGCTGCGCCGGCTGTTTGACCACGCGCGCAAGCAGCGCGTGCGCCTGCCCCCGGTACTCAACACCCCGTACAAGAACACCATCGCCCTCGACCAACAGCCGCAGTTCCCCGGCAACCTCGAAGTCGAGCAGCGCCTGTCGGCGATCATCCGCTGGAACGCCCTCGCCATGGTCGAACGCGCCAACCGCGTGTCCGGTGAACTCGGCGGCCATATCGCCAGTTACGCCTCGGCCGCCGACCTGTTTGAGGTCGGCTTCAATCATTTTTTCAAGGCCGGGCAAGAGGGCGATCTCGTCTACTTCCAGCCGCACTCCGCGCCTGGCGTGTACGCGCGCGCCTTCCTCGAGGGCCGGCTGTCGGAAAACCGCCTCGACCATTACCGCCGCGAAACCGGCGGCGAGGGTCTGTCCTCGTATCCCCACCCCTGGTTGATGCCAGACTTCTGGCAATTCCCCACAGGGTCGATGGGCCTCGGACCGATACAGGCGGTGTACCAGGCGCGTTACATGAAGTACCTCGCCGACCGTGGCCTTGCCGACACCGCCGGGCGCAAGGTCTGGGCCTTTGTCGGCGATGGCGAAATGGACGAGCCCGAATCCATCGCCGGCCTGTCGCTTGCCACGCGCGACGGACTCGACAACCTCATCTTTGTCGTCAACTGCAACCTGCAACGCCTCGACGGCCCGGTGCGCGGCAACGGCTCCATCGTGCAGGAACTCGAGGGCCTGTTTGCCGGCGCCGGCTGGAACGTGATCAAGCTGTTGTGGGGCTCGGACTGGGACCCGCTGTTCGCGCGCGACCACGACGACATCCTGCTCAGGCGCTTGAACGAAACCGTCGACGGCGAGTTCCAGACTTATGCCGCGACCGACGGGCACTTCAATCGCGAGCATTTTTTCAACAAGTACCCGGAACTGCAGGCGCTCACCGAACACATGTCGGACGCCGACATCGACCGCCTGCGCCGCGGCGGCCACGACCCGGTGAAAATCTACGCTGCCTATCACGCCGCCACGCACCACAAGGGCCAGCCGACGGTGATCCTCGCCAAGACCAAAAAAGGTTACGGCATGGGCCACTGGGGCGAGGGCCGCATGATCGCGCACCAGGCGAAAAAGCTCGAACACGAGGCCTTGCTCGCCTTTCGCGACCGCTTTTCGCTGCCGCTCTCGGACGAGGACACGACGCAACTGCGCTTTTACAAACCGGCGTCCGATGCCCCGGAAATGAAACACCTGATGGCGATGCGCCAGCAGCTTGGCGGCTTTTTGCCGCAACGATCAACGGACGCACCTGCGCTTGCCGCACCGCCCTTGTCCGCCTTTGACAAGGCGCTCGCCGGCTCGCGCGAGCGCGAGCAATCGACCACCACGGTGTTCGTGCAATTGCTGTCGCAGTTGCTCAAGGACGAGGCGCTCGGACCGCGCATCGTGCCCATCGTCGCCGACGAGGCACGCACCTTCGGCATGGCAAGCCTCTTTCGCAGCGTGGGTATTTATTCGCGCGTCGGGCAGTTGTACGAACCCGAGGACCGCGACGAGCTGCTGTATTACCGCGAGGCACGCGACGGCCAGATCATGGAAGAGGGCATCACCGAGGCGGGGGCCTTGTCGTCGTGGATTGCCGCGGCAACGAGCTACAGCGCGCACGGCATCACCATGCTGCCCTTTTACACCTACTACTCGATCTTCGGTTTCCAGCGCGTGGGTGACCTGATCTGGGCGGCGGCCGATTCGCGTTCGCGCGGCTTCCTCGTAGGCGCCACCGCCGGCCGCACCACCCTGTCGGGCGAGGGCCTGCAGCACCAGGACGGCAGCAGCCACCTGATCGCCGGCACCATTCCCAATTGCGTCGCCTACGACCCGTGCTTCGGTTACGAGCTGGCGGTCATTGTTCAAGACGGCATGCGCCGCATGCTCGAGGCGCAGGAGGACGTGTTCTATTACGTCACGGTAATGAACGAAAACTACGCCCAGCCGGCGATGCCCGCAGGAGCGCAGGAAGGCATTCGCCGCGGCATGTACGCGGTGCGCCCCTCGGCGCTCTGCGCAAAGGTAAAGAAGCGTGTGCGCCTGCTCGGTGCGGGCACCATTTTGCGCGAGTGCCTCGCCGCGGCCGAGGTGCTGGAGCGCGAGCACGGCATCGCCGCCGACGTATTCAGCGTAACAAGCTTTACCGAATTGCGGCGCGATGCGGCCGCCGGGGGCGGATGGATTAAACAGTGCCTCGGCGATGAGGCCGTGACAACCGTGGCTGCAAGCGATTACGTCAGCGCCCTGCCCGAACTTCTCCGCGCCTGGGTGCCCGGCCCCTACACCTGCCTTGGCACCGACGGCTTCGGGCGCAGCGACACGCGCGCAGCGCTGCGCGAATACTTCAAGGTCGACAGCGCGTCCATCGTGCGCGCGGCGCTCGCCGACCCGGCCTAGGCATTGCCGCGCGCAGGGCGACCGCTATAATCGCCGCGACCATGCATCACATTGTGTTCCTGCAACGCGACACCCTCAGCGCCAGCGTGCGCAGGCCGTCCTTTGCCCACGAATGGTCTGAACACGCCGATACGGGACCCGATGAACTGGTTGAGCGCCTGCGGGGCGCCAGCATCGCGATTTCCAACAAGCTCGCCATGCCAAGGAGCGTGCTCGAGCAGGCACCCGAGCTCAAGCTCATCGCCATCGCGGCGACCGGTGCCAACCACATCGACCTTGCCTGCTGCCGTGAGCGCGGCATCACGGTGTGCAATGTGCGCGGCTACTCACGCCACACACTGCCCGAACACACCCTGATGCTGTTGCTGGCGCTCTCGCGCAGCCTGCCCGCTTACCTGCGCGACGTGGCCGCGGGCAAGTGGCAGCTGGCGGACAAATTCTTCCTAGAAGGCCCGCCGATCTCGGACCTGCACGGCGCGACCCTGGGCATCATCGGCCGGGGCGCCGCGGGGGATGCCGTTGCAAAACTGGCCGGGGCTTTCGGCATGAAGGTCTTGTTCGCCGAGCACCGCCGCGCCGCCGGCGTGCGCAGCGGCTATACCGCCTTTGACACCGTGCTCAAGACCGCCGATGCCATTACCCTGCACTGCCCGCTCACGCCGGATACCGACAGGCTCATTGGCACGCGTGAACTGGCGCTGATGAAACGCGGCGCCTTGCTCGTCAACACCGCGCGCGGCGGGCTCATCGATGAAGCCGCACTCGTCGAGGCGCTTGTGTCAGGTCACCTGGGCGGCGCCGGCCTTGATGTCTTGTCCGAAGAGCCGCCGACGCAGGGCAACCCGCTGCTCGACTTGTCACTGCCCAACCTGATCATCACGCCGCACACCGCCTGGGCCAGCGCCGAAGCGCAGCAACTGCTTGCCGACCAGTTGATCGACGTCATCGAAGCCTGGGCCCACGGCATGCCGCGCAATATCGTCGCCTGAGCTTATAAATGGCTGGAAACCCGCGCCAGGCGCGGGTTTCCAGACGTCACCCTAGATTCCGAATAACCGCTGCGCGTTCTGCCCGCGCACCTTGGGCCGCGTGCCGCCGGAGAGGGCGTCCACGCGCGCGAGGCAGCCGAACATGTCACCGATG
>CAITSH010000195.1 GCA_903895005.1 uncultured Pseudomonadota bacterium
CGATGCCGCCGCCGTCGATGTGCAGGCCGCCTTACTGCGCGCCCAGCGCAACTTGCCGCCGGACATGAGCAATCCGCCGTCCTATCGCAAGGTCAACCCTGCGGACTCCCCTATTCTGTTCCTGACCCTGACCTCGCCCTCGCTCGCACCGCAAGAGTTGCAGGACTATGCCGAACACCTGATCTCGCCCACCATGTCCACCATCGAGGGCGTAGCGCAAGTCACGATCTATGGCGCCAAAAGGTTTGCGGTGCGGGTACGGGTCAGGCCAGTGTCACCCTCCATAAATCTCCAATCGCCGACTTTCAGAAGGCCGCAAATGGCCTTCTGTCTTATCCCTATGGTTGTGCCGAGCAGACTGTTTCAAAACTATTCCCGTGGGTACTGGCGGCGGATCTGAATTTCCCGGGAATCGATCTCAAAAGACGGGCGTCCGTCATTGAAGAGGGAATGACGCGGATTTTTTCGATGCAAATGCCAGATGGGAGCATCGGTTATTGGCCGCGCAATTCATTCACCTCGATGAATCCCGGCGGACAGCCTGTGACGGGACATCCATGGTGCTCGGCTTACGCGGGCGTGTTAATCGCCCTGGTTGAAAAGGACCCGGATCCAAGAATCTCGACGCTTGTACCGTTAGAGTGGGCGGACAAACTGCGGGTGTATCTCAAAACATGGCTGACCAAGCCTGCCAACGCAGAGTTGGCTGCATCCTACTCTGGGCAGGCGCTGGCCGCCTATGCGCTCGCGCTCGCTGGAAAACCTGAGCCAGCCTCGCACGAACGGCTTTTTGATTCCGCTCATTTGCTGGGGGCCGATGATCGCGCGCTGCTGGCGATGGCGATGCACTTGAGTGGCGGACTGGAAAAGAGCGTGCGCATGCTGTTGGAGAGTTCTGCCCGCGTTTCTGGGCTCGACTATTTTTCGAGTCCGGCGAGGGACACCGCTTTGGCGTTGCTCGCTGCGATTCAAACCGGTGCACCCGCGTTGCAGGTTGACATGCTTTTTGCGGAAAGCAAAATTCAGGGTTCTCCGAGCGCCTGGGGGACCACCCAGAACAACGCGTGGTCATTGTATGCCGCCAGTCGCTATGTAAAGAGCCTTCCCCCGCAGCAGGCGCAGGTAGACGCGAGTTGGTTACAGGGAACCATGCGGCACAATTTCAGTCTCAGCGAAACTCATCCTTTTGAAGAGACGACACTTTCATGGAAAGGTACGAATGGTGCGCCGAATTTTCAAATCGAGAATACCTCGGAGGCCGCCTTGTACGCGGTAACCTCCGTGACTTCGTATCCCGACCGCGAACAACCTGCTCAACAGAGCGGATACATCTTGAACCGCAAGTTCGAAAAAATGGATGCAAATCAGGTCGCCACGCCCGCGACTGACTTGCGCGTGGGTGACCGGGTTCGTGTGACCATTGAGGTGAGCGCCTTGCAGAACGGCAGATATCTCGCTATCGACTGCCCTCTGCCCGCATTGCTCGAACCGATTCAGCAATTCAAAAAAAATGAGTCTGCTCAAAGTACAGATGGCGACAATTTC
>CAITSH010000196.1 GCA_903895005.1 uncultured Pseudomonadota bacterium
TCCGCACACGCCTTCCCCCCTGGCGAGACAATGAAATTGGCGTGCTTTTCGGAAATACGCGCCCCGCCGATGGCAAAGCCCTTGAGGCCGGCCGTCTCGATCAGGCGCGCCGCATGGTCGCCCTCGGGATTGCGGAACACCGAGCCGGCATTGGGCAGGTTGAGCGGCTGCGAGGCGATGCGCTTGGCCAGCAATTCCTTGATGCGCTCGCGCGAACGCGCGCCATCGCCCGCCTTGAAACGGAACCAGGCGGCGCTGAACCACTCTTCCTTGCCGGGTGTTGCGGCAACCTGCAGGGCCGCATGTCGGTATCCCACCTCGTAGTCTGCGGGTGCGCGTTCGCGCAATTCACCGCTGCGTGTCATCACCTGCACACGCTCGACAAACTGCCAGGTTTCAGAGCCATAGCATCCGGCATTCATGGCAAGGGCGCCGCCGACCGTTCCCGGAACGCCGGCGAGAAACTCTGCGCCCTCAAAGCCGTGTGTCGCGGCAAAGCGGGCGACCTTGGGAGAGGCGACGCCGGCCTGAGCAAAGACCAGCCCGTCCTCAATCCGCGTCTGACCGTGCGAGGTGTGCATCAGCACCACCGTGCCGCGAAACCCGCCGTCGCGCACCAGCAGGTTGCTGCCAAGGCCCGCAAACAAAACCGGTTCACCGGCCGGCAGCGAACGAAGGAACACGCACAAGTCTTCGATGTCGGCCGGCACGTAAGCGCGCGCGGCGACACCGCCGACACGCCAGCTGACATGGCGCGCCATCGGCTCGTTGGCGCGCAGGCTGCCGCGCAGGGAGGCAGAGGCGATGGCGATGGTGCGCAATTCGGCCATGTTCATTGGGTCCTGTCCTGCTGACCCGCAACCGGCGCGGCGATTTTCCCGGCGACACCGCCGATGGACCCCGCACCCATGGTCACCACCACATCGCCCGGTTTCGCGGCATTGCGTATGGCATCGGGCATGTCGGCAATCTGTTTGACGAACAACGGCTCGACCTTGCCGGCGACGCGCACCGCGCGCACCAGCGCCTTGCCGTCGGCGGCAACAATGGACGGTTCACCAGCGGCGTACACCTCGGCAAGCAACAAGGCATCGACGCTGGAGAGCACCGCGACAAAATCCTCGAACAAATCACGCGTGCGCGTGTAGCGGTGCGGCTGGAAGGCCAGCACCAGGCGGCGGCCGGGAAAGGCGCCGCGCGCCGCATCCAGGGTTGCGCGCATTTCGGCCGGATGATGGCCATAGTCGTCGATGAGGGTAAAGCTGCCGCCGGCGATCTCGACGTCACCGTAACGCTGGAAGCGCCGGCCGACGCCGCGGAACTCGCCAAGCGCACTGACGATGGCATTGTCCGGAACGCCCAGCTCGGTCGCCACGGCAATCGCCGCCAGCGCGTTTTGCACGTTGTGCCGGCCGGGCAGGTTTAGCGTCACCTCCAGCGCGCCCTTCATGCCTTCGCGCAGCGCGCGAAAACGCATGCGTCCGCCTTCGTGCACCACGTCCTCGGCGCGCACCATCGCATCGGCGTTGAAACCGTAAGTGACAACGGGCTTGGAAACAAACGGCATGATTTCGCGCACCGCGGCATCGTCGCTGCACAAAATCGCCGAGCCGTAGAACGGCAGGTTCTGCAGGAAGTCCACGAACGCCTGTTTGAGCTTGGCGAAATCGTGCTGGTAGGTTTCCATGTGGTCGGCATCGATGTTGGTCACCACCGCCACCACCGGTTGCAGGTGCAGGAAAGAGGCATCCGACTCGTCCGCTTCCACAACAATGAATTCACCGGTGCCCAGGCGCGCGTTGGACGCGGCGCTGGTGAGCCGGCCGCCGATGACAAAGGTCGGATCAAGGCCGCCCTCGGCGAGCACACTGGCCACCAGGCTGGTGGTGGTGGTCTTGCCGTGCGTACCGGCAACCGCAATGCCCTGTTTCAGGCGCATCAACTCGGCCAGCATCAGGGCGCGCGGCACCACCGGCACGCGGCGCGCGCGCGCGGCAATCACCTCGGGGTTGTCGCCCTTCACCGCAGTGGAAATCACCACTGCATCGGCCTCGGCAACGTTTTTCGCCGAATGACCGATGGTAATGTGTGCGCCAAGTGCCGCAAGGCGCTCGGTAGCGCCGTTGGCTGCAAGATCCGATCCGCTGACCTGGTAGCCAAGATTGAGCAGCACCTCGGCAATGCCGTTCATGCCACTGCCGCCGATGCCAACGAAATGCAGGCGCTTGACCTTATGCTTCATCGCGCCTCCAAACGACCAGCGTGGCAAGACTCGCGGCGGCGGCACGTAAAACCCGTCCGCCGATGCCGGCGTGATGCAGGCGCTTGACCTGGTTGTTCCCCATGAACTTCATCGGGCGACCTCCACGCAGACCGCCGCGACATCGCGGGCCGCATCCGGCTTGGCCAGGGTGCGTGCATGTTCGGCCATGACCTGCAGCTTTGCGCGCGTAAGGCCGCCGAGCAGTTCTGCCAGGCGCTCCGGCGTAAAAATTTCCTGCGGGATCAGGTAGGCCGCGCCGGAATCAGCGAGGTATTTTGCGTTCGAGGTCTGGTGATCGTCGACGGCAAACGGAAAGGGCACGAGCACGCTCGCCGCACCGACCGCAGCCAGCTCGGACACGGTGAGCGCGCCGGCGCGGCAGATCACCAGATCGGCCTTCGCGTAGGCGGCGGCCATGTCGTCGATGAAGGCCAACGCTTCGCCGTTGACCCCCGCCACCGCGTAATTGGCGCGCAGCGCATCAATATTTTTCGCGCCGGCCTGGTGTTTCACCTGCGGTCGCGCGGCGGCATCGATCAGCGCCAGCGCACGCGGCACCGTCTCATTGAGCGCTTGGGCGCCAAGGCTGCCACCCACCACCAGGATTTGAAGCGGGCCGCTGCGCCCGGCAAATCGCGCGGCCGGCGCGGGCAAGGCGGTAATTTCGGCGCGCACCGGATTGCCGGTCAGCGTTGCCTTGGCAAGCGCGCCGGGGAAAGCCGCCAGCACCCGGTCGGCGATTTCGGCCAGAACCTTATTGGCAAGCCCGGCCACGGAATTCTGCTCATGCACGACCAGCGGACGGTTCAGCAGCGAGGCCATCATGCCACCGGGAAAGCTGATGTATCCGCCCATGCCAAGCACGACAGCCGGGTTTTCACGGCGTATCGCCACCGCGCTTTGCCAGAACGCCTTCAGCAGGCGCAGCGGCAACAGCAGCTTGGCCAGCAGGCCCTTGCCCCGCAAACCGGAAAAGTTCACCCACGCCATGGCGTATCCGCGCGCCGGCACCAGCTTTGCCTCCATGCTTCCGGGTACGCCCATCCAAACCACGCGCCAGCCTTGAGCGGCAAGGCGGTCCGCCACGGCAAGCGCCGGGAAGACGTGACCACCGGTGCCTCCGGCCATGATCATGATGGTCTTTTGCACGTGGTCGCGTCCGTCAATGCCCGCACCTCGGACATGGCAATCGACCGGAAACCCGCACCAGGCGAGGGTTTCCAGCCATTCGTTTGGCTTATCGAGCTGAACATGAAAGCCTTCATGCCGGCTGACCGCGCATCATTGCGCGGTTCTCGTAATCAATTCGCATCAGGATGGCGAGTGCGATGCAGTTGGCAAGGATGCCGCTGCCGCCAAAACTCATCAGTGGCAGCGTGAGTCCTTTGGTCGGCAGCACGCCCATGTTCACGCCCATGTTGATCAGCGTCTGCACACCCAGCCACAGCGCGATGCCCTGCGCAACCAGCGCCGAGAACGGGCGCTCGAGCGCAACCGCCTGGCGGCCTATGGCAAAGGCGCGCAGTATAAGCACGGTAAAGAGCAGCAGCACGACGATGACACCGGCAAGGCCGAGTTCCTCGGCGATCACCGCCAGCAGGAAGTCCGTGTGCGCCTCGGGGAGGTAAAAGAGTTTTTCGACGCTGGCACCGAGCCCCACGCCAAACCACTCGCCGCGACCGAATGCGATCAGCGCGTGCGACAACTGATAGCCCTTCCCGTAGGCGTCGGCCCAGGGATCCATGAAACCGAAAATGCGCTGCATGCGATAAGGCGATGTCAGCACCAGCAGCGCAAAGCCCGCGCCGAGCAGCACGATCAGCCCCGCAAACCAGCGTGCGTTCATGCCGCCAAGGAACAGGATGCCCATGGCGATGCAGGTGATCACCACAAAAGCGCCGAAATCCGGCTCGCGCAGCAGCAGCCAGCCCACCACCAGCATCACCGACAGCATCGGCAGCAGGCCCTTCTTGAAACTGTGCATCAGCGCCGACTTGCGCACGGTGTAGTCGGCGGCGTAGATCACCGCGGCAAGCTTCATGAACTCGGAGGGCTGCAGTGTGATGACAAACAGCGAAATCCAGCGCCGCGCGCCGTTCACCTCCCGCCCAACGTGCGGGATAAGCACCAGCAGCAGCAGGACCCCGCCGCCGACGAACAGCCAGGGTGCCATTTGCTGCCAGGCACGCATCGGTACCTGGAACGCAATCATGGCGGCGGTCAGGCTGAAGGCAAGGAACAGCGCGTGGCGCACCAGGAAGTAAGTCGGCTGATATCCGGTGAAACGGCTTGCCTCCGCCGTGGCGATCGAAGCCGAATAGACCATCACCATGCCCATCACGAGCAGGCTCATTGCCGTCCACACCGTACCGGCGTCGTATTCGGCGACCTCGGCGCGACCGTTTCCATGGGCACCGAGAACGCCACCATGCCACGCCCGCGGCGTATCAAGGAGGCGCGTGTTGCCGTTATTGCGGCTGAACATGGGCCATCCCGCGCGCCGCGGCGGCAAACACTTCGCCGCGGTGCTTGTAATTATCGAACATGTCGAAGCTCGCGCACGCCGGCGAGAGCAGGACTGCGTCGCCTTTTTGCGCCAGCCGGAACGCGGTTTCCACCGCCTCGTCCATGCCACCGGCGCGCACGAGCGGCACGCCGCTGCCGGCGATGGCCGCTTCTATCAGCGCGGCGTCGCGGCCGATGAGGACCACGGCGCGCGCGCCCTGCGCCACCGCGGCGCGCAGCGGCGAGAAGTCCTGGGCCTTTCCCACACCGCCCGCGATCAGCACCAGCCTCGCGTGCTGGCCCTGTCCCGATCCTGCCAGTCCGGCGAGCGCCGCCACCGTGGAGCCGACGTTGGTGCCCTTGGAATCGTCGTAGAACACCACGCCTGCATGCTCTGCGACGCGCTCGACGCGGTGCGGCAGACCCTTGAACGCCTCGATGGCAGCAAGAAGCGGCGTGTACGGCAGCGAAATGGCGCGGCACAGTGCCAGCGCAGCCAGTGCGTTGGCGGCATTGTGCAACCCGGGCAGAGTCATGTCCGAAAGCGGTATCAATGGGGTCGTGCCCTGCGCGAGGCAGGGCCGGCCGTTTTGTTCGAGCAGGCCGAAGTCGTCAAGGCCGTGCGGTGCGTCAAGTCCGAAGCTGAACAGACGCCGACCCTTGCGTGCCATCGCCATCACCTGCGCGTCGCCGCGGTTGAGCACCTGCACGCCCTCGCCATCAAAGATGCTCGCCTTGGCCGCGGCGTACGCGGACATGCCGTCGTGACGGTCAAGATGGTCTTCGGAAAGATTGAGGACCGTTGCGGCATCGGCGGCCAGGCTGCTTGTCGTTTCAAGCTGGAAGCTCGACAACTCGAGCACCCACAATTCGGGCATGCGACTCGCATCAAGGCAGGCCATCATCGCGTCAAGCGCGGCCGGCCCGATGTTGCCCGCGACCTCGCAGGCGGTTCCGGCGCGGTGGCACATCGCCCCGGCCAGCGCCGTCACCGTGGTCTTGCCATTGGTGCCGGTCACCGCAAGCACCTTGGGTGGCGTGAAAGAGGCCGGACGGCGCGACCACAGCGCGGCATCGCGTATCGCACGCGCGAACAATTCAATATCACCCATCACCGGCACGCCGCGCGCGGCGGCCTCGCGCACCAGCGGCTCGGACGGCGCAATGCCGGGGCTGATGGCGATCATGTCGACGCCCGCAAAGCTTGCCGCCTTCCAAGCGCCCGCATGCACCTCGGCTCCCGGCAGTTCGCGCGCGAGCGCATCGGCGTGCGGCGGCACATCGCGGCTATCGGCCACGCGCACCGTGGCGCCGCAACGCGACAGCCACCGCGCCATGGAATAGCCGGTGTCGCCAAGCCCCAGCACGAGCGCGTTTTTGCCGGCAAGCTGCATGTGGCCCGTCGCGCTCATCTGAGTTTGAGGGTCGACAAGCCAAACAACACAAGCATCATGGTGATGATCCAGAAACGGATGACGACCTGCGATTCTTTCCACCCGCCCAGCTCATAGTGATGGTGCAGCGGCGCCATCCTGAAAATGCGCTTGCCGCCGGTGGCCTTGAAATACATCACCTGCAACATCACCGACATCGTCTCGGCGACAAACACACCGCCCATGATGAACAGAACGATTTCCTGGCGCGTGATGATCGCGACCGTTCCGAGGGCCGCGCCTATCGACAAGGCCCCCACGTCGCCCATGAACACCTCGGCCGGATAGGCGTTGAACCACAGGAAGCCCAGGCCCGCACCGGCCAGCGCGGCACAGAACACCGTCAATTCGCCTGCGCCCGGAATGTAGGGAAACAACAGATACTTGGCGTAGACCGAGTTACCCACCACGTAGGCGAAAATCCCCAGTGCGCTACCCACCATCACCGCCGGCATGATGGCGAGTCCGTCGAGGCCGTCGGTGAGGTTCACCGCATTGGAGGTCCCGACGATCACCAGGTAGCACAGCGTGATGAAACCGAACACGCCCAGTGGATAGGCAACGTTCTTGAAAAACGGCACGATCAGGTCGGCCTTGGGCGGCAGGTCCATCAGGAAGCCGCTTTGCACCCATTGCATGAACAACTCGATCAGCTTGGCGTTCGAGGGCGCGGGCACGGCAAAGGCGAGGTAAACCGCCGCGCTGATCCCGATCAGCGACTGCCAGAAAAATTTTGAGCGTGCCGACAGACCCTTCGGATTGCGGTAGACCACCTTGCGGTAGTCATCAACCCAGCCGATGGCGCCGAACCCGAAGGTCACCACCAGCACCGCCCATACAAAGCGGTTGGAAAGATCCGACCACAGCAGCGTGGCGATCAGCATCGAGATCAACACCAGCGCGCCGCCCATGGTCGGCGTGCCGGCCTTGGTCAGATGCGACTTGGGACCGTCATCACGCACCGACTGGCCAATCTTGTAGGCCGTGAGTTTGCGAATCACCAGCGGACCGGTGATGAGCGAAATCGCCAGCGCCGTGAGACAGGCTAGCACCGCGCGCAGCGTGATGTAATTGAACACGCTGAACGCGCGGTAGTCCGATGACAGCCATTGGGCGAGATCAAGCAACATGCTATTGGCTCCCTTTCATCGCGGGGGTCGCTTTTGTATTCTTGTTGTCCGCATTTTCACCACCGACGAGTGCCGCCACGACGCGCTCCATTTTCATGAAGCGCGAACCCTTGACAAGGAAGGTCGGTTTGGCGGCACGCTCCATCTGGACAGCGGCGAGCGCACCCTCGATTCCGTCAAAATGCGTCGCGCCCTCGCCAAATCCGCCGGCAGCGGCGCGCGTCATGTCTCCCAGCAGCAACAGGCTGTCGATGCCCCGATCCTTGGCATAGCGGCCGACTTCGGCATGGAATTCATCGCCCTTGTCGCCCACCTCGCCCATGTCACCGAGCACCAGCACACGCCGGCCGGCGAAGCGCGCCAGCACGTCGATGGCCGCGCGTACCGAATCGGGGTTGGCGTTGTAGCTGTCGTCGATCACGACAAGGCCGTCGGGGCCGGATTTCATTTGCATGCGGCCCTTGACCGCAGCGAAGGCCGAAAGCCCGCGCGCCACCGCCTCCAGGCTCGCCCCGGCCGCTGTGGATGCGGCTGCGGCGGCCACCGCGTTGCGCACGTTATGCACGCCGGCCACCTGCAGGCTGAATCGTACAGCTCCCTCGGGCGAGGACAAATCGATGTCGCTGCCAAAATCGTGCAGCGCATAACGCCCGGTCACGACGGCCGGATTTTCAATGCCAAAATCGCGCACCGCACGTGAGCCGTTGAGCTTGCGCCAGAACGAGGCGTAATCGTCGTCGGCATTGATCACCGCGGTGCCCGCCTGTGGCAGCAACTTGAAAAGGTCGCCGTGTTCGGCCGCCACATCGGCCACCGACTTCATGAATTCCTGGTGTTCGCGCTGCGCGTTGTTGACCAGGCCCACCGTGGGTTGCGCGATCGCGGCAAGGCCCGCGGTCTCACCCGGGTGGTTCATGCCGATCTCGATCGCCGCGACATGGTGGCTGCGGCGCAAACGCAGGAGCGTCAGCGGCAGGCCGATGTCGTTATTCAGGTTGCCCTCGGTGGAAAGCGTGTGCTCGGCGCCCCAGTGCTCGCGCAAGATCGCGGCGATCATTTCCTTCACCGTGGTCTTGCCGTTCGAACCGGTGATGGCAATAACCGGAATATCAAAACGACCACGCCAGTGCGCCGCGAGTCGGCCAAGACCCTCGCGGGTGTCCTGCACCACGATGCAGGGCAGGCCGCAGTTTTCGGCGGCTCCACCCGCTTCAGCCGCGCGTTCGTCCACCATGGCCGCGGCGGCGCCGCGCGCCCTCGCGGCGGCGATAAATGCGTGACCATCAAAATTGTCGCCGCGCAGCGCAACGAACAGCGCCCCCTCGGGTACCGTGCGCGTATCGGTGGAGACCGACGCGAAGCGCGCATCCAGGCTGCCGCCCACCCCGATACCCATGGGGCGCGCGCCAAGAGCAGTCACCGCTTCGCCCACACTCATCATGCGCGTCCTCCCGATGGGGCGAGCGCATCCAGTGAAGCGCGGGCGGCGGAGACATCGGAAAACGGATGACGCGTGCCGGCGATTTCCTGGTAGGTCTCGTGGCCCTTGCCGGCGAGCAGCACAACATCACCCGCACCGGCCTCACCCAGCGCCAGCGCGATGGCTTTGGCGCGATCCGGTTCGGTCACGATCGAGCGGCCGCTGTCGGCATGCATGCCCTCGAGCACTTCGGCGATGATGACAGCCGGATCCTCCGTGCGCGGGTTGTCGCTCGTGACCACGACGCGGTCGGCACTGCGCGAGGCGACCGCGCCCATCATGGCGCGCTTGCCGCGATCGCGCTCACCACCGCAACCAAACACGCACCACAGCTTGCCACCGGCGCCATGTGCAATGTCGGCGAGTGTCCCAAGTGTCTTTTCAAGCGCGTCGGGGCTGTGGGCGTAATCGACCACCACCAGCGGCTGTTCCCCGCCGCCAAGGCGTTGCATGCGCCCGCTCA
>CAITSH010000197.1 GCA_903895005.1 uncultured Pseudomonadota bacterium
CTGGTAGTTACCGTTGAAGAAGCTCGCCTTGGACTCGCCCTCAAAGGCGAGGATGTGCGTCGCAATACGATCAAGGAACCAGCGGTCGTGGCTGATGACCAGCACGCAACCGGCGAATTCGAGCAGCGCGTCCTCGAGCGCGCGCAGCGTCTCGACGTCAAGGTCGTTGGACGGCTCGTCAAGCAGCAGCACGTTGCCGCCGGCGATCAGCGTTTTCGCAAGGTGCAGGCGGCCGCGCTCGCCACCGGACAGGTTGCCGACCTTCTTGCTCTGGTCGGTGCCCTTGAAATTGAAGCGGCCGGCATAGGCGCGCGAGGGCATCTCGAACTTGCCGACGCTGAGCACGTCGGCCCCGCCGGAAATGTATTCGAACACCGTCTTGTCGCCCTCAAGGTCGTCGCGCGACTGGTCGACGTAGGCCATCTTGACCGTCGAGCCGATGGCGATCTCGCCGCTGTCCGGTTTTTCGCGGCCGGTGATCATGCGAAACAGTGTCGACTTACCCGCGCCGTTAGGACCGATCACCCCGACGATGGCGCCGGCCGGAACGATGAATGACAGGTCGTCGATGAGCAGGCGATCGCCATAAGCCTTGGTAACGTTCTTGAATTCGATGACCGAATCGCCGAGACGATCTGCGACAGGAATGAAAATCTCCTGCGTCTCGTTGCGCTTCTGGTATTCGTAGGAGGACAGCTCCTCGAAACGCGCCAGACGCGCCTTGCTCTTGGCCTGGCGCCCCTTGGGGTTTTGCCGCACCCACTCGAGTTCCTGGCGAATGGTTTTCTGGCGCGCCGACTCGGTCGACTCTTCCTGCGCCAGGCGCTTGTCCTTCTGGTCCAGCCAAGAGCTGTAATTGCCCTCCCACGGGATGCCGTGGCCGCGATCGAGTTCAAGAATCCACTGCGCAGCGTTGTCCAGGAAGTAACGATCGTGGGTTACGGCAACCACGGTGCCGGAAAATTTTTGCAGGAACTGCTCCAGCCATTCGACCGACTCGGCGTCAAGGTGGTTGGTCGGCTCGTCGAGCAACAACAGGTCCGGCTTGGACAGCAGCAGCCGGCACAGCGCAACGCGGCGTTTTTCACCTCCCGATAGCGGGCCGATTTTCGCGTCCCAGGGCGGCAGGCGCAGAGCGTCGGCGGCGATCTCAAGCTGATGGTCGACGTTATCCCCTGCGGAGGCGGCGATGATGCCCTCCAGTTCGGCCTGCTCGGCGGCAAGCTTGTCAAAATCGGCATCCGGTTCGGCGTAGGCTGCGTACACCTCGTCGAGGCGTTTTTTGGCGCCAAACACCGCGCCCATGCCTTCCTCGACGGTCTCGCGCACGGTCTTGTCCGGGTCGAGTTTGGGTTCCTGCTGCAGGTAACCGATGTTGAGGTTGGGCATGGTCACCACCTCGCCGTCGATATTGGTGTCCTCGCCGGCCATGATGCGCAACAGGCTGGACTTGCCCGAGCCGTTGAGGCCGAGCACGCCGATCTTCGCGCCGGCAAAAAAATTCAGGGAAATGTTTTTCAGGATCTGGCGCTTCGGGGGGACAACCTTGCCCACCCGGCGCATGGTGAAAACGTATTGGGCCATGGCGTTTTTTCTCAATTCGGTGACAAAATCAGGCTCCCATTCTAACCGACCCGCCCTCGCGCGACCCGGACCGGCTCTACCTTTACCGCGCCGCACGATGCGCGACCCGCACCGCATATGCTACTGTTGCGCCTGAAAACCGGGGCATTGCCCCGATCGAAGCGACACCCCCGCATTTTGCCGCCCCCCCCCCGTTTCGCTGCACATCGTGAGGAATGTGATGACAACCCCGCCCATCCGCGCCGCAGCCCTGCTCGGTGCCTGTCTGCTTGCATCGGCCCCGGCCCACGCGCTGACCCTGCTCACCGAAGAGAACGCGCCCTTCAACTACACCGAGGGTGGGAAGCTCACCGGCTTGTCCACGGACATTGTCTCTGAAATGGCCAAGCGCGCCGGCGTGCCGGTGCAGACCAAGGTGCAAAATTGGGAGATAGCCTATCCTGCGGCCCAGGCCGACAAGGACACCTGCGTCTATTCCACCGCCCGCCTGGAAAACCGTGAACGCCTGTTCCAGTGGATCGGGCCTTTCGCACTCAATCGCTGGGCCTTGTTCGGAAAATCGGACTTTGCAGCACCGGTGAAGGCCATCCCGGACCTGCGCAAGTTCAAAATCGGCGGCGTGGCGGCCGATGCCAAGGTCGACTTCCTGATGAGCAAGGCGGTCACCAACTTCCGCCTTTTCGGCAACGACACGCAGGTGCCGGCGAAACTCCTGCTCAAGAAGGACGATCCGAACTACATCGACCTTTGGATCACCAACTATTATTCGGCAAAAAAAGTCGCCGCCGATGCAAAGGTCACTGATATCAAGATGGTCTATGTGGTGCGCGAAGAGGACTTGTATCTCGCCTGCAGCCCGCGCACGTCCAAGGACGACATCAAAAAACTTTCCACCGCGCTCGAATCCATGGTCAAGGACGGCACGGTGAAAAAAATCACCGAAACTTACGAAAAACGCTTCGCGCAGTAACCCCCTAGTCCGTCGCGCGGGGCGAAGGCCGACAGTGAGGCGCCGGCGCGCCGCGTTATGATTGGGCGGTGATCAAGCCGCATCCCGCTCCCATTTCAGTAGAACCCGCCTCCCTCGAATTCAACGAGGTCGGTGAGTCCTACTGCGCACGGTTTCAAGATGTGTATCACAGTGCCGGCGGCGCAATCGGGCAGGCACGCCACGTGTTTCTCGGCGGCAACGACCTGCCGCGGCGCTGGATGAACGGGGCGAAACGCTTCACAATCGTCGAAACGGGCTTTGGCCTGGGCCTGAATTTTCTCGTCACTTGCGAAGCCTTCCTGAAAACCGGCGGCGCCAGCGCGCGCCTGCATTACGTCAGCGCCGAACAACACCCCTTCAGTGCAAAGGATCTCGCGAAGGCGCATGCGCGCTGGGGCGAACTTGGCGGCCCGTCCGCGGAACTGGTCGCAAAATGGCCGATGATGGTGAACGGCTTTCACCGGCTGCACCTCGCCGGCGGCCGAATCACGCTCACGCTCCTGTTCGGCGATGCAACACAGACGCTGCGCCAGCTTGACGCAAGCGCCGACGCGTTTTACCTCGACGGCTTTTCACCAGAAAAAAATCCGCATATGTGGTCGCCGCCGATCTGCCACGAACTGGCGCGGCTCGCCGCGCCGGGAGCAACCCTCGCGACCTGGACGGTCGCAGGCAGCGTGCGCACCGCCCTTGCCGCCGCGGGGTTTGCCGTTGAAAAACGCGCGGGCTTCGGCACCAAGCGACAAATGCTCGCCGGGCATATGACCGCAGCGCGGCCGTTCGCCGGCCCCGCAAACGACGCGCACAACAGCGTGGCCGTTATCGGTGCGGGCCTGGCCGGCAGCTTTTGCGCAGAACGCCTCGCAGCGCGCGGCTGGAATGTGACGCTGATCGAACGCCACGCCTCACCGGCGCAGGAGGCATCGGGCAACCCCGCGGGATTATTGCGCCCCATCGTCAACAAGGAAGACGCGGTCAACGCCCGCCTGTCCCGCCCGGCGCTGGACTATGCGCTGCGTCATTTCAACGCCCTTGCATCCGAAGGGCACGCGTTGCCCTGGCGGCAAAGCGGCGTGCTTCAACTGGCGCGCGACACCGTCGAGGCCGAGCGCTTCGCCGCCATCACCGCGTTGCATGACTTCCCCGCCGACTGGGTGCGCACTGTGAATGCCGATGAAGCCGCCGATATCGCAGGCTGCGCCGTGCGCGGTGCCGGCTGGTGGATGGCATCGGCCGGCTGGGCGTCGCCACCGGCGCTTTGCGCCGCCAACATGGAACGGGGTAACCGTCTGGAAAGCCCCATCCAGCGCGCCTTTTCAGCCGATGCCCTTCGCATCCGTCGATCAGGCGAATTGTGGCGCGTTGAGGGAAAGCACGCGGGAACCGGCGAAAGAAACGATGGCGGTGAATACGAAGCAGGCGTCATCAGCGAGACGGCGCATGTCATTGTTGCCACGGCGTTTGACGCGCGTGCACTGCTGCCTGAGGCCGCGCTGCCGCTTATTTCGGTTCGGGGGCAGTTGAGCTTCGTACCGGCAGAGGGTCGGCCGTCCATACCACGCGTGCCCGTGGACGGTGATGGCGTGGTGGCACCGCTTGCTGACGGCGGCTATTTTCTCGGCGCGACATTCCAGATCGACGACGCCGAACGCGGCGCCCGCAATGCCGACCACGAGGCCAACCTGATGCGTGCCGAGTCGCTGCTGCCCGGGTTCACGCGCGGACTCGATGCATCACGACTCCAAGGTCGCGCCGGATTTCGCGCCACCACACCGGACCGCATGCCCATTTATGGCGAGCTGCTGCAACAGCCGGGCGTGCATTTGGCCGTGGGCCTGGGCGCGCGCGGCCTGTTATGGGCACCGCTCCTTGCCGAACAACTCGCGTCGCAGCTGGCAGGCGACCCGTTGCCCGTCGCGCGTGATCTGGCCGTCTCTTTCGGTACCAGTCGCTTCATTGCCCGTTAAGGATTCGCCCACGTGTTCCCGACCGCCACGCCTAGCGGCGGCACGCCTGTACGGCCGCGTCTGAGACGGAAAACGCGCTGCGAGGCGCGTTAAGCCTCTCGCATAATTCGTACACCAACAACCATCGATCCGCGTCGAGCCCGCGCATGCGCGAGATAATTGAAAACCTGCAGCGTTAATTTAACGCCGGACGCCGGGTGTTTCCACAACCAGACCCTGGGCGCGCCAGGCAAGAAACAATTCCAGGTCGAGGTATTGCTGCGAAGCATAGGGCAGCAACTCGGCGCGCACGCCGGTCAGGCAGCTGCGCATGCGCCGCTGCAGCGTCCCCGCGCTCTGCCATTCGAGCCGGTAAATCGGATAGGCCACCGGATGTCCCTGGCTGATTTTCTCCGCGAACAGGGTCCGCCCCTGGTTGGCCTCGTGGCAATGTGCACAAGAGAGGTTCATCTGGCCGCGCCGCTCATAGAAAAACGCGCGGCCGGCGTCAAAATGCTTTTTCGCCTCACCTGTAATGTAGACCTTCACCGGCTGGCCGCGCGACTGGTGGCTGACATAGGCCGACAAGGACAGCAGCTCATCGGCGCCGTAGCGAAACGGTGTTGCCTTTTGCCGGTCGACGCGGCATTGCTGCATGCGTCCCTCGAGATTGAGCAGGCGGCCCGACGCAGCATCCATTTTCGGGTAACGCGTCGCCGCCCCTTTCATGCTGACCGATGCATCTGCGTGGCAGCTGGCGCAGGACTGCTTGTCGGC